>JAOPYL010000083.1 GCA_025964625.1 Actinoallomurus sp. | reverse complement strand
TGCCCGGCCTGCTGCCGATCGGCCGCCCGGTCACCGACGCGGGAGCCCGCGCCGAGGTGGCCCGGGCCTGGGGCGTGAGCGGTCTGCCCGACACGCCGGGCCTGGACTCCGCGGGTATCCTCGCCGCCGCGCGCGACGAGCGGATCGACGCCCTGCTGATCGGCGGTGTCGACCCGTACGACCTGCCGGACCCGACCGCGGTGCTGGCCGCTCTGGAAGCCACCCCGTTCATCGTCAGCCTGGAACAGCGGGTCAGCGCGGTCACCGACCGGGCCGACGTCGTGCTGCCCGTCGCGGTGATCACCGAGAAGGCCGGCACGTTCGTCAACTGGGAGGGCCGGGGCCGTCCGTTCGAGGCCGTCCTCAAGGTTCCCCAGGTGATGTCGGACCTGAAGGTGCTGTCCGCGATCGCCGACCTGATGGACGTCCACCTCGGCCTGCCCGACTCCGCGTCGGCCCGCCGCGAGCTGGCCGCCCTGGGCGGCTTCAAGGGCACGCGGCCGAGCTTCCCCAGCGTTTCGGCCGCGGTCGCGGCCGAGCCCGGCGCCGGTGAGGCGGTGCTCGCCACCTGGCGGATGCTGCTCGACGCGGGTCGGCTGCAGGACGGCGAGCCGTACCTCGCCGGCACCGCCAAGACGCCGGTCGCCCGGATGAGCGCGGCGACGGCCGAGGAGATCGGGGCGGAAGGGAAGGTCACCGTGGCCACCGGGCACGGCGAGATCACCCTGCCGCTGGAGATCACCGACATGCCGGACCGCGTGGTCTGGCTGCCCGCCAACTCACCGGGGTCCGCGGTCTACCGGGACCTCGGCGTCCAGGCCGGAGGCGTCGTGAAGATCCAGAACGGGAGCGTCGCATGAGCGCCACCCACGTCCTCGCGAACGGGCTGCTCGCCGCGTCGCACACCGACACGTGCGCCGGCAAGCCCTACGGCCTCGGGGCGTTCGGCTGCGATCCATGGTGGCTGGTGATCGGCAAGGCGCTCGTCATCTTCGTGTTCCTGCTGCTGACAGTGCTGATGGCCGTATGGGCGGAACGCCGGATCATCGCCCGGATGCAGCTGCGTCCCGGCCCGAACCGGGCAGGCCCGTTCGGCCTGCTGCAGTCGCTGTTCGACGGCATGAAGGGCGCGCTGAAGGAGGACGTCGTCCCCCGCGGCGTGGACAAGATCGTGTTCTTCCTGGCCCCGGTGCTGGCCGCGGCGCCCGCGCTGGTCTCGTTCTCCATCATCCCGTTCGGCGGGATCGTGTCGATCGGCGGCCACAAGACGCCCCTGCAGCTCACCGACCTTCCGGTCGCGGTGCTGCTGGTGCTCGCGATGTCCTCGATGGGCGTGTACGGCTTCGTGCTGGCCGGCTGGTCGTCGATGTCGCCCTACTCCCTGCTCGGCGGCATGCGCTCCAGCGCCCAGGTGATCTCCTACGAGATCGCGATGGGCCTGTCGTTCGTGGCGGTGTTCCTGTTCGCCGGGTCGCTGTCCACCTCCGAGATCGTGAACGCCCAGGCGCACGGCAGCGCGTTCCACTTCCTGGGCATGACGCTGCACACCCCGTCCTGGTACGTCGTGCTGCTGCTGCCGTCGTTCGTCATCTACGTCTTCACGATGATGGGGGAGTCCGGACGTATCCCGTTCGACCTGCCCGAGGGCGAGGGCGAGCTGGTCGCCGGATACCACACCGAGTACTCCTCGCTGAAGTTCCTGATGTTCTACCTCGCCGAGTACATCAACATGGCGACGCTGTCGGCGCTGTGCACCACCCTGTTCCTCGGCGGCTACCGGGCACCGTGGCCGATCACCGGAGTCTGGTCCGGGGCCAACTCCGGCTGGTGGCCGGTCCTGTGGTTCCTGATCAAGATGTGGATGTTCATCTTCTTCTTCGTCTGGGTGCGTGCCTCGCTGCCGCGTGTCCGCTACGACCAGCTGATGAAGCTCGGCTGGAAGGTGCTCATCCCGGCGTCGCTGGGGTGGATCCTCTTCGTGTCGACGGTGCGCGCACTGCGCAACGAGAAGCACGACATGCGGCCCGTGATGCTGGTCGTGGCCGCGCTGATCGTGATCCTCCTGCTGGTCTCGGTGATCTGGGAGCGGGTCTCCGGCAAGGCGGAGGCACCGGACGGCACACCCGAGCCCGAGCCGGATCCGATGGCGGGCGGATTCCCGGTACCCCCGCTCGACGCGCCGCACTATCACGGTGCCGGAACGGCGCGCGCAAACAACTCCGCGGAGGCCACCCGTGCTTGATTTCCTGAACCCCATCAAGGGGTTCGGTGTCACCTTCCACCAGATGCTCATGAAGACCGAGACGGTCGAGTATCCCGAGGTCAAGAAGCCGACCGCCCCGCGCTTCCACGGCCGGCACCAGCTCAACCGCTGGCCGGACGGCCTGGAGAAGTGCATCGGCTGTGAGCTGTGCGCGTGGGCGTGTCCGGCGGACGCGATCTACGTCGAGGGCGCCGACAACACCGAGGAGGCGCGGTTCTCCCCGGGCGAGCGCTTCGGCCGCGTCTACCAGATCAACTATCTGCGGTGCATCCTCTGCGGCCTGTGCATCGAGGCGTGCCCCACCCGGGCGCTCACGATGACCAACGAGTACGAGCTGGCGAATGACAGCCGCGAGAGCCTCATCTACACCAAGGAGATGCTGCTCGCCCCGCTGACGGAGGGCATGGAGGTCCCGCCCCACGACATGCGGCTCGGCGAGACCGAGGAGGACTACTACCGCCTCGGTGCCGCGAGCGAGTCCGAGGAGGGCGCGAAATGAGCGGGGTCGTGGCCGCCGGAGCCCACCAGACCGGCGAGTCGGTGATCTTCTGGGTCCTGGCCGTCGCGTCGGTCGCCGCCGCGCTCGGCATGATCCTCGTGCGGAAGGTCGTGTACTCCGCGCTGCTGCTCGCCGTGGTGATGTTGTCCCTCGCGGTGTTCTACGCGGTGAACGAGGCGCCGTTCCTGGCGTTCGTGCAGGTGATCGTCTACACCGGCGCGGTGCTGATGCTCTTCCTGTTCGTCGTCATGGTCGTCGGCGTCAGCTCGACCGAGTCGATGGTCGAGACGATCAGGGGGCAGCGCGTCGCCGCGGCCGTGGCGGGCATCGCGTTCGTCGCGCTGCTGATCCTCGGGTTCGGCCACGCGACGCTACCGGCGACGACCGGCCTGAAGGACGCGAACGCCGCCGGCGGCAACGTCCTGGGCCTGGCCAGGCTGATCTTCACCAAGTACGTCTTCGCCTTCGAGGTGACCAGCGCGCTGCTGATCACCGCGGCGCTCGGCGCCATGGTGCTGGCCCACCGCGAGCGGATCACGCCCAAGCCGACACAGCGCCAGCTGTCCGAGGCGCGGATCAGGAGCGACCGGGTGTCGCCGCTGCCGCCGCCGGGCACGTACGCCCGCCACAACGCGGTCGACATGCCGGCCCTGCTGCCGGACGGCACCGTGTCCGAGCTGTCGGTCAGCCCGGTCATCGCCCGCCGCCGAGGCGGCACCCACGAGGACCTGCACGGCGAGCTGCCCGAGGTGGCCGCCAAGCACGAGGCCACGACGCTCAGGGCCGTCGTCGAACGGCAGGTCGAGGTCGACTCCAAGGTCGAGGAGAAGGAAAAGTGACCGGGCACTACCTGGTTCTCTCCGCCATCCTGTTCACGATCGGCGGGGTCGGCGTACTCATCCGCCGCAACGCCATCGTGATCTTCATGTGCGTCGAGCTCATGCTGAACGCCACCAACCTGGCGTTCGTCAGTTTCTCTCGCATGCACGGCACCCTCGACGGGCAGATCATCGCGTTCTTCGTGATGGTCGTGGCCGCGGCCGAGGTCGTCGTGGGCTTGGCGATCATCATGGCGATCTTCCGAAGCCGCAAGTCCTCGTCCGTCGACGACGCGAACCTGCTGAAGTACTGAGGACATCTCGATGACCACTCTTCTAGCCGATCCGCAGCTGCACGCGCAGGCGGCCCAGGGCGTCCAGTCCGCCGCGTGGCTCCTGATCGCGTTCCCACTGGCGGGCGCGGCGATCCTGCTGCTCGGCGGCCGCCGTACCGACAAATGGGGCCACCTGCTCGGCGTCGCGATGTCGCTGGCGTCCTTCGTCGTCGGCGTCGCCGTCTTCGTGTCGATGCTGGGCCAGCCGGGCACCGGACGCAGCCGCGTCGTGCACCTGTACCAGTGGGTCTCTGTGGGGTCCTTCAAGGCCGACATGAACCTGCTGATCGACCCGCTGTCCATCAGCTTCGTGCTGTTGATCACCGGCGTCGGCTCGCTGATCCATATCTACTCGATCGGCTACATGTCGCATGACCCGGACCGGCGGCGGTTCTTCGCCTACCTGAACCTGTTCGTGGCGGCGATGCTGCTGCTCGTGCTGGCCGACAACTACCTCAGCCTGTACGTCGGCTGGGAGGGCGTGGGTCTCGCGTCCTACCTCCTCATCGGGTTCTGGCAGCACAAGCCGAGCGCGGCCGCGGCGGCCAAGAAGGCGTTCATCGTCAACCGGGTCGGTGACTTCGGCCTGTCCGTGGCGATCATGCTGATGTTCGCGACGTTCGGGTCGGTCAGCTTCCAGGACGTCTTCGGGCACGCCTCGCAGGCCTCGCACGGCACGATCACCGCGATCGGCCTGCTGCTCCTGCTCGGCGCGTGCGGCAAGTCCGCGCAGCTCCCGCTGCAGTCCTGGCTCCTGGACGCCATGGAGGGCCCGACCCCGGTGTCGGCCCTGATCCACGCCGCGACGATGGTCACCGCCGGCGTCTACCTGGTCGTCCGCTCGCACGCGATCTTCGAGCTGTCGCCCGAGGCGCGGCTGCTGGTGATGATCGTCGGAGCGGCCACGCTGATCGCCGGTGCGATCATCGGTTGCGCGAAGGACGACATCAAGAAGGCGCTCGCCGGCTCGACGATGTCGCAGATCGGCTACATGATGCTGGCCGCCGGGATCGGCAAGGCCGGCTACGTCTTCGCCATCGCGCATCTCATCGCGCACGGCTTCTTCAAGGCGGGCCTGTTCCTGGGCGCCGGCTCGATCATGCACGGCATGAACGACGACGTCGACATGCGTAAGTTCGGCGGGCTGCGAAAGGTCATGCCGATCACGTTCGCCACGTTCGGCCTGGGCTACCTCGCCATCATCGGCTTCCCCGGCCTGTCCGGCTGGTGGACCAAGGACGGCATCATCGACGCCGCCTTCGAGAAGGGCGGCACGTCCGGCCAGATCCTGGGCTGGACGGCGCTGATCGGCGCCGGCATCACCGCGTACTACATGTCCCGCGTCATGTTCATGACCTTCTTCGGCGAGCGGCGCTGGGACGAGGACGTGCACCCGCACGAATCGCCCCAGGTCATGACGATCCCGCTCATCCTGCTGGCGCTGGGCTCGATCGCGGCAGGCGCGTTCCTGATCGCGGGCGACCGGTTCGCGAACTTCCTCGCCCCGGTCATCGGCGCCCCCCAGGTGGCGCACAAGCTGATCACTCCGTACACCGGCGTCGTCTTCGTGCTGATGGTGGCCGGCGTGGCCATCGCATACGTGCAGTACCTGCGGCGCCCGGTCCCGCGTACCGCTCCGGCGGGGAGCTTCCCGGTCGTCGCCGCCCGCAAGGACCTGTACGGCGACGCGCTCAACGAGTCGCTGCTGATGCGGCCCGGCCAGTGGCTGACCCGCCTGACGGTGTACTTCGACAGCCGTACCGTCGACGGTCTCGTCAACGGGGTCGCGGCGTTCGTGGGCGGCACGTCCGGGCGGGTGCGGCGGCTGCAGACCGGCTACGTCCGCTCGTACGCACTGTCCATGTTCTTCGGCGCCGCGCTGATCGTCGGCGCCCTGCTCCTGGTGAGGCTCTAATGGCTGCCACGACTTGCTGGAAGGTCGCATCATGCTGACAGCCCTCATCGCCATTCCCGCACTCGGGGCGCTGCTGGTCGCGCTGCTGCCCAAGGGCAGGGACGAGCTGGCCAAGCGTGCCGCGCTCGTCATCGCGCTGGCCGTCGCGGTCCTGACCGTGGTCATGGCGGTCCGGTTCAAGATCGGCGGACCGCGGTTCCAGTTCGTCGAGCAGCACTGGTGGATCAAGCAGTTCGGCGTGCACTACGCGGTCGGCGTCGACGGCATCGCGCTGGCGCTGATCGTGCTGTCCGCGATCCTGGTGCCGGTCGTCGTGCTGGCCTCCTGGAACGACGCGGAACGCTCCGGCGGCGTCACTCTGCCGCCCTCGGGGGAGGCGGGGCGTAGCCAAGGGGGTGAAGCACAGCGGTCGGTGAAGACGTACTTCGCGCTGCTGCTCAGCCTCGAGGCCATGATGATCGGCGTCTTCGCGGCGACCGACGTCTTCCTGTTCTACGTGTTCTTCGAGGCCATGCTGATCCCGATGTACTTCATCATCGGGTCCTACGGCGGCCCGCAGCGCTCGTACGCCGCGGTGAAGTTCCTGCTGTACTCCCTGTTCGGCGGGCTGCTGATGCTCGCCGCGGTGATCGCCCTGTACGTCGTGTCGGCGAAGGGCGGGAACGGCACCTTCCTGTTCGACGAGCTCACCAAGCTGCACATCCAGCCGACCACGGCCAAGTGGCTGTTCCTCGGCTTCATCATCGCCTTCGCGATCAAGGCGCCGCTGGTGCCGTTCCACACCTGGCTGCCGGACGCCGCGGGCCAGGCACCCGCCGGCGCCGCGGTGCTGCTGGTCGGCGTGCTCGACAAGGTCGGCACGTACGGGATGCTGCGCTTCTGCATCGAGCTGTTCCCCGGCGCCGCCAAGTGGTTCACGCCGGTCGTGCTCACGCTCTCGGTGATCGGCATCGTGTACGGCGCGATCCTGGCGATCGGCCAGGTCGACATCAAGCGCCTGATCGCCTACACGTCGATCTCGCACTTCGGCTTCATCACGCTGGGCATCTTCGCGATGACCACGCAGGGCCAGACCGGCGCGACGCTCTACATGGTCAACCACGGCTTCTCGACCGGCGCGCTGTTCCTGGTCGCCGGCTTCCTGATCTCCCGCCGGGGCTCGGCGCGGATCGACGCCTTCGGCGGTGTGCGGAAGGTGGCGCCGCTGCTGGCCGGCACCTTCCTCATCGCCGGCCTGTCGGGCCTGTCGCTGCCGGGGCTGTCCACGTTCGTCTCCGAGTTCCTCGTACTGGTCGGCACGTTCACCCGCTACAAGGTGCCCGCGATCATCGCGACCAGCGGAATCATCCTGGCGGCCGTCTACATCCTGTGGATGTACCAGCGCACGATGACCGGGCCGACCGCCGAATCGGTGAAGGGCATGCGGGACCTGTCCAAGCGTGAGCTGGTGGTGATCGCACCGGTCCTCGCGATCCTCGTCGTGCTCGGCTTCTACCCCAAGCCCGCGCTGGACATCATCAATCCGTCGGTGAAGCAGTCGATGGTCCGGGTCGTGCAGCATGATCCGAAGCCGGCCATCGCGGAGAAGGGAACCCGTCCGTGACACCAGGCATCATCGCGGCAGCGGACATTCCGGCCCCCCATCTCGAGTACGGGCGGCTCGCCCCGATCCTGATCGTGCTGGGCGCGGCGTCGGTCGGCGTGCTCATCGAGGCGTTCGCGCCGCGTGAGTACCGCTACTGGGCTCAGGTGCAGGTGGCGCTGCTCGGCCTGGTCGGGGCGTTCGCCTGGACCATCGCGCTGAGCATGTCCGGCACCCCGCACCACGTGGCGGCGATGGGCGCGATCGGCATCGACGGGCCGACGCTCTTCATCCAGGGCACGATCCTCGTGCTCGCCCTGCTCTCCCTGCTGCTGGTCGCCGAACGCCGGCACGAGGCCAGCCCGTTCACCGCGCAGGCGTCGTCGGTGCCGGGCAGCGCGGAGGAGCGCGAGAGCCTGGTCGCGGGCATCACGCAGACCGAGGTCTTCCCGCTCCTGCTCTTCGCGGTCGGCGGCATGCTGATCTTCCCGGCCGCCAACGACCTGCTGACCATGTTCGTGGCCCTCGAGGTCCTGTCGCTGCCGCTGTACCTGCTGTGCGGCCTCGCCCGCCGGCGCCGCCTGCTGTCGCAGGAGGCCGCGGTGAAGTACTTCCTGCTCGGCGCGTTCTCCTCGGCGTTCTTCCTCTACGGCACCGCACTGCTGTACGGCTACGCCGGGTCGGTGCGGCTGTCCGACATCTCCGCCGCCATCAGCAAGCAGGCCGGCGGAGAGCCGCTGCTGCTCGCCGGTGTCGCGCTGCTCTCCGTCGGGCTGCTGTTCAAGATGGGCGCCGTGCCCTTCCACGTATGGAAGCCCGACGTCTACCAGGGCGCCCCGACGGCCATCACGGCCCTGATGGCGTCCTGCACCCTGGTCTCGGCCGTCGGCGGGATCCTCCGCGTGTTCTACGTCGGTTTCGAGACGCTGCGCTGGGACTGGCGGCCGATGATGTGGGCCGTCGCCATCCTCACCATGCTCGTCGGCGCGATTGTCGCGATCACGCAGACGGACGTGAAGCGGATGCTCGCCTACTCCTCGGTCGCGCACGGCGGCTTCCTGCTGACCGGCGTCATCGCCACCAACAAGGCGGGCCTGTCCGGCACACTGTTCTACCTGGCCGCGTACGGCTTCACCACGGTCGGCGCGTTCGCGGTCATCACGATGGTCCGCGACGCGGGCGGCGAGGCCGGGCACCTGTCCCGCTGGGCGGGGCTCGGCAAGCGCGAGCCGTTGCTCGCCGGGACGTTCGCACTGTTCCTGCTGGCCTTCGCCGGTATCCCGCTGACCAGTGGTTTCACCGGTAAGTTCGCGGTGTTCCAGGCGGCGGTCGCCGGGGGAGCGACACCTCTGGTCATCGTCGGCGTGCTGTCCTCGGCCATCGCCGCGTTCTTCTACGTCCGCGTGATCGTGCTGATGTTCTTCAGCGACCCGGCGGCCGACGGCCCGGCCGTCGTGTTCAGCCCGACGAGTACGGCGGCTGTGGCCGTCGGCGCGTTGGTTACTGTGGTACTCGGCGTGATTCCTGGTCCGGCGCTCCACTTGGCCCAGTCAGCCGCCAACCAGTTGTTCGTTCGCTGACCCTGGGGAGTGTCTGTGAGTAGTGCCCTTCTTGGCCTGCCGGCCGTCGATGACACACTCGCAGCGGATGTCCAGGAGAGGCTGACCGCGGTCGAGGACATGCTGCGGACCGCGGTCCGCAGCGACCACTCGCTCCTCACCGATGCCTCCCGCCACCTCGCCGAGGCGGGAGGTAAGCGGTTCCGCCCGATGCTGGTGCTGCTCGCCGCGCAGTTCGGCGACGCCGACGCACCGGGTGTCGTCCCGTCGGCGGTCGTGGTCGAGCTGACCCACCTGGCCACGCTCTACCACGACGACGTCATGGACGAGGCCGTGATGCGCCGCGGCCAGGTCTCGGCCAACTCGCGGTGGGACAACACCGTCGCCATCCTCACCGGCGACTACCTGTTCGCCCGTGCCTCCGATCTGCTGGCCGACCTCGGACCGGAGGCCGTGCGGATCCAGGCCCGTACCTTCGCGCGGCTGGTCCAGGGCCAGATCCAGGAGACGATCGGGCCCTCGGACGGCGCCGACCCGCTGCAGCACTACCTCGACGTCGTGGCGGGCAAGACGGGCTCGCTGATCGCGGCATCGGGGCGCCTGGGTGCGCTGCTGGCGGGGGCCGCTCCGGCGGTCGTGGAGACGCTGACGTCGGCCTGCGAGAAGATCGGCATCGCCTTCCAGCTGTCCGACGACATCCTCGACGTCGCTTCGGAGTCGGAAGAGTCGGGCAAGACGCCCGGTACCGACCTGCGGGAGGGCATCCTTACGCTGCCGATGCTGCACGTCCTGCGTTCGTCCGGCTCCGATGACATCCGGCTGCGCGAGCTGCTCACCTCGGACCTCACCGACGACGCGCGGCACGCCGAGGCGCTCGCGTTGCTGCGCGCCCACCCGGCCATGGACCGTGCCCGTGCCGATTTGCACCAGTGGGTCGACGATGCCCGCGCGGAGCTGATCACGCTGCCGGACGTGCCCGCCCGCGCGGCGTTCATCGCCCTGTGCGACTACGTTCTGACGCGAACCAGCTGAGAGTCCCTACGCGGGGGCCAGGCTCTTGGCCGGGCCGGCCGGCCGTGCTCGCGGCCCGGCTGTCCGGTCAGGTCCTCGCCTGGTTCGCGGGAGTACTCCTGTGCGTCAGTGGCGGGCTCCCCCGCGCCGGCGGAGCAGGAAGACGCCCGCACCGCCGCCCAGGATGATGACGGCCGCGCCGAGCACCCAGTAGGAAGTGCTCGATCCGCTGTTGCTGCTGGACGCCGCCGGGGAGGCGCTGATCGACGCTGCGGGCGTCGTCGCCGGTGCCCCCGTCGGAGTGTTGGGGGTGATCACGGGTGGCTTCTCGGACTGCTCCCCGCCCTTCGTGCCCATGGCGGCCACCACGACCTGTCCGCGCACGACATGACCGGCCCCGCAGTCCGCGCTGATCGGGTACGTGCCCGGCTTCAGCTCCTTCTTGATCGTGGGGTCCGCGTCACCGGTGTCGGCCTTGCCGTAGAGCGTGACGGTGCGTGTGAAGGCCGCCGACTCCGCGGTGTGCGGGGTCGGGCCGGTACTGCAGCCGGGCACGCTGATGTGGATCTTCTGGCCGGGATGCGGCGAACCCGGTGTCACGAGGATGGTCTGCGCCGCGGCGGGCGAGGCGATGGCGCCGGCCGCGCCGGCCGCGGCGGCCGTCAGGACGATGGCCGTGAAGGTGGTACGAGCTGGGCGCAATGCTCTGCCTCCTCGGAGCCTGCCGGCTCTCGGGATCCATACGTGTTTTGTAGCCGTCAACTGCTGAGACACGCAAGTTAGTGGGTGAGTTGGTCCGCCATGGGATTAACGGGGTTACAGTATTGCTTTGGTTTAACGGGTGTTTACGTTCTCATGTGCGGAGCGGCTGGTGCGGTTGAAAAGGGTCCTTCCGATTGTCCTGATCCCCGTGGCGCTGGTGGCGTCCACCGCACCGGCACTCGCGGGCACCCCCAAGGAGAACGGTACGCCCGTGAGCATCGCGGCCGTCGACCCCTACGGTCTGGCCGACCCGGCCACGCTGGCGTTCTGGACGTTGAAACGCATGGCGGCGGCGACGCCGCTCGACGCGCGCGCCACCAGCCCGTCGCCGTCCACGGTGAGCGCCGCGGCGAGCCGGCCGTCCGCGCACACGTGGACCGGCAGCCCGGTCGTCGGGGCCATCTTCCTCAGCAGCGGCAGCGGCAGCCACTACTGCACGGCCAGCGTGGTCAACACGGCCAAGAAGAGCCTCATCCTGACCGCCGCGCACTGTCTTTACGGCACGGGTGGCTGGGCGAAGAACATCGTCTTCGTGCCCCGCTACAGTCAGGGCAGCCGCCCGTACGGCGCGTGGACGGTCCGCTACATGTACGTCGACTCGCGCTGGAAGAAGAACCGTGACCCGGACCTCGACTTCGGCTTCGCCGCGGTCGCGACGAACAACAGCCGGCGCATCGCCGACGTCGTGGGCTCCAACCGCCTCGTCACGGACCAGGGCTACACCAACAACGTGCGGGTCATCGGCTACCCGATGAAGAAGTACGCCAGCATCGACAAGCCGATCTACTGCAACGTCACCGCTCATAAGGCCTTCAAGTACCAGATCATGTTTGATTGCAACGGCTTCTACGGCGGCACCAGTGGCAGCCCTTGGATCAAGAATTACAACACCACGACCCGGCGCGGAGACGTGCTCGGCGTGATCGGGGGTTACGAGGAGGGCGGCAAGTACGATTGGCGGTCCTACAGTTCCGTGTTCGACAAGGACATCCGCAATCTCTACGCCACAGCCAGCAAGACGGGCTGAGCGCGACACGCGGACGACCTTCCGAAAATCTGCGCTCGTCTCGACGATGATGCAATAGTTCGTCGTCACGTCGTGCGCTCACGGAGGCTGACCCTCGTTGAAGACCAGACGGCTGCTCTGCGGTGTGCTGGCGGCTGTGTCGCTGCTCCCGGTCGCTCCGGCGGCCTCGGCGGCCGGCGGCCGCGGCCGGATGCAGGCGGTGAGTCTCATCGACACGGGCGGCGGCGGGCGGCGCGCGGCGTACTGGACTCCGGCCCGCATGGCGTTCGCGACGCCGCTGGACATCCGCGACCAGGGCATCGGCGCCGAGGCCGGGCCGCCCGCCGAAATTCCGCAGGCGAAGGGCAGCACGGGCAGCAAGGTGGTCGGTGCGCTCTTCTTCAACGACGGTGTCGGCAACCACTACTGCACCGCCAGCGTGATCCGCACGGCCAAGAAGAACCTGCTGCTCACGGCGGCGCACTGCCTGTACAACCCGAACACGCACCAGTGGAACAGCCACCTCGTGTTCGTGCCGAAGTACAGCCAGGGCAACCGCCCGTACGGCACCTGGCCGGTCTGGCTGATGGTGGCCGACAAGCGCTGGATCGACCACGGTGACCCGGACCTGGACTTCGGGTTCGCCGCCGTGCAGGTCATGGGGGGCAGGCGCATCGCCGACGTGGTCGGCTCGAACCAGCTGCTCATCAACGATGGCTACACCAACAACGTCCTGGTCATCGGATACCCGTCCAAGGCGAACTACCCGGCCGACAGGCCGATCTGGTGCACCGCGAAGACCTACAGGCAGGCGAGGTACCAGCTGCGTTTCGACTGCGGCGGCTTCTACGGCGGCACCAGCGGCAGCCCGTGGCTCAAGGGCTACAACAGCCATACCCAGAGCGGCTATGTGATCGGCGTGATCGGCGGCTACCAGCAGGGTGGCAGCCACGACTGGCGGTCCTACAGCTCCGCGTTCGACGATGACATAGGGCGCCTGCTCATCACCGCCAACAACCAGGCGTGACGAGCGGCGCTACGCCGCCTCGGCGACGGGCTCGGGCAGCGGGGCGCCGCGGCGCCGGTTCGAGCGGACCGCCCGCAGCCCGTCGACGGTAAGGATGATCAAGGCGCCCCAGACGAGCAGGAAGCCGACCCAGCGGCTGGCCGGCATCGCCTCGTGCTGGACCAGCAGGCCGATGGAGAACTGCAGGATCGGCGCGAGGTACTGCAGCATGCCGATCACCGTGAGCGGCACCCGGGTCGCGGCCGAGTTGAACATCATCAGCGGCACCGCGGTGACGACCCCGGCGCCGACCAGCAGTGCGACGTGGCTCGCTCCGTGGCCGGTGAAGGTCTGGTGCGGCTGGAAGAACGTGTAGGCCAGCGCGGGCACGAACAGCGCCGTCGTCTCGATCGTGAGGCTCTCCGCCGAGCCGGTGTTGGCGAACTTCTTGGCCAGGCCGTACGTGCCGAAGCTGCACGCCAGGATCAGTGCGATCCACGGCAGCCGCCCGTAGTCGGCGGCCAGGATCACCACGGCGGCCACGCTGATGCCGATCGCCGCCCACTGCCACGCGCGCAGCCGTTCACGGAACACCAGCACGCCGAGGAGGACGCTCACCAGGGGGTTGATGAAGTAGCCGAGGGCCGCCTCGATCGTGTGCCCGTTGTTCACGGCATAGATGTAGGTGCCCCAGTTGACGGTGATGATCACTGCGGCGACGGCGAGCAGCGCGACGCGTTTCGGCCGAAGGGTCTTGATCCAGGCCCAGTGACGGGTTACCGCGAGTATGGCGATCACGGCGACCAGCGACCAGATGATGCGATGGGCCAGGATCTCCATCGGCCCCGCAGGCTTCAGCAGCGGCCAGTACAGCGGGAACAGGCCCCACGTGATGTAGGCCCCGGCCCCGAACAAGATGCCACGACGCATATCAGACACGGCGCATACTGTACCAATAAGTAATGAGTCATACTGCTAATCGGTAATGTCAAGCAACGCTTCACGGATCGTGGCCCTTGTGGTGCCGGATAGCCTTCAGGGGTGTTCGGATTCGCGAAGACCACGATGGTGACCCCGCAAGACGCGCTGCCGGGGCGGGACGACCGCATGCCCGTCGCCGAGCGGCACACGATGCTCGGCACGCCGCTCGCGCCCCCGTACCCGCCAGGATCTGAGATCGCGGAGTTCGGTGCGGGCTGCTTCTGGGGTGTGGAACGCAAGTTCTGGCAGGTCCCCGGGGTCGTGTCGACCTCCGTGGGCTACGCCGGCGGCTACACCCCCAACCCGACGTACGAAGAGGTCTGCTCGGGACTGACCGGCCACACGGAAGCGGTACGCGTGGTGTTCGACCCGGCCAAGGTGTCGTACGAACAGCTGCTGCGGGTCTTCTGGGAAGGACACGACCCCACGCAGGGCATGCGGCAGGGCAACGACGCCGGCACGCAGTACCGCTCGGTCATCCTGTACGGCTCCGAGGCCCAGCGCGAGGCGGCCCTCGCGTCCCGCGAGGCGTACCAGAAGGTCCTGACCTCCCACGGCTACGGCGACATCACCACCGAGATCGTCCCCGCCGAGGAATTCTACTTCGCCGAGGACTACCACCAGCAGTATCTTTCAAGCGATAAAAACCCGGGCGGCTACTGCGGCGTTGGTGGTACTGGGGTGAGCTGCCCGATCGGTGTTGCTCGGGCCGAGTAACGCAGGATCGTCGTACGGTTGGCCGCCTGATCGGCACGGCCGGAGGGACCGGCGTCCACGCCGCACGCCCATAGGACGTGCCGCAGCGGGCGGCGGCGCAGCGCGCCGTCGCCTTCATCTCATGCGGCGCTGAAGCGGTCGAACACGCCGCGGACCTCGGGCACATCCGCGCGGTAGGGCTCCAGTTTGGTGAGAACGACGCGGGAGCGGTCGGCGGTCCGGTCGCTGGGGAAGCCTTGTGACAGGTCGAGCATGCGTGTGGCGGTGGTGGCCGCTTCTTCGGGTTCGTTCGCGTCGGCGAGCGCCACGGCGAGCCAGGACAGGTAGAGTGCGAGCTCTCGGGTGTGAGTGGCGTCGTAGCGGCTCAGGATCTTGGTCAGAAGCGGCACGGCGCGGAGTGGCCGCTTCAGCTCGGTGTAGACGCGGGCGTCCATGACGCCCAGTTCGTCCGGGCTGACCCAGTAGGTCCATGCCGGTGTTCTTGTGAGGTCTGGCGCGCTATCGCCTCGTGGGCCTCAGTGAGGGCTCGTATGGCTCCCTGCGCGTTGCCCACCTTCGTCTCCGCCCAGGCGACTCGGTCGAGCGTGAGCGCCTGGACAACGGGATGGGCGTCGCTCCCGGACTCGTGCAGGGCTGCTCGGGCGAGATCTCTTGCTTCGGCTTCTCTGCGGGTGTTGGCGTGTTGGTAGGCGAGCGATCCTGCGAGGTTCGCTATCAGGCTCCTGTCGTCCGCTTGGCGCGCGGCCGACAGGCCCAGTCGGTAGATCTCCTCGGCGCGTTGGTGCTGGCCGGCGTCGCTGGCGATCCATCCGGCGATCTGGGCGAACTCCCCGATGGCGCTCAGTAACGCTTTGGCTGTGTCTTCCGAATGCGACGTCTCCCGGAACAGGCGTACGGCGGCCCGCAACTCCCGGAATACCGACGTCACGAGATCACGGCTCGGTACGAGGTCGTCCGCCAGCCGAAGCCCGTGAGCGCGTACGGCCAGGCTCTCCGCGGCTTCCATGCCGATCCTCCGGCCTGCCGTGCCGGACGGCCACGCCGGAGCTTCGGGGATTAGGTCGGGCAGCGTTAGCTGCGGACTCGGTTCGGTGTCGCTACAGGTGTCACGGAGTGAGTTGGCGAGGACACGCTCAAGCCTGTCGAGCGGCACGTCAAGCACCGTCGCCAGGTGGGGAAGCCACGATGTCGGCACACGCTCCCCGCGCTCCCATCGCGAGACCTCGTGCCGAGTCACTGTGTCCCGCCCGGAGACGTCGCACAGCAACTCCGCGAGCCGCCTCTGGACTTCCCGAACTCACGCCGGAGCGCGGCGAGATAGCGGCCGAACTCACTCTCGCTGCCCATGGGACCAATCTGGCCCCTCAATGGCCCCCTGTCCGGCTCCTCTCGCTGACTTCTTTGGCGGATCGAGTAGGGGAGGTAGCCGTGAGCGGAAGACAGGATAGGAAGCAGTACGAGCCCGAGCGAGAGGACACGGAAGAAGATTCCAGAAAACGTGGCGGAAGATCACGCACGTCTGCTCGCCATGATCGGACAGTGTCTCGCCGAGATCGGCATCAGGGCGTCGCTGACGACCTTCCACGATCTCGTCCTGTACGGCGAGACCTTCCACCTGCCGTCACGCTATGAGCCGGAGTTGGATGTGTTCTGGCGTGAGGAGGACCGGCCGGGGATCGCGCTCCGCGTCAAGCTCCGGCCTGGTCCGCTTTGAGGGAGGCGTCACCAGGCCGGGCGGGTTCTCTCACTGGATGAGTGGGCCTTCTCTGTCTTCCCCCGTCTCTGAGAATGGCCGCATGCACCTCTCTGGCGAGAGATGGTCCCCCGGCGGTCCCTACCCCCCGCCGGGGGACTTCCATTACTGATCCGAGCGTCGAGAGGGGTACCAGTGACCGCCATAGTGCGTGAGCCTCCCGCTGGATGGAGCCACGTCTCCGATCGTATGGGCGCCATTCCGCCTGATGCCATCGCGTCCCGCGCCATCTGATCCGTAGCCGACGGTGACGCACACCCGATGCGCCGCGACGTGGGCCAATCGATTCAGAAGTCTTCGGTCGACCCATGTCGGGTCGCGTGATCAGAACGGCCAGGCGGTGCGCAGCTCCGCGACCCTGCGGTCGAGCGCCATCCGTTCCGAGGGTGCGCGACCGAGCGCGAGCGCATACGCGCGCAGCTGGCAGGGCAGGATGCGGAATGACGCCAGGAGCTCGAGCGCGATGAACGCCGTCGCCGCGAGCGCCGCGGCGGCGAGCTTGCGGCCGGGCGACGCCTGAGACCGCCACACGCTGAGCGAGAGGAAGTCGCGCTGCCCGCTCAGCGGCGGCGGCACCGGCTCGAACGCGTGTGACCAGGTCTGGAGCGCGCCAGCGAGCAGCATCCCACCGACGGAGAGGGCGAGCGCGTGCGGAATGCCGGCGGCGGCGAACAGCGTCGCCGCGAGCGTCATCATCACCACCACCGCGGTGGTCAGCGCGCCGATGCGGCGGCCGTGGAGGTATCCGTTTGCGCCGAGCAGCGCGGCGAGAGGCAGCGCCAGCGAGAGGTGCGGCGCATCGAGCGGCGACGGAAGCCTGACCTGTGCGAGCGCCGCCAGTGCCGAGAAGCACACGATCGGCGTGCACACTGCGTGTCCGACGCGGCTGATCCGGTGGGTGTGGAACAGCTCGTAAAGCGTCATCTGCAAATCGGCATCGAACACAGCGTAGTGCGCCTGCGGGACGATCGTGAGGTAGCGGACGAGGGCGTGCGCGCGGCTCTCGGACGGACGTTGCCCCGGCATGTCGCTGCTCCTAGGACGGCGACGAGAGCCTACCATGCCATGGCCCTTACCCCTCGCCGGGATTTTGCGCAATGCTCGCACGATGCCCGTCGACGCCACTCCCTCACTTCCGCCGCGCGCCGTCCGAGCGGGCCTTCCGGGCCCCTGGCGGATCGTGTTCGCCGTCGAGATCCCGATCTGCCTGGGCACCTGCCTGCTCTGGCTGCTCGCGCCGGCGGAATACCTCGGCGGATTCCTGGGCAAGCGGCCGCACGACGTCGGCGACTACCTGCTCTTGCAGCAGTCGACTGCGGTGGTGTTCTCGATGTTCGTCTATTTCTACGGGCGCGTCCTCGTCAGCCGCCGCGTCGACTTGCGGACCTTCCGCTACCTTCAGGAGGCCATGGCGCTCGGTACCGTTCTCGCCCTACTCGTCGTTACCGGTATTCCCGGTCGCGTGGAAGTACGTCTCGTATCCTCACCAGCGGGCCGCCGGATCCTCTGCGACTCGATCGCTGTTGGAAACGAATTCCAAAAGGCGCTGGGGGAGGCCGCAGCGGAAGCGATTGCCCAGACGGCCGAGGCGGATGAAGCAATTGCGGCCGCGCTGTCAGAAGGAAGTCCGAATGTCCTGTACATCCTTCGTGGCGGACTCAATTTTCGGTTGCACGTCGTGGCGGAGGAGCGCGCCGGCAGGCCAGCCTCCGTCAGTTTCCTGACGAGCGAGCGGTCGGTGGTCGACGGCAGGTCGGTCGTCGGCGATGATGCCTACGGCAAGTTCGACCTCGATGGTAACTCCCTGCTTCTGGTCGCCGACATCATGGCGACCGGAACCACGCTGATCAACGCGCTGGAGCGACTCTTTCGCGAGGTGGGCCGGCACGATCGGCCGCGGGAGGTCTTGGTGATCACGGTGGGTACCCTCCGGGGCGTCACCCACCTGGCGGCTCGACTGTCAAGCAATGCCCTGCTGGCGGATACCAGGATTTCGGTCGTGCTCCTAGAAGGGGCTTTCGGGGTTTACGCTGACGCCCAGAATTTGGAGTACCACCTAGATTCGACAGATTTCTTGCGGACTGGTGGTGTACTTACGCCCGAATTCTGGATGACCTCAATGGATAATCTGGTCGCCCTGTTCGAGCGGTGTGTGATCTATGACGGAGGGATTCGCGGATTCTCCCCGGCCCGGCATCTGGATGATCTGCTAGCCTACTGGCTTATGTTCACGCGGCTAGTCGAGTCGAAGCCGCATAGGTTTGCGCGGCATACGGAAGTCAAGTTAAGCGCGGGCTCGCGGGTGAATTCCTTTCGACAGTGGTTAGACGAACGACCTGAATGGTCTATGCTCGACCTCGGAAAAGTCCACAAGGTGTACGAGCGGACTCTGATGGTCGTGGGTGAGCTAAGAGCCGAAGCGCTCGTCAGCGCGGCGGAGGAACATCTGGAACGCGTCAAGGCCGCTCGTGACAACCTGAGGAGAACCCGATGACGGTTCTTGTTGACAAATTGGCATGGCTCCTGGTCCAGGACCACAAGATCCTCAGCTCCCGCAACAAGGGCAAGGATGTTTGGTACATTCCTGGCGGCAAGCGCGAGGGCGCGGAGACCGACGAGGAGACGCTCATCCGGGAGATCCGTGAGGAACTCTGCGTGGAGCTGAAGCCAGAGACGATCAAGTATGCCGGAGCGTTCGAAGCCCAGGCACACGGCAAAGCAGAGGGCGTCGTGGTCCGCATGACTTGCTACTGGGCCGACTATGAGGGGAAGATCGCGCCCGGCGCGGAGATTGAGGAGGTGACCTGGCTGGATTACTCCGGCCGAGAACTCTCCTCCGCCGTAGACAAAGTGATCTTTGATTGGCTGCGGGAGCAGGGCCGCCTCTGAGCCTCGGTCCGCCCTACTCTTCCATTGCTACCATCTTTACAAGTCGGTTTGGTCATATAGCGGCCGGTCCCGAGCTTGTTCTTGGTGGCCCGGATCAGTAGACGAAGGCGCGGACCTCTGACTCTCAACGGTTCCAGGTCGCTCGCCCGCATCCAGGCGCCGACGCTTTGCCAGGCGACGTGCTCGCGTGCCAGACAGGGCCGCCCGACCACCCGCGGCCCAGGTCCGGCGCCACCGGTTGGCCGACATCGGTGACACCCGCGAACACCGGGCCACCTCCGCATCGGGACGCGCAGACCCGAGGTGGGCGACTGCAGTTCTTGTGTCGGAGTCGTGCTGGGACCCGGACCGGGTCAGCGCGCGTCGGCTGGAGTTGCTGCTGGGTGGTGCGCGCCCGGCAGGTGGGCGTTGTCGTTCCGTGCGCGGTGTTCGACTGCGCCTATGGCGATGTGGACATCTTCCGCGGCGCGCTGCGCACCACGGGGATCGCCTGGGTGGCGGCCGTGCGGCCCCTCCTCGGCGTCTGGGCTTACACCGAGGAGGGGCACACACCAAGGTGCCGCACGCGAGCTGGCCTGGAACGGGCCGGGTGATCTGGGCGAGTGGAGACCGGTGCGGCGCCGCTTCCGCGACGAGCGCACCCGCATCCGGTGGGCCGCCGACGTGAGGCTGGGCTGGGCCGACTTCCAGGTCCGCTCGGCGATCGCGATCCGCCGCTATCAAATCCTGGTCAACTGCGCCTTCTCGTTGTGCTGGGACACATGGTTCACCGATCCGCCCGCACCCGAGCCGGCTGACCCCACGATCACGCTTACACGCTGGTGGCAGGCATGGTCGACAGCGCCCCAACCCGCTAACCTTCAGGAACTACTTCAACGCGGTCAGTGCGGGCCACGGCCTTCGCCTCCAGATCCCACCTTGATCCAACGAACTACCGCTAATCCGAAAATCGGTGCTCAGCTGGGCATGCGGCAGTGCCCGGCGGGACGGTGATGGTGTCGGGTCGGGTGTTGTCGCAGGTTAGGCGGCGGGTTCGACGGTGACTTTGTAGCCGAGAGCTTCG
>JAOPYL010000062.1 GCA_025964625.1 Actinoallomurus sp. | reverse complement strand
CTCGGCGACCACTCCGAGGTCGTGGGTGATGATGATGACCGCGGAGTTGAACTCCTTCTGCAGGTCGCGGATCAGGTCCAGGATCTGCGCCTGCACGGTCACGTCGAGCGCGGTCGTGGGCTCGTCGGCGATCAGCAGCTCGGGGTCGCACGACAGCGACATCGCGATCATCGCGCGCTGCCGCATGCCGCCGGAGAACTGGTGCGGGTGGTCGTCCACGCGCTTGTCCGGCTGCGGGATCCCGACGCGGTCGAGCAGGTCGATGGCGTGTTTGCGCGCGACCTGCTTGGAGACGTCGTTGTGTAGGCGGTACGCCTCGATGATCTGCCTGCCGATGGTGTGGAAGGGGTTCATCGACGTCAGCGGGTCCTGGAAAATCATCGACATCTTCTTGCCGCGCGCCCGCCGGACCTGGTCGGGGCTGGAGCCGACGAGCTCCTGCCCGTCGAGCCAGATCTCGCCAGAGACCTTGGCGTTCTTGCGGTTGTGCAGGCCGAGGACACCGAGGCTGGTCACGCTCTTGCCCGACCCGGACTCGCCCACGATCCCCAGCGTCCGGCCACGCTCCAGCCTGAACGACAGGCCGTCCACCGACTTGACGAGACCGTCGTCCGTGGGGAAGTGGATTCGCAGGTCGCGGACGTCCAGGAACGCCGTCGGCGAGTGTCCTCCCACGATGCCCTTCATCTGCTCCTCCGTGACGCCGTCGCTCATCCGATCCTCACCCTCGGGTCCACCACTGCGTACAAGAGGTCGACGGCCAGGTTGGCGATCACCACGAAACCCGCCGTGAGCGTCGTCACGCCGAGCACCACCGGCAGGTCGTTCTCGTTGATCGCGGCGAGCGCGAGCTGCCCGAGCCCGTGCATGGAGAAGGCGGTCTCGGTCAGGAACGCCCCGCCGAGCAGCAACCCGAGATCGAGGCCGAAGATCGTGAGGATGGGAGTGAGCGTGCCCCGCAGCGCATGGCGGACGATCACCGTGCGTTCCGGCAGGCCCTTGGCCCGTGCGGTGCGGATATAGTCCTCGCTCATGGTGTCGAGCATGCCCGCCCGGGTGAGCCGCGCGTAGAGCGCCGCGTACAGCAGGGCGAGCGTGACCCACGGCAGTATCAGGTTCTGCGCCCATCCCACCGGATTGTCGGCGAGGTTCACGTACTGGATGGTCGCGGACGGGTTGGCCTTGCGCATCAGCGCCTGGGCCACCAGCGCGGTGAAGAACACCGGCAGTGACACGCCGGCCAGCGCGATGAGCATGACCACCCGGTCGGTGATCGAGCCTTTGCGCAACGCCGAGATGACGCCGGCGATCACTCCGGAGATGAGCCAGAGGATCGCGGCCCCGAGCGCGATGGAGAAGGTGATTGGAGCGCGGTCCGTGAGCAACTGGCGCACCGGCTGGTCGGTCTTGAACGAGTAGCCGAAGCAGGGCGCGTTGCACCAGATCTTGTCGCCGCCGTTGTCGAACGAACGGCCGGCGACGAGGCCCTTCGCATACTCGCCGTACTGGACGACCAGCGGCTTGTCGAACCCGAGCCGGTGCTTGATGTCGACGATCTGCTGGGGTGTGGGCGCCTTGCCGGCGTAACGCGCCGCGAGCGCGTCGGAGTTCACCCCGGCGATCCGCGGCACCAGAAAGAAGATCATGAACGTCACCGCGCTGATGACGAGCATCAGCACCACGGCCAGCACCAGGCGACGGGCGATATATGCGATCACAGCGAGCGGCGGCGGTCGAGCAGGCGGACGGGTTGGCCGCCCGCCTGCTCGATCGTTGCCTTCACCTGCCTTCTAGCGAATGGTTACTTGACGCCCATGTTGGCGTAGTCGTACATGCCGTACGGCTGCAGGACGTACACATTGGTGGTGTGCTCGTTGCGGTACAGCAGCGGCTTCTCGTAGATGAACGGCAGGATCGCGGCCTGGGTCATGACCTGCTTGTCGATGTCCGCGTAGAGCTGGTTGCGAACCGCCTCGTCCTTGGACCCCGCGGCCTTGTCGAGGTCAGCGTTGACCTTGGGGTCGTTCAGCTCCGAGATGTTGGAGTTACCGCTGGGCTTGATGGCCCGGCCGTCGACGATCTGCTGGAAGAAGCCGAAGCCACTCGGGAAGTCCGGGCCCCAGCCGTAGATCATCAGGCCCAGGTTGTTCTTGTGCACGAAGTCCGGCGTGCCGGCCTGGTCGCTCGTGTAGGTGCCGGACGGGTAGCCCTTCAAGGTCAGCTGGATGCCGACCTTGGCCAACGACTGCTGCAGCGCCTGCGCGGCCTGCAGCTCCTTCGGCCGGTCGGACCGGTAGCCGACGTTGGTGGCGAAGCCGCTCGGCTTGCCACAGGCCTGCAGGGCCGCCTTCGCCTTCGCCACGTCGCCGTGGTTGTCTGCGCCCGCCGGGTACAGGTCGAACTTCTGGTAGCTGCCCGCGAGCTGCGGGGTCTGCACCGTGGTCGCGATGTCGCCGCCGTAGGAGCCTCCGTAGGAGGTCTGCAGGGCCACCCGGTCGGCGGCGTACTCGACCGCCTGACGGCACTCGAGCTTGTCGAACGGCGCGACCTTCATGTCGATGCCCGCGTAGCGGAGGAAGCCGGAGTACGGGTTGTCCGACCACTGCTTCTTGGCCGGGGTGGACACGATCTGGCTGCGTGCCGCGGCCTGAACGCCGGTGCCCGACAGGTCGATGTTGGCCGTGCCATTGAAGAGACGGTTGTCGATCTCGTTGGCGTCGACCTTGAACTGCACCTCGACCCGGTCCGGCAGCTGTTTTCGGTTCGGGTCGTTGCTGGCGTCCCAGTTGGAGTTCTTGACGAGCGCCAGAGACTTGCCGGGCTGCGCGTCACTCTCGAACTTGTACGGGCCGGTGGAGACCGGGTGCTTGAGGTAGTCGGTCTTGGTGTCCTTGGCCGCCGGCACCGGAGCCGACTCCGGGATCGTAACGAGACGGTCGAACTCGTAGAACGCCTGGTTCAGGTGGAAGACGACGGTGCTGTCGTCCGGCGTCGTCACGCCCTTGAAGTCGTCAAGGTTCTTGTCCTTGTACGGCCCCTTGTACTTGTTCGGATTGATCAGGTACTGGAGGAAGTACTTGGGGCCCTTCTCCAACTCGGTGGTGTAGTTGCTGCGCGCCACCGCGTACTTGACGTCCTTGGCCGTGACCGGCGCGCCGTCCTCGTACTTGATGCCCTGCTTGAGCTTGTACGTCCAGGTCTTACCGCCGTCGCTCGGGACCCCCAGTCCCTCGGCCAGGTCGGGGACGACCTCGGTGCCATCCTTGCCCGGCTTGGAGGCGAACGTGGTCAGCGGGCGAGCGTAGAGCCGGCTGAAGTCCCAGGCCGCGGCGTAGTACATGTTGCCCGGGTCGTAGGAGTCCAGGTCGTCGCTGTGCACGAACTTCAGCGTGCCGCCGGTCTTGGTCGACGGGTTCGCCACCTTGGTGATGCCGTCGCCGAAGGCGGACGTGCCGCCCCCGCTGTTGTTGTTACTGCTGCTACCGCCACAGGCGGCGAGCGCCATGCTCAGCGCGGCGCCCAGCGCCAACACGGCCAGCGGCTTCGATCTCTTCATTGACACGCCTTTTGTAGAGGGTGGGTGGGGGAATGCGCGGGTCTATCGGTTGGCCCTGGGGTCCAAGGCGTCACGGAGGCCGTCACCGAAGAGGTTGAAGGCCATCACGGTGAGGAAGATGGCCAGGCCGGGGAAGAGCATGAACCACGGGTCGACGTTGTACAGCGGAACGGCCTGGGAGAGCATGCCGCCCCAGGACGGGGTCGGCGGGATGACACCCACGCCGAGGAACGACAGCGCCGCCTCGAAGAGGATGTTGCTCGGGATCATCAGCGTCGCATAGACGATGATCGGCGCGAGCAGGTTGGGCAGGATCTCCCGGAAGATGATGTACGACGGGCGGGCACCGAGACCCCTGGCCGCGTCCACGAACTCCCGCTCACGCAGCGACAGCGTCTGCCCGCGGATGATGCGGCCGATGTAGGGCCAGTTGAAGAACCCGATGATGAAGATCAGCACCGCCACGCGCAGGGTGTTTCCCTGCAGCCCGAAGGCGGAGTCGGGCATCACGCCCGCGAGCGCGATCGCGAACACCAGGATCGGGAAGGCGAGGAAGACATCCATGACCCGGGCGATCAGGGTGTCCACCCAGCCGCCGAAGAAGCCGGCGATCATCCCCATGACCACGCCGATGACGACCGACAGCAGGGTCGCGAGGAAGGCGACGAGCAGGGAGATCTGCGCGCCGTAGACGATCCGGCTGAACATGTCGCGTCCGGTGATGGGCTCGACACCCAGCAGGAAGTGGCCGTCGATCCCGCCGAGCTTGCCCTTCGGGCCGCTCAGCACCGGGTCGATCAGGTCCTGGTGGTACTCGTTCGGCGGATGCCCGAACCAGCCCGAGATCAAGGGCGCGAAGATCGCGACCAGGACCAGGAAGATGACCATGAAGCCACCGGCGATGGCCACCTTGTCGCGTCGCAGCCGCAACCAGGCGATCTGACCGAGCGAACGGCCTTCGACCTTTTTGCCGAGGCCCGCGAGGACGGCATCCGGCTGCGCCTCGACCTCGGCACCAGAGACCTCGATCGGTGCGGTCACTACAGGTACCTCCCAGGCTCGGCCGCGTTGCCGCCAACGGACCGCCGGTCACTCCGCACGTGCGGAGACCGGTCCAATTAGTCCATTGGAGAGGGAACCTACCTCTTACCGGACGACTCTCATGCCCGGGGGCATCCCAGCGCTAGAACCCGTGTCTTGATTGTGATCTCGCCGTCATCAAGGGCATACGTGTTGTTACAGGCCCGTGAACATTCGCATGCACAGCGTCATATTCTGGACATGTCTGTGCAGGTCATCAGCTAATGCCGCGGTTCTTGAGAATGCGCTCGATCTCCGCGAGGTCCGGGTCAGCCGCCGATGCGCGTTCGTCGATCGCCGCCTTCGGGGCGCGGGCTCTCGGAGTGCTCGTCTTCTCGGTGCCGGCATCTACTTCCGTGCCCCTGCGCAGCAGGACGCCCGAGGTCACGTAGAACACGGCGCCGAGACCGAACAGGACCACGCCCGCCCACTTGACCGGGCTGAGAACGAGTTCGGACAGGAACCTCGTCAGGCCGGTGAGGTAGGCCGCCATCGGAACCGTCGACCAGGCGACGCCGCGCATGCCGGACGCGAGCCCGCGTCTGCGGTAGGCGGCCCAGCCGCCCAGCAGGCAGAGCGCGGTGACCGCCAGGCTGATGGTGAAGAGGAGGAAATCGCTCACTGTGCCGCGCCCCGCTTTCGTGTGGCCGTGCCGCCATGATGACACGTTATGACGCGATCTCCCCTCCTCCCGGAGGACGGTTCGCGCTACTCCCCCGGCATGAGCGCGGCGGTCAGCGCGGTGCCCGGGGAGGCAGGCCCGTAACGGACCTCGTGGCCGTGCGCGGCACTCACACGAGGGAGCGCAGGAAGGCCAGGTCCACGTCGAGCAGGGAGGTGACGACCGTCCGGCCGGGCGCCTCCGCGATCGGCACCACGCTGGGCACCGCCACCACATGGCAGCCCGCGGCGCGGCCGCTCGCCGCGCCGTTCGGGGAGTCCTCCAGGACGACGCAGCCGCGTGGGTCGGCGTCCAGCATCCTGGCTGCGGTCAGGTACGGCTCCGGGTGCGGCTTGGTGTGCGCGACCTCGTCGCCCGCCACGGTCAGCGTGAACCGGTCGCGCCCGATGCCGTCCAGGGCGTACTCCATCAGCGCGCGATGGGTGGAGGACACGAGTGCGGAGGGCAGTCCGGCCTCGCGGACCTCGTCGAGGAGCTCCTTCGCGCCCGGCATCATCGGGACGTTCGCTCGCAGCCGCTCGGCCATGCCGTCGAGCAGCCTCCGGCCGACCTCCTCCGGCGGCGCCACCGGACCGGTCATGGCGAGCATGTAGGCGACGGTGCGGTCGAGCGATCCTCCGACCAGCGACTCCTGGTGCTCCGGCGCCCACGGGGCACCGAGCCAGGCCATGACCTCGGCCTCGGCCTCGTACCAGAGCCGCTCGGAGTCGACCAGCAGCCCGTCCATGTCGAACAGGACCGCCTGAAGCACCTGCACCGCCTCCTTCACACCGCGGGGAATCGGGCAACGAAGCCTATGTCACGCTGCCATCGGGCGGCGCCATCGGCGACCGCGCGGGACGGCACGGGCCTCGCCGCGGGCGCCGGGATCGACGCCGGCGGCGCCTCCGAGCCGTCCCGTTCGAGGCGGCCGCTCAGGCGGCCGCCCGGGTCAGGCGGGCCACGTCGTCCTCTGTGAGGCGCAGCTCCGCGACGGGCAGCAGCCCGGCGAGCTGCTCCAGGTTCCGTGCGCTGGCGATCGGCGCGACCACGGTGGGCTGGGCGAGGAGCCACGCCAGGGCCACCGACGCGACCGTGGTGTCGTGGGCCGCGGCGACCTCGTCGAGGCGCCGAGCACGGCGATGCCCCGGTCGTCCAGGTACTCCTGGGCGCCCTCTGCCCGGGGGCTGTCGCCCGACGGGCCTCCGGGACGGTACTTGCCGGTGAGAAAGCCCTTGGCCAGCCCGTAGTACGGCATCACGGAGACGTCCTCGCGCGCGCAGAGGTCGGCGAGCTCACCCTCGAAGCCGGCGCAGCGACGCCTCGGCCACCGTGCGGATGGTCTCCGCCGCGAGGTTGCCCAGGTCCGGCGCCGTCCCAACCTTGGTGGCGATCACGATGTCGTCCCGGCGACCCCGGCGGGCCAGCCACTGGCCGATGATCTTCTCCGAGTCGCCGCCGGTATTGCCCGGCACCCATGCCGAGTAGACGTCCGCGGTGTCGTTGAAGTTGCCGCCCGCGTCCGCGTACGCGTCCAGCACCGCGAACGACTGCTCCTGGTCGGCTGTCCAGCCGAAGACGTTGCCGCCGAGGCAGAGCGGAAAGACGTCCAGGTCGGTTTTTGCGACCTTCGTCATACCTCGGGCAACAACCGTCCCGGCCGTATTCTTCCGTCCCACCTGCTGTTTCCCGGGCCGCCCGGTGGTGGCGCGGCCATCAGGTGTTGAAGTACTTCGCCTCCGGGTGGTGCACGACGATCGCGTCGGTGGACTGCTCGGGCGCGAGCTGGTACTCCTCCGACAGGGTGACGCCGATGCGGTCGGGCCGGAGCAGTTCGACGATCTTGGCCCGGTCCTCCAGGTCCGGGCAGGCACCATAGCCCAGGGAGAACCGCGCGCCACGGTAGCCAAGCTTGAAGAAGTCCTCGACGTCGCCGGGGTCCTCACCGCCGAAGCCGAGCTCGGACCGGACACGGGTGTGCCAGTACTCGGCCAGTGCCTCGGCGAGCTGGACCGACAGCCCGTGCAACTCGAGGTAGTCACGGTAGGCGTTCTTCTCGAACAGCTCCTGGGTGACCCCGCTGATCTTGGATCCGACCGTGACGAGCTGGAAGCCGATCACATCGGTCTCCCCGGACCCGCGCGGCCGGAAGAAGTCGGCCAGGCACAGGTGCCGGTCCCGCCGCTGCCGGGGAAAGGTGAACCGGGTGCGCTCCGAACCGTCCTCGTGGAGGACGACGATGTCGTCGCCCTCGCTGACGCACGGAAAGTAGCCGTACACGATGCCGGCCTCGACGAGACCCTCGGTCTGGATGCGGTCGAGCCACATCCGCAGGCGCGGCCGCCCCTCGGTCTCGACGAGCTCCTCATAGGACGGGCCATCGCCGCCACGTGCCGCCTTGAGACCCCACTGGCCCATGAACGTGGCGCGTTCGTCGAGGAACGCGGCGTAGTCGGCCATCGGGACGCCCTTGATGATCCGGTCACCCCAGAAGGGTGGTGCCGGCACTTTGTTGTCGGTCGCCACGTCCGAGCGCTTCGGCATATCCTCCGGCTCGGTGACCTTGAGCTTCGCGCCGGTCCTGACCCGGCGCTCGCGCAGCGGCGGAAGCTGGGCGCCGGCCTGGCCGCGTTTCACGGCCATAAGGGCGTCCATGAGCCGGAGCCCCTCGAAGGCGTCGCGTGCGTAGCGGACCTCGCCGCCGAACAACTCGGCAAGGTCCTGCTCGACGTAGGCGCGGGTCAGCGCCGCGCCGCCGAGCAGCACCGGCCAGCGCTCGGCGAGGCCACGGGAGTTCAGCTCCTCGAGGTTCTCCTTCATGATGACGGTGGACTTGACCAGCAGCCCGGACATGCCGATGACGTCGGCCCGGTGCTCCTTGGCGGCGTCCAGAATCGACGACATCGGCTGCTTGATACCGAGGTTGACCACCTCGTAGCCGTTGTTGGACAGGATGATGTCGACGAGGTTCTTGCCGATGTCGTGCACGTCGCCCTTGACGGTGGCCAGCACGATGCGGCCCTTGCCGTCCTGGTCCGTCTTCTCCATGTGCGGCTCGAGGTAGGCCACCGCGGTCTTCATCACCTCGGCCGACTGGAGCACGAACGGCAGCTGCATCTGGCCCGAGCCGAACAGCTCACCGACGACCTTCATGCCGTCGAGCAGGACCTCGTTGACGATCTCCAGTGCGGGCCGCTGGGACAGGGCTTCGTCCAGGTCGGCGTTCAGTCCGTCCAGCTCACCGTCGATGATGCGCCGCTTCAGCCGCTCCCACAACGGCAGCCCGGCGAGCTCCTCGGCGCGCGCGGCGCGCAGGGACGCGGCGTCCACGCCCTCGAACAGGTCGAGGAACGCCTGCAGCGGGTCGTAGCCGTCTCTGCGCCGGTCGTACACCAGGTCGAGCGCGACCTGGCGCTGCTCGTCGGGGATCCGCGCCATCGGCAGGATCTTGGAGGCGTGCACGATCGCGGAGTCCAGGCCGGCGTTGACGCACTCGTTGAGGAAGACAGAGTTCAACGCGATGCGGGCCGCCGGGTTCAGCCCGAACGACACGTTCGACAGGCCCAGCGTGGTCTGGACGTTCGGGTAGCGGCGCTTCAGCTCCCGGATCGCGTCGATGGTCTCGACGGCGTCGCGCCGGGACTCCTCCTGGCCGGTGCCGATGGTGAAGGTGAGGCAGTCGACGATGATGTCCTCGGCCCGCATGCCCCAGTTGTTCGTGAGGTCCTCGATCAGCCGGGCCGCGACCCGCACCTTCCATTCCGCGGTACGGGCCTGGCCCTCCTCGTCGATGGTCAGGGCGATGACCGCGGCGCCGTGCTCCTTGACGACGGGCATGAGGCGGGCGGTACGGGACTCGGGCCCGTCGCCGTCCTCGTAGTTCACGGAGTTGATGAGAGCGCGGCCGCCGAGCATCTCCAGCCCGGCCTGGATCACCGGGGGCTCGGTGGAGTCGAGCACGATCGGCAGGGTGGCCGCGGTGGCGAACCGGAAGCCCAGCTCCTTCATGTCGGCCACACCGTCACGGCCGACGTAGTCGACGCAGAGGTCGAGCATGTGGGCACCGTCACGGGCCTGGTCACGGGCGATCTTGACGCAGTCGTCCCAGCGCTCCTCCAGCATGGCCTCGCGGAACGCCTTGGAGCCGTTCGCGTTGGTGCGCTCGCCGACCGCGAGATAAGAGGTGTCCTGCCGGAACGGCACGTGCTGGTAGAGCGAGGCCGCGCCGGCCTCGCGCCGCGGCCTGCGCTGGGCGACCTCCCGCCCGCCGACCCGTTCGACGACCTCGCGCAGGTGCGCCGGGGTCGTCCCGCAGCAGCCGCCCACCAGTGACAGGCCGAACTCACGGGTGAACGTGTCGTGCGCGTCGGCCAGCTCGCCCGGGCTCAACGGGTAGTACGCGCCGTCGGAGGTCAGCTGGGGCAGGCCCGCGTTCGGCATGCAGGACAGCGCGACGCCGGCGTGCCGGGCGAGGTAGCGGAGGTGCTCGCTCATCTCGGCGGGGCCCGTCGCACAGTTGAGCCCGAGGACGTCCGGTTCGAGAGGCTCCAGCGCGGTCAGCGCGGCGCCGATCTCGGAGCCGAGCAGCATCGCGCCGTTCTGCTCGATGGTGACCTGCCCGATGAGCACCGTGCGGGTACCCGCCTTGGCGATCGCCCGCTTGGCGCCGATGATCGCGGCCTTCGCCTGCAGCAGATCCTGACAGGTCTCGACGATCAGCGCGTGCGCACCGCCCGCGATCAGCCCGGCGGCGTTGCGTTCGTACGCGTCGCGCAGCTCGGCGAAGGGCACGTGGCCGAGGGTGGGCAGCTTGGTGCCCGGGCCCATCGAGCCCAGCACCCAGCGTGGGCGCTCCGGCGTGGACAGCTCGGCGGCGACCTCGGCGGCGATCCGCGCCCCGGCCTCGGACAGCTCCTCGATGCGCTCGGTGATGTCGTACTCGCCGAGGTTGCCGAGATTCGCGCCGAAGGTGTTGGTCTCGACGCAGTCGACACCGGCCGCGAAGTACTCCTCGTGAATACCGCGCACGATGTCGGGCCGGGTGACATTGAGGATCTCGTTGCAGCCTTCGTGTCCCTCGAAGTCGTCGAGGGTGGGCCCGGCGGCCTGGAGCATCGTCCCCATGCCCCCGTCGGCCACGACGACACGATCACGAAGGGCCTGACGCAGGGTCTCCGGAGTCGCGCTCATGGTTGAACAGCCTATCGGCGGTCGATTAAGGCTCAGTTGTGCGCACTGTGAGGTGACCGATGTCTCGTCCACACCCTTCCGTAACCGCTACCGTCTTCTCGCGTTGTCACATATCGGCACCGGTTGGTACTCACCGGTACCACATGCTGGGTTTCATCGCCTGAAGGAGCACCCGTGGGTTCGTACCGCACCGTCCTCGTCGGCACCGACGGCTCCACCTCTTCGTTCCGCGCGGTCGAGGCGGCGGGGCAGGTCGCGGCCGACACCGGCGCCAAGCTCGTCCTCGTCTGCGCCTACCATCCGATGCCGGACCGCGAACGCGCCCGCGCCGGCGACCGGCTCGGCGACCTGGCCTACAAGGTCGAGGGCTCGACGCCCGCCGACGACGCCCTCCGTGCGGCGCGGGAGCGCGCCATCGCCGTCGGCGCGTCCGACGTCGAGGAGGTGGCCGTGGAGGGAGACGCCGTCGACGCGCTGCTCACACTGGCCGGCGAACGCGACGTCGATCTCCTCGTCGTCGGCAACCGCGGGCTGAACAGCCTCGCCGGCCGGCTGCTGGGCTCGGTCCCCGCCAACCTTTCCCACCGCGCGCCCTGCGACATGCTCATCGTCCGCACCACGGACGGCAGGTAGCGCCGCCTCGATCACGACTGGGCACCGAGCGCCTTACAGGACATAGGCTTGAGATGTCATGTAACGGACGCCGATTGGGAGGCAGCGCGTGATCGAGCTCGACGATGTGCCCGAGCTCGTCGAGCCGGTGGTCATCGCCGCCTTCGAGGGGTGGAACGACGCGGGCGAAGCGGCGAGCGGCGTGATCCGTCATCTGGAGGAGAGCTGGGGGGCCACCCCTCTCGCCGCGCTGGACCCGGATGACTACTACGACTTCCAGGTGACCCGCCCCACCGTCGAGATGGTGGACGGGCAGACCCGGCGCATCAGCTGGCCGACGACCCGGCTCTCGCTGGCCAAACTGCCCGGGTCCGACCGCGACGTCGTACTCATCCACGGCATCGAGCCGAACATGCGCTGGCGGTCGTTCTGCCAGGATCTCGTCGGCATCATGCTGGAGCTCGGCGCCGAGACCGCCGTGCTGCTCGGCGCGCTGCTCGCGGACGCGCCGCACACCCGGCCGGTCCCGGTGACCGCCGCGTCCTCCGACACCGGTCTCACCACTCGCCTGCGGCTGGAGCCGGCACGGTACGAGGGGCCCACCGGGATCCTCGGCGTACTGCAGGACGCGTTCGCGACGGCCGGGCTGGAGACCATCTCGCTGTGGGCTGCCGTGCCGCACTACGTCGCCCAGCCGCCCTCCCCCAAGGCCACCCTCGCCCTGCTGCGCTGGGTCGAGGACCTTCTGGACGTCTCCGTTCCCCTCGGCGAGCTGGCCGAGCAGGCCCGCGCCTGGGAGCGCGGCGTCAACGAGCTCGCCGAGCAGGACTCCGAGGTCGCCGAGTACGTCCGGACCCTGGAGGAACAGAAGGACGCCGCGGAGCTCCCGGAGGCCAGCGGTGACGCCATCGCCCGGGAGTTCGAGCGCTATCTGCGCCGCCGCGGTGGCGACCCCGACTGATCCGCGGGCCGGACGGCACCGGGCCGGCCGGCCCGGCCGGCGCCCGTGCTAGAGGGTGATGCCCAGGAGGGCGTCGGCGGCGGCACGGATCCGGTCCGGTGCGCCGGCGTGGCTCTCCCGCTCCTCGACGACGCTCAGCGCCCGGTCCGCCCACCGGTCGACGGCGACGATCGCGGCCGGGGCATCCAGATCGGTGGCGAGGTGGCGGCGCACCTCGGCGACGACGTCGTCCGCGGGCGGCCCGCCGGGCAGCAGCATCGCCTCCCGCCAGCGCGCCAGGCGGGCCTGCGCGCGCGTCAGGTCGTCGGTGGTCCACTCCCAGTCTGACCGGTAGTGGTGGGCCAGCACGGCCAGCCGGATCGCCATCGGGTCGGCGCCCTCGGCGCGCAGCCGGGAGACGAAGACCAGGTTGCCGCGCGACTTCGACATCTTCTCGCCGTCGAGGCCCACCATGCCGGCGTGGACGTACGCCTTGGCGTGCGGCCGCTCGCCGGTGGCGACCTGAGCGTGCGCGGCCCCCATCTCGTGGTGCGGGAACACCAGGTCCGAACCGCCGCCCTCGATGTCGAAGGACATGCCGAGGTTGCGGACGGAGATGGCGGAGCATTCGACGTGCCAGCCGGGGCGGCCGGGGCCGAAGGGCGACTCCCAGGACGGCTCGCCGGGCCGCGCGGCCTGCCACAGCAGGGCGTCGAGCGGGTCCTTCTTGCCCTTGCGGTCGGGATCGCCGCCGCGCTCGGCGAACAGCGGCAGCATCTCCCCGGGAGTCAGGCCGCTCACCGAGCCGAAGTCGGGGTCCGCGGAAACGGGGAAGTACAGGTCGCCGTCGAGGTCGTACGTGGCGCCCTTGGCCCGCAGTGTCTCGATGAACTCGATGATGAGAGGGATCGACTCGACGGCGCCCGCGTACTCCCGCGGGGGCAGCACCCGCAGCGCGGTCATGTCCTCACGGAACAGCTGGATCTCCCGCTCGGCGAGTGCGCGCCAGTCGTCACCGGTGTCATTGGCGCGTTCGAGCAGCGGGTCGTCGACGTCCGTGGTGTTCTGTACGTAATGCACGTCGTGGCCCGCGTCGCGCCACACCCGGTTGACGAGGTCGAACGCGAGGTAGGTGGCCGCATGGCCGAGGTGCGTGGCGTCATAGGGCGTGATGCCGCAGACGTACATCCGCGCGCTCGGGCCGGGAGTCACCGGGCGCAGGACGCCCGCGGCCGAGTCGTGCACGTTGAGTTGCGGAACCAGGAGGGGCAGGCCGTGTCCGGCAAGGCCGGGGACCTCGGGGGCGGGCCACGATCGCATACCCCGCAGCCTATCGACGCCGAGCCGGCACTCTGGACAGGACTCCCGGACGGTAAAGACTTGCCCGCCCGGCATGGGACGACGACGATGCCGTGAATGATGTGCAACTCTGTTCCCTCTTGTCCCATCCCCGAGTAACCACCGGGACCCCGCAGACGCCGTGTCGAAACACCGGAGAAAGCCCCGCCGCCGTGGTCAGCCGCGCCTCGCGGGTCTTTCTGTGTGGGCCGGCACGTTGCTCCTCGCGCTGGGCATCGCCTATGTGTCCGTCAACCTCGGTCTGCATCACGGCTCGGCGGACACCCGGAGACCGAGCGACGTCGACACGCCTTCGCCGGCCCGGCCGGGCCTGTCGCAGATCAAGGTCACCGATCCGGTGGACCGGAAGACCTACGGCGTCTACGTCTGGCGCCCCAACGTCCCCGAGACGCGCACGCTGCCGGTCCTGTACTTCCTGCACGGGGTGCCCAGCGACCCGAAGACCCTCATCGACGACGAGGGCCTCGCCAAGCAGGTCCAGTCCTACGTCGCGCACGGCGGCACGCCGTTCGTGCTGGTGGTGCCCGACGGCAACGGCAGTCATCACGAGGACACCGAGTGGGCGGATGCGGCCGACGGCTCCGACATGATCGAGGACCGTCTTCTGAACCAGGTCGTCCCGGCGGTCGAGGGGCGGCACCGGCGCGACGCCGCCCATCGGGCGATCGGCGGCTTCTCCATGGGCGGCTACGGCTCGATGAACCTCGCCCTCCGCCATCCCGGCGTCTTCGGGTCCGTGGTCTCCATCTCCGGCTACTTCCACGTCGACGACCCGTCGCACATGTTCGGTGGCAAGGCCGACGTCATCGCCGCCAACCGGCCGGATCAGAACCTCGCCGCCGCCCGCCACTCACGGATCTTCCTGGCGGCCGCCGCGAACGAGGACAACCCGGTGATCAAGGGCGAGCCACAGCGCTTCAAAAAGCTGCTCGACGACGCGGGGATCCCCGCCGTACTCGACGTGCGCCCGGGTGGCCACGACTGGGACTACGTGCGGAGCGTGCTGCCCGCCGCCTTCGACTTCCTGGCCCAGGGCTGGTCGGCGGCCACGCCCGTCCCGGCGATGCGACGCGGCCGCTAGGAGGTGCGGGCGGGCTGCCAGGCGCCGGGGTCGCCGGGCTCCGCGGTGAAGTCGTAGCCGACGTGGGGCCGGGGCCCCATCGCCTCGCCGCGCACATGGGCTACAGCGGAGGCCAGGGAATGGCGGGCCAGTCCTCCGGCGGGTACGGGTGGATGCGGTGCTTGAGCATGAGCTCGACCCGGTCGCGGGTCGCGTCGATCTCCTGATGGCTGAGCAGCCCGGACAGCGTCGCGGCGAGACCGTCCCGGCCGAAGGCGCGGCGCAGCTTCTGCAGGGCCTCGACCGCCTCGGGGGTGAGGTTCTTGCCGCGCCACTGCCACAGGACCGTGCGGAGCTTGTACTCGTGGGAGAAGCACACGCCGTGATCGCAGCCGTACACGTGGCCGGCGGTGGTCGGCAGCAGGTGGCCGATCTTCCGGTCGGCGTTGTTGACGACCGCGTCGAAGACGGCCATGCGGCGCACGGCGGGGTCGTCCCCCCGGGAGAGGGCCAGCAGGTCGGCCTCGATGTCGTGCTCGATCCAGAGCTGCACCATGCCGGGGCCGAACGGCCCGTCGCGGTGGACGGTGGGCGGGACGATGTGCCAGCCCATCTGCTCGGAGATCACGTAGGCGGCGACCTCGCGGCCGGCGAGGGTGCCGTCCGGGAAGTCCCACAGCGGGCGTTCGCCGGAGACGGGCTTGTAAACGCAGTTGGCCCGCAGGTCCTCGTGCGTCACCGAGCAGTACAGCGTCGCGTTGGTCGCCGCGACGAGCCGCCCTTCGACGGTGATGTCGCCGTGCTGCAACAGGCGTATGGCGGTCTCGGTGCCGGCCGGGCCGACCGTGCCGTCGCCGCCGACGCCGTACCGGGAGGGCTGACTCATGCGTCCAGTGTCCAAGGGATCGAGGTCTCAGCCAAGGTGGCCGTTCTGCCGAGGGCACACATGGCCTTGCGCGTCGAGTGGCAGACCGCACAGCGGGCAGGGCGGCCTGCCGGCCGCGACGATCTTCAGGGCCCGCTGCGCGAACGCGCGCGCCTGGCCCGCGCTGATCCGCACCCGGAGCACCACGACCGCGGGGTCCTCGCCGCCTATCTCGGTCTCGTCGTCCTCGCCCTCGGTGACCTCCTGCGCCTCGATCACCACCCGCTCGTCGTCGGGGTCCCAGGCAAGGGCCATGGTGCCGACCCGGAACTCCTCCTCGATGGGTTGCTCGAGCGGTTCGTCGTCCTGGAGCTCGACGGGCGCGACGGCGGGCACGACCACGCCGCCGCCGCCTTGGCGGAGCACCTCGTCCAGCAACTCCTCCAGCCGCTCGGCCAGCAACGTCACCTGGAACTTCTCCAGGCCGACGCTGGTGACGCGGCGTCCTGCCCGAGCCTGCAGAAAAAAGGTGCGGTCGCCAGGCTGGCCGACGGTGCCCGCCACGAACCTTTCGGGCATGTCGTATGCGATGACCGGCATGAGGACGACCCTACGCTCCGCCGCCGACCGCTGCGTCACTGTCCTGGCCGGACTTCGCAAGAAGATCGTCGACTTTGCCACCGTTGTCGTTGAGACGGATGAGGAACGGCCGCAGTTCGGTGTAACGGATCACGGTGAGCGCGGCCGGATCGGCCTGTATGCGCTGGAACTGGTCGAGGTGCAGCCCGAGGGCGTCGGCGATGATGGACTTGATGATGTCCCCGTGGCTGCACACGAGGTAGGTCGCGTCCGGCCCCAGGCGGCCGTTCCACTCCCTGATGGCGGTGACGGCACGGTGCTGGGCCTCGGCCAGCGCCTCCCCTCCGGGAAAGCGCACCGCGCTGGGATGGGCCTGGACGACCTTCCAGAGCTCTTCCTTGGCCAGTTCCTCGAGAGGGCGCCCGGTCCAGTCACCGTACTTGACCTCCCCCAGCCGGTCATCGGTCCGCAGCTGGAGGCCGTCACGACCGGCCAGGACCGCCTGCGCGGTCTCCTGGCAGCGCTCCAGCGGACTCGCCACGATCATGTCCAGGGCGACCGGCGCCAGCCGCACGGCGAGATCGGCGGCCTGCTCACGACCGCGCTCGTTCAGATGCACACCGGGCGTCCATCCGGCGAGCACCGGCCCGGTCATCTCGGTCAGCCCATGGCGTACCAGGAGGAGAGTTGCCACGCCGTGAACTGTAGCCGGACATCTCCCGCCGATTGACGCGCAAGGTCATGGGTACATCATGTTGATCGCCGGTTCACCCCTCCCCCGGGACAATGTCCACCATGATCATGGATTGCGCCATCTACCGTAAGGGTCGCCGCGACGACGTCGACGGTGATCTGAGTGATGCGCTCGACGCTGCCCGTGAGCTGGGCGACAGCTTCATGTGGATCGGCCTGCACGAGCCGACCGCCGAGGAGTTCGACCAGGTCGCCGACGAGTTGCACCCCCTTGCGATCGAGGACTCGGTCCACGCCCATCAGCGCCCGAAGCTGGAGCGCTACGGCAGCACGCTGTTCGTGGTGGTCAAGACGCTGCGCTACATCGACGAGACCTCCGACATCGAGGTCGGTGAGATCATGCTCTTCGTCGGCAAGGACTTCATCATCACCGTCCGGCACGGCGAGGGCAGCCCGCTCAAGGCGGTGCGCCGGCGCCTGGAGGCCGACACGGAGCTGCTCAGCCACGGGCCCAGCGCGGTCCTGTACACCGTGCTCGACGAGATCGTGGACCGGTACGGCGCCATCGCCCATGAGGTCGAGACCGACATCATCGACCTGGAGCGCCGCGTCTTCTCCCCCCAGCGGAACACCGTCACGGAGGACATCTACGACCTCAAGCGCGAGGTGCTGGAGTTCCGCGGCGCGCAGGACCCTCTGGTGCCGGTGCTGGAGGACATCGTCAAAGGCCGGGTCAGCGTCGACGCCGGCACGAAGGAGTACTTCCGCGACGTCCTCGACCATCTGCTGCGCGTCGACGAGCAGGTCGACTCCCACAACGAGCTGCTGACCAACGTGCTGAACGCGCACCTCGCCCAGGTCGGCATGCAGCAGAACGAGGACATGCGCAAGATCTCCGCCTGGGCGGCGATCCTGGCCGTGCCCACCATGGTCACCGGCGTGTACGGATTGACGTCCTCCCCCGCCTGAAGGCGGGGGATTCCAACCCGTCCCTACCCGGAGGAGGGAACGAGTTGAGGTTCGCGGTTCACAGGCCAGGCCAACGCCTGGCCTCCCCGCGCGGTCACCGTCCGCCCGACGGCGATGTTCTTGGCCGCGTTCACATCCGCGTGAGCTGTGTGCCCGCAGGCGCGACACCGGAAGACCGCTTGGCTCTGAC
>JAOPYL010000024.1 GCA_025964625.1 Actinoallomurus sp. | reverse complement strand
CAGGGGCTGCGCACGGCGATCGAGCGGAGCGGCTACTACCCCGCGCTCGTCGCGGACGCCGTCGAATCGGTTCTGGCCAACGAGTCCGTGATCGCATATGTCGTCCACCATGAGGCGACCTTCGATCCGGCGATGGAGGTGCGGCGGCACGTCACCGTGCTCGTCCTGTCACCGACTCGCCTGCTCGTCTGTCACACGGACGAACATCCGCCGACCGAGGCGATGCCGCACCCGCACGCCTCGACGACGACGGAGGCGGTGCGGCTGGGCCGTGTCCAGTCGGTGGCGGTGACCCGGGTCGTGCCCGAGCCGGCGTCCTACGTCCCCGGGATTCCGCCGACCGAGGTGATGGTGACCATCGGCTGGGGCGTCATCGCCCACATCGACCTGGAACCGGCCTCCTGCGGCGACGAGTCCTGCGAGGCCGACCACGGCTACACCGGCACCCTGACCGCCGACGATCTCTCGCTGCGGCTCAGTGAGGCGGCCGACGGCGCCGAAGCGGTCGAGCAGGCCCTGGCGTTCGCCCAGGCGCTGTCGGAGGTCATCTCCCAGCAGGACCGATGAGCCTTCCCGTGCCGGCGTACGGCCGGGAGTCCCTGGCCGACCTGGGCCCGTCCGTGCTCGCCGCGCTGGGCGTCCCCGGAGAGGCGGACGTCCTCGGTCTGCCGCCGTTGCCGCGCGCCTGCGTCCTGGTGGTCGACGGGCTCGGCTGGGAGCTCCTGCGCGCCCACGCCGACGAGGCGCCGTACCTCTCGTCCCTGGCCGGCCGCCCGCTCACCGCGGGCTTCCCGGCGACCACCGCGACCAGTCTCGGGTCGCTCGGCACCGGGCGGCCGCCGGGCGGTCACGGCATGCTCGGCTACCAGGTCGCCATTCCGGGCGAGGGGCGTCTCATCAACTGCCTGCGCTGGGACGACCACGTCGACCCGGAGACCTGGCAGCCGGTGACCACCGTGTACGAGCGGGCCGCCGCGGCGGGCGTCGCCACCGCGCACGTCGCGGCGGGGGCGTTCAAGGGCAGCGGGCTCACCCGCGCGGTGTACCGCGGCGCTCGCTACGTGCCCGCCGACTCCCTCGGCCAGCTCGTCGCGCGCGCCGGGGAGGCCGTCCGGGCCGGCGAGCGGTCCTTCGTCACCGTCTACCACAGCGAGCTCGACGCCACCGGGCACGTCTGCGGCTCCCGGTCGGCGGCCTGGCGGCATCACCTGGCCTTCGTCGACCTGCTGGCGCAGCGGCTGGCCGAGGTGATGCCGCCGGACGCGGTGCTGTACGTCACCGCCGACCACGGCATGACCGACCCGGCCGGCCGGGTCGACGTGGACGCCGAACCCGGGCTGCGAGCGGGCGTGGCGCTGCTGGGCGGCGAGCCGCGGGCCCGGCACGTCTACGCCGACGAGGGCGCCGTCCCCGACGTGCTCGCCGCCTGGCGGGAGCGGCTCGCCGGGCAGGCGTGGGTGATGTCGCGCGAGGAGGCGATCGGGGCAGGTCTTTTCGGCCCGGTGCCGGCCCCGATGACCGCGCGCGTCGGCGATGTCGTCGCGGTTCCGTACGCCGACATCGCGATCGTCGCGACGAAGGCCGAGCCGGTGGAGTCGTCACTGATCGGGATGCACGGCTCGCTCGTCCCGGCCGAGCAGCTCGTCCCCCTGCTCTCCCGCGTGGCGGCGGGATGAACGCCGACCGGCCTCTCGCAGACGGGCCCGTTAACGGTAAGACTGACCGTGTGCACCCTCTCATCGGCGTCCAGCCCCTCGTCCGAGCGCTCCGCCGCGACGTCGTCCTGCTCGACGTTCGCTGGCGCCTCGGCGGCCCGGCCGGAATCGAGGCGTACCAGCGCGGCCACCTGCCGGGCGCGGTCTTCGTCGACCTCGACCATGACCTCGCGGCGCCGGCCGGGCCCGCCGGCCGTCACCCACTGCCCGACCGGCAGGCGTTCCAGGAGGCCATGAGGCGCGCCGGTGTCCGCCAGAACGACACCGTCGTGGTCTACGACGACACCGACGCCACCGCGGCCGCCCGCGCCTGGTGGACGCTGCGTTACTTCGGGCATGAGCGGGTCCGTGTCCTCGACGGCGGCTACCGCGCCTGGGTCGAGGCGGGCCGGCCCGTCACCACCGAGGTTCCCGAGGTGGCGCCGGGGGACTTCGTGGCCGCCGCGGGGCACCTGCCACTGCTCGACGCGGACGGCGCGATGGCCGTGGCCAAGGCCGGCGTGCTGCTCGACGCCCGTGCGCCCGAGCGGTACCGCGGTGAGATGGAGCCGGTCGACCCGGTCGCCGGGCACGTCCCCGGCGCGGTCAACGCCCCCACACTCGGCAACGTCGGTGTCGACGGGCGCTTCCTGCCTCCCGACCTGCTCCGCGAGCGGTTCGCCAAACTCGGCGCGACCGATGCCGCGGAGGTGGGCACCTACTGCGGCTCCGGGGTCACCGCCGCGCACGAGATCCTGGCGCTGACCATCGCCGGAATACCGGCCGCGCTGTACGTCGGCTCCTGGTCCAACTGGATCGCCGACGGCACGCGCCCCGTCGAATCAGGCGATTAGTACTGCAACGGCACGCGCGTCCAAGGACGCCGATCTGCTCGTCGGCACGTTCATGGTCCGGCGTACCGTCCGGCGTCAGGGCCAGGTTCATGGCAGATCTTGGGTGTCTGACAGCTCTCACACTGTTTCGGTGGATGTGTCCTAGCTCGGCAGGCTGTCAGATGCCTGGGCCTGCAGGCCGGCGATCGGGTCGGGTATGGCGGGGTTGCCGGTCTGCCGTGCGGTCCTGGCCGAGTGTTGGATGAGGCGGCGTCCGAGGTGTTGGAAAGGAACTTCCACATATCGGTAGGTCAATCCGCTGACCATGACGAGGACGAAGACGAAGACGACGAGCCTGAGGGCGTCGTCGTGGTGAGGGGTGCCTCCGAACTGGTCGGAGAGCATCAGCAGGACCGGGTGGAGCAGATAGAGGGAAAAGCTGATCGTGCCCAGGCCGGTCAGCCATGCCGGGATCCGGCGGCGCCGTAGCACCCATGCCGCCGCGAACGTGAGGGCCGCCAACAGCACTGAGCCGGCCCAGTAGACCTGGAACGCTGCGGCCTGCGCCTCGGACATGCTCACCTGGGCGTGCCAGGCGCCCGCCAGGATGGCGCCGGTCAGCACCAGGGCCGATGACAGCGCCGCTGCTCGTCTGCTGATCTGGCGGTTCTCGGCGCGGTACAGGGCGGTGCCGGTGAACATCACCGCGAGGATCACCAGGCCCTCCCATGAACCGATCCGGCTGTTCACGCTGACCAGTACGAGCGCCAGAGCGCCTCCGATGATCCCACCTCCGGTGCGCAGGACCGGCCGGGCTGAAACGGCTCCCGTGATCGCTGTCGCCAGCACCAGCGCGGTCAGCGCCACGATCGGCCCGATGCCGACCGTCCCGGACAGCGCCACGGTCGGCACTATCCCGCCCGCCAGAACAGCGGCGGTCACCAGCACCACCGCGATCGGCGCGGACCGCCGATGCGTCCCGGTGACGAACAAGGCGACGACCAGCAGATAGAACAACATCTCGTACGACAGCGTCCACAGCACATTGATCACGTTCGGTACCGCCAGCACGTCCTGGAGCATCGTCAGATGCGCCAGGACGGCGGTCGCCGGCCTGTATCCCTCCAGCCCGGCGCGCAACCCGCGAACACCGAGCAGGAACGGCAGCATGGTGATCGCGCACGCCACCATCAGCAGCGGGTAGATACGCAGCAGCCTGCTGATCCAAAAGCTGCGCACCTGCCCGTGCCGTTCCAGGGAGGCTGGGACGATATAGCCGCTGACCAGGAAGAACACCAGGACGCCGTAGAGGCCGGGGTCGAACCAGTCGACCAGCCCGGCACGCCATTGAGGCGTGAAGTAGTACGTCGCATGGTGCAGGGCCACCATCATCGCCGCGATTCCCCGAAGCAGATCCAGCCAGCCCAGCCGAGCCGCTCTACCGGTCTCGACTGTGGAGGATCGGGATGGTTTGGATGGCACCGGGACAGATTACGCCCGGCTAGGCGGCCTCATTCGCTGGTCGGGCTCTGATATTTGTGAGTGCGTCCGCAGGTCGGCTGTCAGGCACTGCGGGAGGCGTCACCGCCGTACGGGAACCTGACCCGCCTCCATGGTCAGGGCAGGCGGCGGCGCCCCGCGAAGCCGAGCTCCGTACGGTGGTACCAGCCGAGCTCCTGCTCGCCCTCCAGGAGGCACAGCCGCACGGAGTGCCCGCGGTGGAACGCCGGGAAGTCCACCAGCACCGGGGCGATGCCCTTCACCTCGATGCCCTGGATGGTGAACCAGCCCAGCGCCTCATCGATGCGGGCCTCGTACGCCTTGACTTCGGGCGTGCCGCCCAGGTGCGAGGGAAGGCCCGACCGCAGCGCGAAGGCGAGCTCGGCGAGGTTGGCCCGGGCGGCCACGATGGCGTCCATCTGCGCGCGCACCTCAGGAATGAGCGTGCGCGCCTCGCCTAGGGTGAAGGTGCGGTCGGTCACGCTCGTACGGTACCCGGGCGGTCCGGCCGTCCGCGGCCGACCTGGACATAGTTCAAGATCGAGAGCGTCTCAGCAGCCCGCGCTCTCCGGCTCAGATTCCGAACATCGTCAACTTTGGGTTGACGGCCTAGAGATCGTCAACCTATGGTTGACGCATGACGAATCCAGTCGGCATGACCAATCCAGTCCGGCTCGACGACCTGATCGAGGCCATCAAGAAGGTTCACTCCGATGTTCTCGAACAGCTTTCCGACGCGGTCATCGCCGGGGATCACCTCGGTGACGTGGCTGACCATCTGATCGGTCACTTCGTGGATCAGGCGAGACGCTCGGGCGCGTCCTGGACGGACATCGGCAGGAGCATGGGGGTCACCAAGCAAGCGGCTCAGAAGCGCTTTGTGCCGAAAGACCCCGGCGAACCATCGGATCTCGATCCCAGCCAGGGTTTCAGCCGGTTCACCCCGCGGGCGAGGAACGTCGTCATGGCGGCGCAGAACGAGGCCCGTGCGGCAGGCAACGACCAGATCTTCCCCGAACATGTGGTGCTCGGGCTCCTGAGCGAGCCGGACGGGATCGCCGCGAGGGCGATCGTCACGCAGAGCGTGCCGCTGGAAGCCGTCCGGCAGGCGGTGACCGCGGCGTTGCCGCCGGCGGCCGACCAGGTGCCCGACCTCATCCCGTACGACCCGCGGGCGCGAAAGGCGCTGGAGCTCACGTTCCGGGAGGCCCTGCGGATGGGCCACAACTACATCGGGACCGAGCACATCCTGCTCGCGCTGCTGGAACTCGAGAACGGCACCGGCGTGCTCGCCGACCTCGGCATCGACAAGGCGGCCGCCGAAGCCCACATCACCGACGCCGTCGCCGCCATCCTTGCCGCCCACGAGCGGAAGTGACCTTGGGCGACGAGGCTGACGACCTCGCCTTCACGGTTGGTGAGGTCATCGGGGAGCTGCGGGTTCGATGGCGGCGGTGGTGGGGGACAGTGGCTGGCCGCCTCGACAAGTGTGGCCTGCACTGCCGGATCAAGGATGGATCGGCCGTTGGCCGCTGCGCGGATCGCGCGGGTGATTTGGCACCGGTGGATACGCTCCCGGACTCAACGATTGCGCTCGGGTCTGTCCATCGCTTTCTCGCCCTATCGATGCCGACCACTTTTTCAGGCTCTGGTAGATCCCCCAGGTCGCTTCGACCTCGACGTGGGCGTCGACGGCGAACAAAGCGTGGAGCCGGTCCTTCTGCTTCTCAGTGAGCAGCCCGGCGCCGGTGTGCAGCGTCCGACGTGCCGAGTAGAGCGGGTCGTCCTTGCGGCCGCGGTGGCCGTGGACG
>JAOPYL010000010.1 GCA_025964625.1 Actinoallomurus sp. | reverse complement strand
CCGCGACCGTACGGTCGACGCGGCCGTCGCCGTCTCGCGGGCGATGGGAGGCCCGGCGTCGCTGATCACCGCCGGGACCGGCATGCACGGCGGCTGACGGCATCTCCCGCCGCCACACCGTCCCCCTCTCTCCCCACCGCGCAAGGAGCCGCCATGAGGTCCACCGATCGCTCACCGCGTGGCCGGCCCGAGCGCCCGTCCATCACCCGCCGCGCCATGCTCGGGGGCGGGCTGTCGACCGTGGCCCTGGCCGCGGCCGGCTGCGGCTCGGCGGAGGGCCTGACCGTCGCGAAGGACGGCCGGGTCACGGTCAAGGTGCTCGCCTTCCAGGCGCCCTCGCTGGGCGCGTTCCTGCCCGCGGTCATCAAGAGCCAGGGCATCGACGTCGCGCACGACCTGCGGGTCTCCTACGCCTACGCCACTCCGGACAACTACAACACCGAGTTCGCATCCGGTCACTACGAGGTGGGCGGCAGCGCGGCGCTGCTGTCCGAGGCCTTGCGTACCGAGCGCGGCGTGGGCGTGACCTACCTGTTCAACATGTTCGACTACTTCAGCGCGATCGTGACCTCCGACCCGGCGATCCGGAGTCTGACCGATCTACGCGGGCACAGCCTCGCCGCGGCGACGGGAACGACGAACCACGCCATGTTCGTGTGGTTCGCGCGCCAGGCCGGACTCGACCTGGGCAAGGTCGAGCTGCTGAACCAGACGACCGCCGGCCTGTCGACCATGGCACTCATGGGGCGGGCCGACGCCACCGAGATATGGGAGCCGGCCTACTCGTCGCTGCGCCACGCCCGGCCGGGCATCCGGAGCCTCGACTTCGGCCTGCCGGCCTGGCAGCGCGCGTTCGGCACCGACAAGATCCCCTACCTCGGTCTCGCCGCCCACGAGAAGTGGGCGCGGACCCACCCCGACGTGGTGACGAAGTTGTACCGGATCTACTCGGACGCCGCGACGTGGACCACCGGGAACCCGGCGGCGGCCGCGAAGGTCATCGCTGCCGCCACCCCACACGGCAAGGCGCCGACACTGCAGGCGCTGATCGAGAACCAGCAGCGCCTGCGGCTCGGCGTCCGTCCGGCCGCCGACCTGGCCGACGGCATCGGCGCGGTATTCAAGGCGGGCCGGCAGACCGGCTACCTCAGCAAGACTCCACCTGCCACCATCATCTACCGGGGGCTCTGATGGCCACCTCAACCGTCACCCCGCCGCCGAAGGCGGCTCCCGCAACCGGCACCAGAACCGTTCGGCGACGGTTCCGTGACCCGAGCATTCCGATTCTGATCGTCGTCCTGCTGGCGGTGTGGGCGATCGTGTCGCACTTCACCCCCGCGTACGACGTGCCCAGCATTCCGAGTGTCGTGCGCGAACTCGGCCATATCCTCACCACCGGCAAGACGCTGCAGAGCCTCCTCACCACACTGATCCGAGTCGCCGTCGGACTGGTCGCCGCGTTCGCCGTCGGCCTGGCCCTCGGCCTGCTGATGGGGAGTCGCTCCCTCGCGTCCCGGTACCTGCTGCCCCCGATCCGCTTCGTGCAGGGAGTCCCGTCCCTGTCGTGGGTGATCATCGCGGTCATCTGGTTCGCCAACGTGGAGGTCCGCGTCTGGTTCGTCATGTTCCTGGTGACCTTGCCGGGCTTCGCGCTTCAGACGTACGACTCCTACCGGGCGGTGCCCGCGGAGCTGCGCGACATGGCCAGGTCCTTCCGGCCGGGCCGCTGGGCGCTGTTCCGCGAGGTCACGCTGCCGGCCATCACCCCGGGCATCTTCACCGCGTGGAAGGTCAATCTCGGGCTCGGCATCCGGATGGTGCTGATCGCCGAGCTGGTCGGCGCGACGGTCGGCGTCGGCGCGCAGCTCCTGTCCGCGCAGCAGCTGTTCGACATGACCTCGGTGGTCTCGTGGACCCTGCTGCTCGCGGTCTGCATGCTCATCATCCAGGGCGCGATGGAGCTGCTGGAGGCTTGGGCGCTGCGCTACCGGCCACGTACCGGCGACCACGCGCAAGCGTCCGTCATGGCCCCGTCGCAGAAGGGTTGACCACGATGTCCAGCGTCACTGGGGAAGCACCTGTCATCGAGTTCGCCGGCGTGGAGAAGGTCTTCCCCGGCCACCACGCGCTACGCGATCTGAGCTTCGGCATCGACCGCGGCGAGCTGGTCACCGTCGTCGGTGTCACCGGCTGCGGCAAGTCGACCACGTTCAACCTGATCCTCGGCCTGTTCCCGCCCAGCGACGGCACCGTGCGCGTGGCCGGGCACGATCCGCACGCCGAGTTCGAGTGGTTCCGCCGCCGGATCGCGGTGGTGTTCCAGGACGCCCGGCTGCTGCCGTGGCGCACTGCCCTGCAGAACGTCTGCGTCGGGATGAGGTTCGCCGGTATCCCCAAGGAGCAGTGGCAGGAGCGCGCACGGGACTGGCTGTCACGGCTCGGCCTGGCCGGCCGCGAGGACGCCTATCCCCACCAGCTGTCCGGCGGCCAGCGGCAACGCGTCTCGCTGGCGCGGGCCTTCGCGGTCGACCCGGAGATCATCCTATGCGACGAGTCCTTCTCCGCGCTCGACGAGATCACCGCGCAGGGCCTGCGCCAGGAGTTCGTGGAGCTCGTTAGGACGGGCGGCAAGACCGGCGTCGTGATCACTCATTCGCTCACCGAGGCACTCACCCTCGGCGACCGCATTCTGGTGCTCCGCCCGCCGGGCCACCTCGCGGACGACATCGCCGTACCACGCGACCCTGATCCGGCGCTGCTCGACGAGCTGCGCGAGCGGGTGCTCGCCGGGATGACGCCGCCGGCCGCCGCCGACCCTGCGGAGTCCGCCGTCCCGGCGCTGTGATAGTCCGGTCTGCCGGCAACGAAAGCGAAAGCGAAAGGAAGAATCGAGTGACGAACGGGCAGCGGCCCGCCGAATATTCGCCGCGCACCACGGGCGGACGGCCCAGCCTGAGCTATGTCGACCTCGGGCCCCCGGGCGAGGAGGCCGTGGTGTTCCTGCACAGCCTCGGAGCCGACCACCGCATGTGGCGCGACCAGGCCGATGCGCTGTCGGCCCGCCACCGGGTCGTCCTCCCCGACAGCAGGGGCCACGGCGCGTCGGGCTGGGCCGGGCCGCTGACGGTCGACGATTGGGTCGCCGACCTCGACCGCGTGCTCGACGCAGCCGGGGTGGCGCGCGCCGCACTCGTCGGGCTCTCGCTCGGAGGCATCCAGGCCGTCGCGTACGCCGCGGCGCACCCGGGCCGTGTGTCGGCCCTCGTCGTCGCGGACAGCTTCGTGGAGCTGGACCCCGAGGTGGCGACGGCGAAGGCCGAGGGGCTGGCCGGTCAGGCGCGCGAGGCCGGCACGGCGGCACTGGCCGTCTCCTACGTCGCCGAGACGTTCACGCGTACGCCGCCGCCGGACGGCGCCGAGCCGGTCAAGGCGGCGATCGCGGGCATGGACGCCGACGCCTACGCGGCGTCCGCGCGGACCTGTTTCGGCGTACGGATCGCCGACCGGCTCGGCGCCGTACGCGCTCCGGCCCTCGTCCTGTGGGGAGACCGGGACCAGAAGACGCCGCGCGAGCTGTCCGAGCGCATCGCGGCCGGAATCCGAGGCGCCGAGCTGGGGGAGATCCCCGGCGCCGGCCATCTGTCGAACCTGGAGAACCCCCCGGCGTTCACCCGGCGGGTAGGGGACTTCATCGCCGCGCATACCGGGATGCGACCCTCTCCGGGGCAGACCGGGAACATCGGTGGGAGCTGACGTGGGAAGCCGTCATGAGATCGAACTCGTCGTCAACGGCGAGGCGCGCCGGGGCACGGCCCCGGCCCGTACGAGCCTGGCCGACTTCCTCCGCGACACGCTCGGCCTGACCGGCACACACCTCGGCTGCGAACACGGCGTGTGCGGGGCCTGCACGGTGCTGCTGGACGGCGCTCCGGTCCGGTCCTGCATCGTGCTGGCCGTACAGGCCGACGGGCACGCGGTCACCACGATCGAGGGCGTGAGCGGGCCGGACGGGCGGCTGAGCCCGGTTCAGGAGGCGTTCTGCCAGGCGCACGCTCTGCAGTGCGGGTACTGCACATCCGGCATGGTGCTGGCCGCGCAGGCGCTCCTGGACGAGTGCCCGCATCCCGGCCGGGCGGAGATCGACGAGGCGCTGGGCGGCAACATCTGCCGGTGCACCGGTTATGTCCAGATTCGCGAGGCCGTCGAACAGGCCGCGCGGGCCATCGGCTCCGCTCCGGCCGAACCCGTCGCCGAGGAGGCCGTGGCGCATGACTGAGCCGACCGAGCAGGACGCCGCGCCGCGGCCCGAGACGCCGTACCGGTGGGTCTCCAAGCCGGGGCGCATCCGTGAGGACCGCCGTTTCGTCACCGGGCAAGGACGGTACGTCGCCGACATCACACCGCCGGGCACGCTCCACGTCGGCCTGGTCACCAGCCCGTACGCTCACGCCCGCATCACCGGGGTCGACGCGTCCGAGGCGCTCGCCCTGGACGGCGTGGTCGCCGTGCTGACCGGCGCCGAGCTGGCGAAGGACACAGATCCGCTGCGGCAGTACCTCGCAGTTCCAGAGGTCCAGTGGCGGCCGCTCGCGGCGGAGGAGACCCGGTACGCGGGGGAGTGGGTGGCCGCCGTGGTGGCCGAGTCCCGCGCGGTCGCCGAGGACGGCGCCGAACGCGTCTTCGTCGACTACGAGACGCTTCCCGCGGTGCTCGACCCCGAGGTCGCCGCGCAGCCCGGTGCACCCCTGGTCCACCCGGACCACGGCACGAACGTCATGGCGCACCGGGAGTTCCGCTGGGGCGACGTGGACGGCGACCTCGCGCAAGCCGCGGGTACCTCACGCGTACGGTCCCGCTGGAACCGCAACTCCACCGTGCCGCTGGAGACGTTCGGCGTGGTCGCCGCCTGGGACCGGGGACGGGACCTGCTCGACGTCTGGGCCTCCATCCAGATGCCGCAGTTCCCCGAGCAGCTCGCCCACGCGCTGCGAATCCCCACCAACCAGGTGCGCGTGCACTTCGACGTGGACGTCGGCGGCAGCTACGGCGTCAAGCGCGGCATCAAGCACGGCGTGCTCGCCGGCTACCTGTCCCGGATGCTCGACGCGCCGGTGAAGCTCATCGAGGACCGGGCGGAGAACATGCACGGCGGTGACTTCCACGGTCCCGACCGGATCTTCGACGTCGAGCTCGCGTACACCGCCGAGGGCATCTTCACCAGCATCCGCATCGACGTGATCGACGACGAGGGCGCCTACCCCGGCCGCTCACCACTGCAGCTGGCCAAGCCGATCGGCGCTATCGTCGGTCCCTACCGGATCCCGAGCGCCGCCTACAACGCCACCGCCGTCGTCACGAACAAGACCGGGCAGGTCGCCGTTCGCGGATTCGGCCAGGCGCCCACGAACTACGCGATCGAGGCCGCCGTCGACGCCGTGGCACGCGATCTGGGCATCGACCGCGTCGAGCTGCGCCGCCGCAACTTCATCCAGCCGGAGGAGTTCCCCTACCGGATCCCCAGCGGCACCGAGTACGACTCCGGCGACTACCCGGCCGTGCTCGACAAGGCGATCGCGCTCGCCGACCTGGCCGCGCTGGAGGCCCGCCGCGACGAGCTGCGCGCCGAGGGCCGGCTCGCGGGGATCGGCGTGGCGACGTGTCTGGAGCCGGGAGGCGGCAACGCCATCTTCGAGAACATCATGAACCCGGCCAACGACAAGACCACCTTCCCCGAGGCGTGCCGGCTCCGCGTCGACGGCGACGGCGAGATCACCGCGATCATCTCGATCTCCTCGGCCGGCCAGAGTCACGACACCATGGTGTCCACCCTCGTCGGAGAGGAGCTCGGCCGCGACCCGGAGACGATCGCGGTGATCCGGGCCGACTCGCTCACCGGGATGCCGTCGCAGAGCCCGGTGGGCAGCCGGATGACCATCGTCCTGGGCCAGGCGATCCGCGGGGCCGCCGACGAGCTCAAGGCCAAGGTCCGCGCGATCGCGGCCCACAACCTCGGCGCGACGCCCGAAGAGGTCGGCTACGAGGGCGGTGACGTGGTCGTGCGCTCCGACCCGGCACGACGGCTGGGCTGGCGTGACATCGTCGCCATCGCCCACCGGAAGCAGCACCTGATGCCTCCGCGGACCCAGCCCGGCCTGGAGGTCGTCCACGTCGCCCACACGCCGCGTTCCGGTGGGCTCGCCCAGCCGGACGGCACCGTGCAGCTCTACCCGTGCTACTCGTTCGAGGCGCACGTCGTGCTCGCCGTGATCGACCCCGGCACCGGCGCGATCGACCTCGACCGCTACTACATCGCCCACGACTGCGGCACCGTGATCAACCCCGACGTGGTCCGGGGCATGGTCTACGGCGGCACCGCGCACGGCATCGGCGTCGCGCTGTACGAGCAGTTCGCGTACAGCCCCGAGGGGCAGCCGCTCACCCAGTCCTTCATGGACTACCTGCTGCCCAGCGCCCACGAGGTGCCGCAGATCGCCGACACCGAGCACTGCACCCCGTCACCGTTCACCAGCCTCGGCCAGAAGGGCGCCGGCGAGGCCGGCTACATGGGCGCCCCCGCGGCCGTGGCCGGCGCGGTCAACGACGCGCTGACCGCCCAGGGCGCCGCGCCGATCCACGCGCTGCCCATCAAGCCCAGCGACGTGTGGTCGGCGCTGCGGGCCGCCGGGAACGAAGAAAGAGGAGGGAAATGACCCACCCCGATGTCCCCGCCGGCCCGTCCGGCGCGCCCGTGACCGACATCCACGCGCACGTCGTCCCCCGTGCGCTGCTCGACGACCTCACGGCGGGCCGCGTGCGGTTCCCGCATGTCGAGGTGCGCCCGCACGAGTCCACGCACGTGGTGAGCTTTGCCGGCGGGACCCCGACCCGGCCGATCGCGGCAGGCCTGTTCGACCATGAGAAACGCAGCCGGTGGCTCGCCGAGCAGGGGATCGAGCGCCAGGTCGTCGGCGGCTGGCTGGACATTTTCGGATACGGCCTGCCCGCCGACGAGGGCGCCGACTGGTCCGTCCTGCTGACGGAGGCGATCAGCGAGGTCGTACGTGCCGACGAGCGCCTCATCGGCCTTGGAACGGTGCCGCTCCAGGATCCCGAGCGCGCGGCCCAGGCACTCGCCGCATGCCGGGCCGCAGGGCTGCCGGGCGTCATGATCGCCACCCGGGCGGGCGGCAGGGAACTCGACGACGCGGCGTTCACCCCGTTCTGGGAGGCCGCCGACGCGACCGGCGCCGTCGTCCTGCTGCACCCCGGGTTCGGCGGCGCGGCCGACCGGTATCACGACTTCGGCCTGGTGAACGGACTGGCCCGGCTGGAGGACAGCACGGTCACACTGGCCCGGCTGCTGTACGCGGGAATCCCCGCTCGGTACCCGGGGGCGCGGCTCGTCGTGGCTCACGGAGGCGCGGCACTCCCGTACGTCCTCGGCCGGCTGGTCCGCAACCACCTGGTCAACCCCGCCATCACCGCCGACCCGCTGGAATCCTTCGGCCGTCTGTACTTCGACAGTGTCATCTTCGACCCGGCCGCGCTGGAGTTCCTGGTCGGCAAGGTCGGCGCGGCGCGGGTCCTGCTCGGTTCGGACTACCCCTTCCCGATCGGGGACCTCACGCCGCGGCAGGTGGTCGACCGGGCGGAGCTGAAGGACGGCGACCGCGCCGAGATTCTGGGCGACGCCGCGGCCCGGCTGTTCACCGGGGCCGGCGGCGAGGCGGCGTCGTGAAACCCGTCGACTTCGAGCTGCACCGCCCGGCCACGACGGACGAGGCGATCGCGTTGCTCGCCGAACACGCCGCCGAGGCGAAGGTGCTCGCCGGCGGTCAGAGCCTCCTGCCTCTGCTGAACTTCCGGCTCGCCCGCCCGGACCACCTCATCGACCTCGGGCGGATCGCGGGCCTCGCGCAACTGCGGCGTACCCAGGACGAGCTCGTGGTGGGCGCGATGGTCCGCCAGGCGCAGGCCGAGCGTTCCCCGGCCGTCGCCGCGCACGCCCCGCTACTCGCCGCGGCGTTCCCCAACATCGCCCATCCACCGATCCGCAACCGGGGCACCGTCGGCGGCAGCCTCGCACATGCGGACCCGGCCGCCGAGCTCCCCGCCGTCGCCCGCGCGCTCGACGCGGTCTTCGTCGCGGCCGGCCCACGCGGGCGCAGGGAGATCACGAGCCGGGACTTCTTCCGCGCCAACCTCATGACCGATCTGGAGGCGGACGAGCTTCTCGTCGAGATCCGCTTCTCCCGTGCCGCCCCGCACACCGGAGCGGACTTCCAGGAGGTGGGACGCAGGCGCGGCGACTTCGCGCTCGTCGGCGCCGCCGCCCAGGTGACCGTGGACGACGGACTCCTCTCAGACGTCCGGATCTGCCTGACCGGCGTGGCCCAGACGCCCCACCGCGCCGTCGAGGCCGAGGACCTGCTCACCGGGCACGCGCCGGATCCCGCCCTGCTGGCGCGGGCCGCCGACGCGATCCGCGACACCATCGACCCCAGCGGCGACCTGCACGCGACCGCCGGCTACCGCAGGGACGTCGCCGGAGTTCTGATGACCCGTGCCGTCACCGGAGCCCACCGGCGAGCCACCGAGACCGCGGCCGAGGCCGCCTGAAACGATCAGAGGACACCGAATGATCTACGAACTCCGCGAGTACGTGGCCGTGCCCGGCCAGGCCGCGGCTGTGCACGCACGCTTCGCCGACCAGACGCTCGGCCTGTTCGCCCGGCACGGGATCGACGTCGTCGGATTCTGGTCCGACCAGGAAGACTCCGACCGGATCGTCTACCTGCTGAGCTTCGCGGACACGGCTGCGCAGCGCTCGGCGTGGGCCGGGTTCCAGAACGACCCGGACTGGCAGCGAGTCAAGGCGGAGTCCGAGGCCGACGGGAAGATCGTCGCGGAAATACACAGCCGGACACTCGACCGCACGCCGTACTGGCCGCACGAGACGATCCGTGCCGCCGCCGACCACGACTGACAGCACGGAGCACCACCCATGCGACTTGAGAACACCTTCCACGTCTCCCTGCCGGTCGAGGAGGCATGGGCACTCCTGACCGACCTGCCCCGGATCGCCCCCTGCCTGCCCGGAGCGCACCTGGACGACATCCTCGACGGTGAGCACCGCGGCGGCCTGTCCACGAAGATCGGCCCGATCACGGCACGCTACCGGGGAACCGCCCGCTTCATCGAGCGTGACGACGTCGACCACCGCGGGGTCATCGAGGCACGCGGCCGCGAGGAGCGCGGCAGCGGCACGGCGTCCGCCACCGTCACCGCCCGCCTGCGACCCGAGAACGACGGCACTCGCGTAGACGTGGCGACCGAGCTGGCGATCAGCGGCCGCGCCGCGCAGTTCGGGCGCAGCCTCCTCGCCGAGGTCAGCTCCATGCTCCTGGCGCAGTTCGTCACCCGCCTGGAAGCCATGATCCAAGGGCAACCGGGCGCGTCCGAGCAGACCGGAGGCACCCCGGCAACGGCCACGTCAACGGCCGCCGCCCCGGCCGGCCCGTCGACGGTCCCTACCGCGCCGGACGAGAGCCTCGACATCGCGGCCACGGTGATCCTTCCTCTGCTGCGCCGCAGCGCCGCTCCCGCCCTCACCGCCATCGCCGCCGGAGTGATCGGGTGGGTGATCGGCCGCCGAGGCGCCCGCCGGCGGGTCGGCGACGCCGTCGACCGGCCGGCCCCGTTCCCGCCCTGCGGTTACCGGCATCCCGCTGGACCTCGTCCACCGGCGAGATGGAGCTGATGCCTCGCTGGGCGGCGTACTGACGGGGTCGGGATCTTCCCCGTCAGCGCGGCCGGTCGCCTGCGATGTCTGTATCAACGGAATCCGGTCACTGAGTGAGGCACGCATGATGTCGTCATCGCTCAGCGTGGTCTACCTGATCTTCACCGAAGGGTCCTCGGCCAGCTCCGGTGACGATCTGATCCGGCTCGACCTGGCGAGCGAGGCACAGCGCCTCGCGCGGGTGCTGACCCGGCTGGTGCCGGACGAGCCCGAGGCCCACGGTCTGCTGGCGCTGCTCGAACTGACCGCGGCGCGCTTCCCCGCCCGCACCGGGCCGGACGGCGAGCCGGTGCTGCTGGAGCACCAGGACCGCCGCCGCTGGGACCGCGCTGCGATCCGCCGGGGACGAGCCGCCCTGGCCCGCGCGCAGGTCGGCCGGGGCCTGGGCGCCTACGGCCTGCAGGCGGCGATCGCCGAATGCCATGCCGTCGCTCCATCGATTGACACGACGAACTGGGAGCGCGTCGTGCTCATCTATGAGGCGCTCGGCAGGCTCGCGCCGTGACCAGTGGTCGACCTCAACCGGGCGGTGGCGGTCTCTAGGCCCAGGAACCGGCCACCGAGGCCAGGCCCGGTCGCCTGCGCCGGTTCCCCACCCGGCCGTCACGGACCTGCTGGAACTTCACCGTTCGTACCTGATGAACTTCGTTGGGGTCACAGTGCCCTCCGTCTCCACCAACTCGTGTAGGCCCATGATCATCGGCATCTGATTCCCCGCACGACGGGTATGCCATGAGAGCAGATCGATCGGTCATCCGCAGCGGATTGAGGGGGCGACATGTTCGAGATCGCAGATATCCGCGAGTGGCGCGGTCATGACGTGGTCGATGTCGACGGGCACAAGATCGGCACACTAGAGGCCGTCTACGTCGATACCGGCACTGACCAACCATCCTTTGCCACCGTCAAGGTCGGTCTGCCGGGCCGCTATCGGCTGGTGTTCGCGCCACTGGCAGGAGCGACGGTGGGACCGGGGTACGTCCGAGTCACCCATGCGAAAAAGCAAGTGAAGCATGCTCCTTCGATCGAGATCGGCGGAGAATTGCCGGCCGGTGACGAAGAGGCTGTCTTCGCCCACTACCACCTGCCCTACGAGGCGGCCCCGAACCAGCGGCGGCTGGCCCGCCGCTGATCGCGGATCTCGAACCGGTCATCGGAAGCCTCGCCGCAGCGACGCTTTCCCCCGGGGACACCAGCCGCTCGACCTCGGCGCGGCCTGGTCGGCCGCTGCGCCTGCCAAATGTCATCCGCGCAGGTGAGAGCTGTGCGGGCCGGTGACCGGGCGTCGGGCGTGGTGGTTCTGGTCGATCATGGGGGAGTGGCCATGGGGAAGGTGGTCACCGCGGCATGATGGTCGGTTGCGCTGTTGCGACTGGCCTACTTGACGGTGACGAACATCTTCGCGGTCTTGCGTCTTCTACCCGGCAGCGACCGGGACAAAGACGCTGAGATTTTGGCCCTCCGGCATCAGATCGCGGTGCTGGAACGCCAGGTGGGTGGGAAGAAGGTGCGGTTCACCCCACCGGACCGGGCCTTCCTGGCGGCGTTGTTGCACCGCCTGAGGCCGGAGGCGCTGTGTCGGCTGCGGCTGGTGGTACGCCCGAAACGGTGCTGCGCTGGCACCGGGACCTGATCGCAGGTCGGCACGCTGCCCGGTCCCGGCCCAAGCGACCGGGTCGGCCACCGACCGTACGTTCCATCCGTGATCTGGTTCTGCGCCTGGTCCGGGAGAACCCTGGTTGGGGGTACCGACGCGTGCACGGCGAACTACTGGTCCTCGGGGTGAAGGTGGCCGCCTCCACAGTGTGGGAGATCCTGAAGGACGCCGGCATCGACCCCGCACCCGAGCGCGCCCGCAGCACGTGGGCCGGTTTCCTGCGCTCCCAGGCCGATGCCCTGCTGGCGTGCGACTTCTTCGAAACGGTCACGTTGTCCGGGGCCCGCTTGTACGTGCTGCGGTTACCGGCATCCCGCTGGACCTCGCCCAATGGCGGGGTGGAGCTGATGCCTCACTGGGCGGCGTCCTGACGGGATGGCGGCGTCGCGACCACGGCCTGGGCCGCCCACCGCGGGTCCGCGGGCGTATCGGGGTCGTGGCCGAACTCGGTGAGCAGGGCGGTCAGCGCGCGAAGGGCCTGCTCGACGCAGCCCTCGGTGAAGTCGGCCAGCAGCGTGGCCGCCGCGTCCGGGTCGCCGTCCCGTAGCCGCGCGGCCTGCCGCTCGACCTCCGGGAGCTCGGCGGCCCAGCGCTGTTCCAGCGGGTCGAAGGCGGCCCGTACGACCGGCTGCCGCTCGGCGAAGGTCCACGCCTGCTCGCCGCCCTTCACGACGTCGAGCAGTTGCTGAAAGCGCCACCAGTACGACGCCGGGTCGAAGGTGTCGCGTGCCGCCTGCTCCGGTCGGCACGCTACGCCGGCCGGTCCGGTCCGGGCCAGCGGTCCGGGCACCGTGCCGGCGTGAAGGAAGACCGGGATGTACACCCCGGTGCAGGGCGTGACCGGGCTCCACCACAGGTACGGCAGCCGATCCGGGGCGTCCGGCAGCACGAAGATTGCCGAGCCGGCGGTGTTCCCCCAGGTGAAGCCGGCCGGGTGCTCGTGCATGCACAGGGTGAGCAGGTCCGGTAGGGCGGCGTTGAAATACGGCCCACCGATGAATGATCCCTCGTAGTGGTCCCGAAGGAGGCGCCGGGCCGCGGCCAGGTCGACCCCGTCGGCCTCTGCGAGCAACTGCCGGGATCGCTGCAGGCGTACGTGCGAGGCCTGAAGCGGCGTCTGGGGGTCGGCGTAGGCGCGCGCGAAGTCGAATGGGGCGTCGGCGTCGGTGGCCGCCCACCAGCCCGCTTCGGTCGCGTAATGCGCCACGTCGGCGCTGGCCCGGTCGAACTCGGTGCGGATGGTGGGCTGGTTGGAGATGGCGCAGGTGCCGGAGCGGATCCGGCGGGCCGCCCACCGTCGGCCGGAGGTCTCCAGCACCCAGGCCTCGCGTGCGTCCGAGACCAGGTAGGAGTTGTCGTAGGCGCCGTCGACGGGCGGCTTGCCGCGGACGCCTGAGCCCCACTGGCCGTACGTCTCGACCAGGGAGCTCATCACGGTGACCGCCTCCTCGGAGGTACGCGCCCGCTCGAGGCCGAGCCGTACAAGTTCCATCCCGAGGATGCCGCCGGGCACCTGCTCGCCGGCCCGCTCCGCGGCCTGGTTGGCGGCCAGGTCGCGAGTGAACAGCGCCTCATTGCCGATGGCCAGCCCCCACTCGTTGAGGCCGAGTTCGTGGCCCCAGCACCAGTACGGGGAGGCGCCCAGGTGCGCCCAGGACGTGTCGGCGTCGTCGAGTTCGAGATAGGCCAGCCGAAGCGGCCGTGCCCGGCCCTCGCGGCGGGGGAAGTACCGCAGTGGCTGCGTTTCCCCGGCCGGTCGGTCGCTGTTCTTCGCCAGGATCGTGGTCCCGGTCCTGGTCGCGTCGGGCAGTGCGACGAAGGTGTCACAGCTCCATGGGCGCATCGAGCTCTCCTTTCCAGGGGTAAGGGGCCGTGGCGGTCAGCGTGCGGCGGGTTCGCCGGCGGCCGGCAGCCCGGCAGGCGACGGTGTGTAGAAGCGTCCCCTGGTCGCTGAGGTCAGCGCGATGTGCAACACCGGCCCGACGATCATCGCCACGAAGGATGCGTAGTAGATCGGGTAGACCTCGAGGATGCCGAGACCGCCGACGACGACGGCCACGCCCAGCGAGACGAGCCCGCAGGGGTTCCAGGCCCGGACCTCGTCCTCGCGGAACTCGATGCCCTGTGCGCGGCCGAGCCCCAGCCAGCGGCGGCAGACGAAATAGTCGGCCAGGATGATGAGCACCCAGGTGTTGGTGAGCACACCGGTGATCGCCAGGAACGTTCCCAGATGGTTGATGACATTGGTCGCGTAGAAGACCACGCCGAAGAACCATACGAGGAACATCCACCAGGGCCGCCCGGGACGGAAGTGCGCCGCGACGTCGAACCCGCTGGAGAGGGCGATCGAACCGGAGTAGAGGTTCATGACGTTGATGCGAATCTGCGTGACGACGACGAACACCACGCCGAGCAGGCCCATCAGATGGACGAACATGAAGCCGGGATCCTGGGCCTGACTCTTGCCGACGGCACCGATCAGGCTGGAACCGATCAGTGCGCCGAGGAAGATGACGGCGAACATCGGGATGAGTTCGAGCAGCATGATGGACGCGGTGCCCCGGTAGCGGACGTCCCGCGCGGCGAACCGACCGTAGTCGGTCGCCATCAGCCCCTGGAAGATCATTTGCCCGTTCGCGAAGCTCAGCGCGCTCCACATCGCGACCTGTCCGACCGGGCCGGTGGCGTGCCAGCCGCCCATCCCGGCGACGTCGTGGGAGGCGCCCAGCTTCCACATCGCGATGGCGAGCAGCACGAGGAATACCGGGAAGCCCCAGGACTGCAGGAAGGACATCGCATGCATGCCGCGCCATACCAGGCCGATGTTGACCAGACCGAGGACCGCGAAGATCGCGATACCGCCGATGGAGTTGATCGGCACATGGAAGTACGTGGCCAGGGCGTGGGAGACGATCGTCCCCTCGAACAGGAAGTAATAGATGTAGTTGACCGCGTAGATGAACGAGGTCACGGCGGCGCCGCGACTGCCGAAGCCGAGCCCGCGTGACAGCAGGTTCTGCGACAGCCCCTCCCGGCTGGCCACCCGCATGGTGAGCATGCCGATCAGGATCGAGCCGAAGAAGAAGTAGCCGATGGGCAGCAGCATCTGCGGCCACCCGACGAGGAAGGTCTGCTGGGCGCCGAAGGAGAAGAAGAACATCGCCGTGGCGTTGCCGAGCAGGACGAGACTGATCGCCGGGATGGGCCAGCGCTGGCCGGCCGGTACCCGGTCGATGGCGAAGCTCTCGATCTGGTCGTCGATCGAGGTGGTCGGGCCGCGGAACTTGTCGCGAAGGTTCATGGACGTTCCATCCGCCGAAGGGAGACGTGGCTGGGGGTGCGACGGAGCCGCGGTCAGCGTGTTCGGGTGTCGTGGGGCCGGCTGGTAGGGGACCGGGGCTTATGCCGGCGGGGGCGGTGGGGGTTCGGTGGCGAGCCGGTGGCCGAGATGTTCCAGCAGCCGGGCGGTGAGCGCCGGACTTCGCGCGCACGCGGGGTCGAGGTCGACGAGCGCGTGCACCTCCGCCAGGCCTGCGGCGCGCCACCGGTCGGCGGGCAGCGCACAGGCGCCGACTACGGCCACGGCCGGTAAGCCGGCGGCGGCCGCGCGGCGAGCGACCGCGACCGGTGCCTTGCCGTGCAGGCTCTGCGCGTCCAGCGACCCCTCGCCGGTCACCACCAGCCGGGCGCCGGCCAGGGCCCGGTCGAAGTCGAGCAGCCGGAGGAAGAAGTCCGCGCCGGGCCGCGGGACGGCGCCGAGGAGCAGCGCGGCGAAACCGAGCCCACCGGCGGCCCCGGCGCCCGGTGTGTTCGCGACCTCGCGGGCTGCCACGCGTCGGCCGCCGGGAAGCCGGCCGTCCTGGGACAGCACGGTCACGAGCCGGTTCAGGGCCGCCTCCAGACGTTCCACGTCGGCCGGGTCCGCGCCCTTCTGCGGGCCGTACGTGTGTGCGGCGCCGTGCGGTCCGAGCAGCGGGTTGTCCACGTCGCTGGCGAGTACGAGATCGATGCCGGCCAGCCGCCGGTCCAGGCCGGACAGGTCGACCGCGGCCAGGTCGGCCAGGTTCCCGCCGCCGGGGCGGAGGGGGCGTCCGGCGGCGTCGGTGAGCCGGGCGCCGAGTGCGGAGAGCAGTCCGGCGCCGCCGTCGGTCGTGGCGCTGCCGCCGAGGGCGATGACCACGGTGGCGGCGCCGGCGTCGAGCGCGGCCAGTACGGCTTCGCCGACCCCGTGGCTGGTCGCGGTCAGCGGCGCCCGGTGCCCCTCGGGCAGCCGACGCAGGCCGCACACCTCGGCGATCTCGATGATGGCGGTGGATCCGCGCAGCGCGATGCGGGTGTCCACCGGGTCACCGACCGGGCCACGGACGCGTACCGGCCGAGAGCGGTACCCCGCCCGTAGCGCGGCCGCGATGCTGCCATCACCGCCGTCGGCGACCGGCACGGTGCGTATGTCCAGCCCGGGCGCGGCCCGCCGGAGGCCGTCGGCCAGGCAGGCCGCGACCTCCTCGGCATCGAGCGTGCCCTTGAACTTGTCCGGAGCCAGGAGTACGGGCCCGCGCAGCGGTGCACGGGTCACCCCGGGCTCGGGACTTCGTTCGGGGGGAGGCAGGGGGCGCATCTGGATATTTTGTCTGACAAGCTCGCATGTCTGTCAAGTAGTGATACGAAAACGCCCCGGCACGGCGATGAGACGATGCGTGCGAGATAGATCGAGAAAAGGGGCGCGGTCATGGTGCGGTCGCTGGCGGTGCACTCGTTGGTCGATGCGCTCGTGGACTCGCTCCGTGAGCGGATTCTCACCGGCGAGATCCAGGCTGGTGCGGCGCTGACGGAGATGGAGGTGGCCCGGGACTACGACGTGGCGAGGCCGACGGCGCGGACGGCGATCGAACGGCTGGTCGCGACCGGGCTCCTGCACCGCGGTGCGCACAAGAGCGCGCGGGTGCCCGTGCTCGGTGCCGCCGAGATCCGCGACATGTACTTCGCGCGCGGTTGCCTGGAGGCGGAGACGCTACGCCGGCTGGCCGCGACCCGAGCCGTTCCGGACGCCGCTCGGGACGCGGTGGGGGAGCTGGCGGCGATGACCGATTCGGGCTCGCTGGCGGCGCTGGTGGAGTCGGACATCCGGTTCCACCGGGAACTCGTGGACGCCCTCGCGAGCCCGCGACTCAGCCGTCTGCACGTCGCGGTCATGGGAGAGATGCGCCTGTGCATGGCGCAGGTGCAGTCGCATCGGCTGCTGCGCCCGGAGGAGATCGTGGCCGAGCACGAACTGATCCTTGAACGCGTTGCCGCCGGGGACGCGGAGGGGTCGGCGGCTGCGGGTGTCGCCCACCTGGATCGGGCCTGCACCGAGCTCACCCAGCACCTGGATCACACCTCAGGCGCTGACGGGCCGGGGACGCCCGGACTCCGTCCGGCATGACGATCCGGTGGGAATGACGACCCGCCTCGGAATGGGGAATTCATGGCGCGGCCACCCTACGAGAGGCTTGCGAGGGAGCCGTACCGGAAGCCGGCCTGGAAGACTCAACGTCATGGCTGACATCGGCGATGTGGACGCTGCACTCGCGGCGCTGGACGTGGACGATCCCGAGACCGGCAGGCTGGCCGCGGACGCGTTCCAGTCACTCACCTGGGGCGAGGGCCTGGAGTCGGTGACCCAACTCGGCCTGCAGGAGTTCCTCTGGTATCAACTGCCCGCCAAATCGCCGGCTCCGCCGGCGGAGACACAGGCCGGCGCCGCGGCCCTGGGCCGGCTGTTCGCCCAGCTCGGTCTGGACCGCTATGCCGCGATCTGCGTCTCTGAGACCACTCGCGTGGTGATCGGGGCGTACGAATCCGGCCGTGACAAGGGCGTGGCCGCCTACCGCAAAGCCCTGACCGCCTCCGGCATCGAACCGCCCGAGTTGCCCGAACTGGCCTGGGGTTCGATCATGGGCAGCGATGAGGCCGCCGCCTTCTACGCCGCCGCCGGCGCCTTGGAACTCGCTCAAGCCGCCGGGGTGTTCAGCGTCGGGGCGCGGAGCTGGCGCACCGCCCAGCGCAGCGTCGCGACCGACGTCCTCACCCGTCCCCAGTCCACGCTGGGCGGCGGGACGTGGCTGGAGAAGGTCCAGACTGAACGGCTGGCCATCTGGGCGCGCGGGCGCAGCACCACCCGCACCGCCCTGATCGATCCGATCCTGGGGCGGCTCCGCACCGCACCCGCCGTGCCCGATGACGCCACCAGAGCGCTCGAACCCGTCCGATGGCTGCTGAACGAGGCCGCCGACGGCATCACCCTCACTCAGATCGGTAACCTGCCCAAGTCCCTCGTCGTCGCGATGAACGACGCGTACAACTACTACGACCTACCCGGCTATCACCCCCGCGGTGAACACGACGTCCTTCCGCTCACCGAACTACGCGAACTTCTCCGCAAGGCCGGCCTCGTCCGCCGCACCGGACGCCGCCTCGTCCTCACCCCCGACGGTCGCCGACACCGCGAAGACCTCCCCGCGCTCTGGCAGACCGTGACCGGTCAGCTCGCCGCAGGAGAGGGTTTCGAAGCCGCCGTCGCCGAGATCGGCCTACTCGCCCTCGCTGACGGCCGCCCCGTCGACAGCGCCCACTTCGAGCGAACCCTCATCGACGCCGCAGATGAACAGGGCTGGCACGACCCAGCGACCAAGGCCGCCCCAGACTCCCGCACCATCGCCTACGCCCGCGCGCACCTGCGCCACCGTCTTCAAGCACTACGTCTCCTCGTGACCGAGAAAACCTGGAACGCCCCCTACCAGCTCACCCCTGCTGGACAGGCCGCCGCCATCACCGCACTACGCACCCGCGCCCTCCGCCCCCGTACGAACATCGAAGGCTGAACTCGACGCCGGAGTCGCGGACAGCGCTGCCGAGCCTCAGTACATCGACCGGTCGAGCGCCTGCTGGTTCCCCGACGCGGCACCGGCAGCAGCACGGCGCAGCTGCGACGTCTGGTAGCGCGCGTTCCCACTGGTGACCGAAGTCTGGCTTGACGTCTGGGTCTGCCCGCCGCTGGTGGGCAGGGACTCTCACATTCGGCCCGACCATGGTGCTGGGCGATCGTTACCCGTTGATCGAGCGCATCGCAGCGGGTCTCCTCGGCCGGGTGTGGAAGCTCTCGGCCGTCCGGTGCCTGCAATCATGGATCCATGGTTTCTGAGGCATCGGCTGGGCAGGCGGCGGCGAGAACGACGGTGAACGCTGCCGCGGTGCGCGAGGCGGCGCTGACCTTGTTCGCTCGACGCGGCTACCACGGCACCGCGCTCAGCCAGGTCGCCGGTCTTCTCGGCATCAGCACGCCGAGCCTGTACAACCACATGCGTGCGAAGCAGGACCTGCTGCGCGAGATCGTCGCTGACACCACCGAGCAGGTGTGGGCCGACTACGAAGCCGCGATCGACGGCGTCGACGATGTGGCGGAAAGGCTGAGACGCGCCGTGCGGATCTACGCGCTGCGCCACGGGACCCATCAGCGACAAGCCCTCATCGTCAATCGCGACGTCGACAGCCTCGAAGAGCCGGCGCGTTCCGCCGTACTTGATCTCCGCCGGCGTCACGAACACGCCATCCGCGACCTGATCGAAGAGGGCGTCGCGACCGGGACGTTCAGGGTGCAGGTACCGGCGCTGGCATCGTTCGGCATCCTGGAGATGTGCGTCAGCATCGCGCGCTGGTTCCGCGAGGACGGCCCGATGTC
>JAOPYL010000009.1 GCA_025964625.1 Actinoallomurus sp. | reverse complement strand
TCGACCAGCCGGGCCGCAAGGACGTCATGCTCGCCCTGACCTTCGACTACCACACCAACGTAGTGAAGTACCCGCAGTGGCAGGCATGGCTCCGCAAGCACACGCCGCCTACCCTCGTCATCTGGGGGAAGAACGACCCGATCTTCCCCCAGGCGGGCGCGCACGCCTACCTCCGCGATGTGCCGGAGGCGGAGGTGCACATTCTCGACACCGGCCATTTCGCGCTGGAGGAGAAGCTTCCCGAGATCGCTTCGCTGCTCGCCCGCTTCCTGGACCGCCTCGCGCGGGCATGACGATCCGCACACGGCGCCAGAACACCAAGCGGGCTCGCAGGCTGGCTTCCCTTGGGATGCCTTCCAAGTTAGTCCAGGTAGTCGCGGAGACCCTGAGAGCGGGACGGGTGGCGCAGCTTCAACATTGTCTTCGACTCGATCTGGCGGATCCGCTCGCGCGTGACGCCGTAGACCTTGCCGATCTCGTCCAGCGTCTTCGGCTGGCCGTCGGTCAGGCCGAACCGCAGGCTCACCACGCCCGCCTCTCGCTCGGACAGCGTGTCGAGCACCGAGTGCAGCTGCTCTTGCAGCAGGGTGAACGAGACCGCCTCGCCGGGCTGGATCGCCTCGGAGTCCTCGATCAGGTCACCGAACTCGCTGTCGCCCTCCTCACCGAGCGGAGTGTGCAGCGAAATCGGCTCACGGCCGTACTGCTGCACCTCGACCACCTTCTCCGGCGTCATGTCAAGCTCAACCGCCAGTTCTTCCGGCGTTGGCTCGCGGCCGAGGTCCTGGAGCATCTGACGCTGCACGCGGGCCAGCTTGTTGATGACCTCGACCATGTGCACCGGAATGCGGATGGTGCGCGCCTGGTCGGCCATCGCGCGCGTGATCGCCTGCCTGATCCACCAGGTGGCGTAGGTGGAGAACTTGTAGCCCTTGGCGTAGTCGAACTTCTCCACGGCCCTGATCAGGCCGAGGTTGCCCTCCTGGATCAGGTCGAGGAAGAGCATGCCGCGCCCCGTGTACCGCTTGGCCAGGCTGACGACGAGCCGCAGGTTAGCCTCGAGCAGGTGGTCCTTGGCCCGGCGGCCGTCCTCGGCGATCCACTCGAGATCGTCGAGCACCTGGAACTCCAGGACGGTGCGCTCGAGGGCCAGCTTCTCCTCGGCGAACAGGCCGGCCTCGATGCGCTTCGCGAGCTCGACCTCCTGCTCGGCGTTGAGCAGCGGGACCTTGCCGATCTGCTTGAGGTAGTCCTTGACGGGGTCGGCGGTCGCGCCGGCCGCGGCGATCTGCTGGGCCGGGGCGTCCTCGTCATCGTCACCGATGACGAACGAATCGTCATCCGACGTCGGGCTCTTCTTCTCCGCCGCCGCCGCCGGAGCAGGGACCTCCTCGGTCTCGGCGTCAGCCGCCGTCACCGTCTCCAGATCGCCGGCCACCTCGACATCGTCGCCGAGGTCGGTCAGCTCCGCGTCGTCGGGGTCGGTGACCTCAAGCTCGGCATCGCCGACGTCGCCATCCTCGGGCTCCTTGCCGGTCTTCGCGGCGGACCGGGGGTCGGCCTTGCCCTTGGGCGAAGCCTTCTTCGCGGGCTCAGCCCTCTTCGGCTTGACCACGCTCTTCTTGGCGCGGGCCGGTTTCGCCGGCGCCTCGGCGTCGTCGTCGACGACCGCGGTCACCGAATCGTGTTCCTTGGTGGCGGCGGTCGTCTTCGTCTTCTTGGTCGCGGGCGTCGCACGCTTGCTGCTGTTGCGCACGCGCTTAGGCGCCGCGGAGTCGGCAGCGCTCACCATGACGGTCACACCCTCCTTGCTAAGACTCCGCAAGATGCTCGAGGCCTTCGACACGGGAATGTCGGCCTCCTCGAACGCACGGCGTACGTCGTCGGCTTCGAGGTAGCCCTGGGAACGCCCACGCTCGATCAATTGCCTGACAACGTGCTCGTGCAGCTCGGACGGCTTGGAGGTCGAACTCGCAGGCGACACAAACACCTCTCGAACGTGTGGCTATGTTGACCCAGTGCTGTATCGGGCGTCGGCCCCGCAGACGCTATGCGATGGGCAGCGTACCCCTGCCTCACTCTCGGTCTAGCATTCTGGCACGCCCGCCTATTCCGCGCGGTCGACTCCGGCCCGGTGACCACCACTTTAGAGGGCACGAGGTGGTCCTTCGTACGTGCTACGCCGTCTTCGGCGGAACATGTAGGGCAAGTACGGTCACGTCATCATCATGGTCGTACCCGGCCAGCATCCGATCCACCAGGAAGTCGACGAGTATCTCAGGATCTGCAAGCACCTCCGACGGGGCATCGGCGGCGATTGACACGATCTCGTCGAGACCGGCGTCGAGTCCCCGCCTTCGGTTCTCCACCAGTCCATCGGAGTAGAGGACCACAGTGTTGCCGGGTGGCACCGAAAACTTTGTCTGATGTCGCTGTGAGGGCCATCCGAGCGGGGTGCCGGCCTGGGCCGTGCTGACCTGAGGAGGCCGGTCCGGGAAGATCAGCAGCGGCGGCAGGTGGCCGGCGTTGCTGATCACGCCCTCGCCGGTGGCGGGGTCGATGACGGCGTAGGCGAGCGTGGTGATCTGCTCGAGGCCCTCAGTGGCGGAGAAGAGCCGGTCGAGGCCGGAGAGTACCGCCGCGGGGCGCGGGTCGTTGAGCGCGAGGGCGCGCAGCGCGTTGCGCACCCGGCCCATCCCCGCCGCGGCCTTGACGCCCTTGCCCATCACGTCGCCGATCGCGATCGCCATCCGGTCGTCCTGCAACGGGAAGGCGTCGTACCAGTCGCCGCCGACCTGCACGTGGCGCGTCGCCGGGTAGTAGCGGGCCGCGAGCCGCATGTGCGGAAGCTGCGGCAGCTGGTCCGGCAGCAGACTGCGCTGCAGGGCCTCCGCGGTCTTGTGCTCGCGTTCGAACAGCGTGGCCCGCTCGACCGCGAGCGCGCACTGACCGGCGAGCGCCTCGAGGAAGACCCGTTCCTCCTCGGTGATCTCGCGGGGCCGGGTGAAGGAGAAGCGGAGCGCGCCGAGCGCCCGCCCGGCGGCCATCAGCGGCAGGCCCACCCAGGCACGCTCGTCGGTACGCTGCGCGAACGCGCCGATCTCGTCTCCGGCGATCTGGGCGCGCAGGCTGTCGGGATTCTCGGCGAGGAACGGGCGTCGCTCGCGGACCGCGATCGACATCACGCTGGGGTCATCGACGGCGATGGCCTCGCGGGCCGGGCCCGGCAGCTCCGGGATCCCGCCCGGAGTGATCGTGCGCAGCCGCACCTTGTCGTCGTCCAGGAGTGCCACCGCGGAGCGGTCGGCGCCGATGGCGGACCGGCCGACCTCGGTGATCACCGACACCACCTGGTTGACGGTCAGCGCCTCGGCCAGCATCGACGTCGCCTGCTGCAGCCTGGCGGTGCGCAGGGCGGCCGCGGACAGCTGCTCGGTGAGGCGTCCGCGCATCTCCTCGGCCTCGCGCTTGCCGGTCACGTCGGTGTTGGCGCCGACCCACTCGACGATCTCCCCGTCACGGCGGATCGGCACCGCGCGCACGTCGTAGTTGCGGTAGCCGCCGGAACGTGTGCGGATTCGGTAGGTGGCCTCGAAGATCCGGTCACCGGTGACGCAGGCCTGCCACGCCTCTTCGATCCGCGGCCGGTCCTCGGTGTGCACGGCGCCCAGCCAGCCGTCGGCGGCGTACTCTTCGTGGGTCTGGCCGGTGATCGCGCGCCATTCGGGCGCGTCGTCGATCACCATGCCGGTCGGCATGGTCACCCACACGACCTGCGAACTGGCCTCCACCAGGGAGCGATATCGCTCCTCCTTGCGGCGGATCGAGGTCTCGGCGAGGACTCGGTTGGTGACGTCGACGACGACCAGCACCACGCCGGACAGCTTGTGGTCGGCGGTGTGGGCGGGGAACCAGGAGTACGCCCAGTGCCGCTCACCGATGTGCAGGTCGACGTCGAGCACCGGACGGTTCTCGTCGACCACCTTGCGGACCGCGGCCTCGACGAGCTCGCCGATCTCGCCGGGGAGCACCTCGGACGGCCGCTTGTCCTCCAGGTCGGCGACGGCGACGTCGTGGATGTGGGCCAGCATCTCGTTGGCCCGTTTGAAACGCAGGTCGGTGTCGAAGAGCGCGAACCCGATCGGAGCCTCCCGTAGCAATGTGGCGAACAGCGCCGAGTCCGACGCGTCGAGTCCGGAGAGGCGGGGATGCGGCACGGACGTATCGGTGCTCATGGTCGACACCTCCGTCGCGTGCCTGGTCCTACTTTGAGGCATTTCCGCATCACTATGGGTGAATGGGAGCAGGCTAGCGCTCCCGCCCTCCATCACAACACCGCTCGGAGTCAGGTTTTCATCATCTCGGTGCTTCGCCGCCGACGGAAGTCCCGTTCGGCATCGTTATCGTCGGCCGCGCAAAGGAACGCGGCCGTGCCCGCCCGGCCGGACGCGCGGCACCAGACCGCGTACCCGGCAGGAAAGGAGATGATAAGCGCCGATCAGTGTTCGGGGGGCGAGATCGCCGATCTCGGCGAGTCTCCCGGCATCCGGAGAGCGCGATGATCGGCCCCGGCAGAGCCGGACGAGAAACAGCGCGCGGCGTGCCGCCAGGTATCGGTAATGGTTAATTGACCTTCACTTTCTGATCCTGTTCGGATGCCCCGGCGAGCGTCTCCCGGCCCGCGGCGGCCCGCACCGCGGCGGGGAGCGGACAGGTCGTACGTGATCATCGGCGAGAAGATCGCCGCGTGGATGAAGGGGCCCGTCCCGGGCGATTCCGCCCGGTGACCCCGACACGGCGGGCCGCCGACGCCAGATATGACGGTTCGCTGACGTAATGCCGGAAAGCGTTCCCGTACGGCGCCGATGGTGCTCGAATAGGAACGTGACCAGCGAAGGAACACCCGTCGGGCGGCGCATCGTGCTCGGCATGGTCGGGCTCGGCGCCGTCGGCGTCGCGATGGGCGCGCGGGCCCAGAGCGGCGTCAACCGCGCGCTCGGCCCGGTGAGCTCACGGATCTCCGGCTTCGTGCCCGCGGCCGGCGGGTTCCGCTTCTACTCCGTCGTCGACTCGGTGAAACCGGTCGACCCGGCCCGCTATCGGCTCACCGTCGGCGGCCTGGTCGAGCATCCCCGCTCCTTCGGCTTCGCCGACCTTCAGGCGCTCCCCCAGACCCGGCTGACCGAGACGTTCCACTGCGTGACCGGATGGACGGTGCCGCAGGTGGCGTGGGCGGGCGTGGCGCTCCCGGACCTGCTCGACGCGGTCGGCGTCCGGCCCGGCGCGCGAGGCGTGCGCTTCACCTCGTTCGACGGCGCGTACACCGAGGCGCTCACACTGGAGCAGGCGCGCCGCCGCGATGTGATCATCGCCACCAGCATGCTGGGCGGCCCGGTCAGCCACGAGCACGGCGGACCGGTCCGGATGTACGTCTCCCAGATGTACGGCTACAAGTCGACCAAGTGGCTCGGCGGCATCGAGCTGGTCGACACGGTGAAACCGGGCTACTGGGAGACCCGCGGGTACGACGTCGACGCCTGGATCGGGCGTTCCAACGGGTACACCTCATGATCCGGTTCACCCGTGCGGTGCGGGGCGTGCACCACGCGACCGCGGTCCTGATGCTGATCTGCCTGGTGACCGCGGCGATGCTGTACGTCCCCGCGCTCGCCGAGGCGGTCGGGCGGCGCCACCTCATCCGGGCGATCCACATCTACGCGGGTTTCGGACTGCCGGTCCCGGCACTGCTGGGCTGGGTGTCCCGGGCCTTCCGCGAGGACCTGCGGCGCCTCAACCGGTTCTCCCCCGCCGACTGGGACTGGCTGCGCGGCCGGGACCGCCGCGCCACCGCCGGCGGCCGGGGGGTCCACCCGGTCGGCAAGTTCAACGCCGGGCAGAAGCTCAACGCGGCGTTCGCCGGCGGGGCGATCCTCGTGATGCTCGGCACCGGGACCATCCTCACGTTCCCCGGCCCGTGGTCGGATACCACGCGCGCCGGTGCGACGTTCGTGCACGACTGGCTCACCTTCGCGATCTTCGCGGTCGTGCTCGGCCACCTTTGGTACGCGCTGCGCGACCGCGGGGCGCTCTCGGGAATGTTCCTCGGACACGTGCCGGAGGACTGGGCCGCCCGCCACCACGCCGCGTGGCTCGACGAGCAGCAGCGACAACAGCGTGTCCCCGGGAGGTCTTGACACTCTCTCCGCGAGCCCCGACATTCGAGCCGGAAGCGGGTGGGCCTGGTGCCTGTGGCCGAAGGGGTGTCCGGATGACTCCTACGCAGCTCGTCTGGCGGATCGAGATCCCCATACCGATGGTGAGGCGGCTGTGCCGCGACTTCGCCGCCCTCTCCTCCGACACGGTCGAACGCTGCGTCCACGACGTCTGGCTCCGCGGCCGTCACCTCGGCCTGGATCTCACCCCGCCGCTCGTCGAACGCGTCGCGCGGGAGCACCTCGTCTGCATCGTCAAGTCCGAACCACCGTCGGCACGCCGAGCTGAACCTCCTGCGGGCGAGTAGGGTGAGTGGCCGGACACTGGACCACTTATCCCTCGGGCGCCCGTCACGGCCGCGCAATGGGACGTACTGCGAAAAGGTAGCCTCGTGAGCGACCTGCGCGAGCCGCTGGGCGCGCGAGCCCCGTATGCCGCTCCGTGCGGCACGCCGGATACGGCGTTCAGGCGAGGTCGGCGCGTGAGCGAGCCGGCCGCCGGGCCGTGCCGCGCCGAACCCGTGCCCCCGCGCGGGGAGGCTGCATGACGCGACACCGCACCCCGCCGCCGGATGCCGTGTTCGCCGAGATGCTCCGCGCCGCCCGCGAGCTGCTGGCCGTGCGCAGTCCCCTCGACGCCGAACTGATCGTCAGCGAGATGCTCGGCGCCTGGTGGGGCAACCATCTGGCGCACGACGACGTCGAGGAGGTCGTCGGCGAGGCCCTGGTCGAGCACGCCGCGAAGGCCGGTACCCCCGCCGCGCTCGCCCTGCTCACCGGGATCGCCTACCTCGGCACACCGCGGCAGGCGGTCAAGGCGGAGAAGGCCGCGCTGCCGCTCATCGAGGCCGGGGTCGCCCGGCCCGGCTGGGCCGACCACGTGGGCATGGTCGTCCCGGACGAATGCTTCGTCTCGCGCGACGTGTACGGCGACCAGGACTCGGTCGTCTGCACCTACACCTACGGCGGTGAGGAGCACCACGCGCTGGTCGTCGTGATCGACCACAACGAGCGCGGCATGGTGATCGACGCGTGGGTGTCCTCACAGGTGGAGAAGCTGCTCGGCTACTGCCGCCAGGAGGCCGAGGACAATCCGCTGATGTGCTTCGAGGCGACTCCGGCGACCTGCGCCCGAACGTTACTGGAGAAGGCCCTGTCCGTCACCGACGACACCGAGAACCCGCCGGTCAAGGACACGTTCGGCTCCTACCATGCGTTCGTTCGGGCCCGCGTGCGCGCGCTGCCGCCCGGCGGCCGCCGCCCGGCACCGCCGGTGTACAGCCATGACCGGCGCGCCACTCTGGCAGCGCAGTTCCTCGCATCCGACGAGGCCGAGGAGCTGTCGGACCGTTCGGCGGCGAGCCGGTGTGTCGACCGCATCATCGACTACGGCTGCGACCACGACTTCGGGCGGCCGTTGCGGGTGAGCCCGATCAAGTGCGAGACGTTCCTGCTGCACTGGCTGCCGCGGAAGGTGATGCTCTCACCCGGGGAGCAGGACGCCATGCCGCACGTGCTCGCGGCCTGGGTGCGCTGGGCGAGCAAGCGGTCCCGGCTCCACGAGGAGGGCGTCCGCCAGACCCTCGACAAGGTCTGGTACATCACCGGCAGGTTCGCCGAGGCCTACCGCGACCCGACGACGTTCGGCCTGGACCGCGACCTGGTCGAGCGGCTGCTGCCCGACGGCGATCTGGAGGCCCTCGCGAGGCGGGCGTTCGCGTTCCCGTTCCTGACCGGCGGCAACGCCGACATCGACCTGTGCCGGCTGAATCCCGCCGACGACCCCCACCGGCGCCGGCTGCTGGAGTTCGAACACCCCGGGCCCGACCCTGCGCACATCGAGGCGCACCTCCGTCTCGCCACGCGGCTGTGGGAGGGGGACCCTCCACAGCTGTGGACGATCGCCGAGCACATGCTCGACCGCGGCCACGACCGCCACGAGATCCTTCACCGGCTGATGGCCGCCCTCGACGAGGGGTGCGGCGATCCGCGGGCGCTGCGTGCCGCCCTGCGGGCGCTGCGCGACGAGGCCTGACGGCGCCCTGAGCCGGTTCCCCGGCCTATCGGACGGGCAAGGCTGCACGACGCGCCAAACGGGCATGAACCTCACATGACCGCTCTGGAGCGTCCTGCGATTCTCACCCCCTCCCAGGCGCGGCGGATGTTCCGCACCGGCGAGGTACCCGCCACGACGAGCGGCCGGTGCCCGGGATACGTCCAGGCCGACCTCCTCGCCGTGCCGACGAGCGCCCCGCCGTTCGCCATCACCCGTTCCCCGGGGCGAATGCCGATCATCGACCGGTCGGATGAGAGCCTGGCCCAGTGATCGACATCAACGCCGACCTGGGCGAGGGATTCGGGCCGTGGCTGCTCGGCGACGACCTCGGCCTGCTCTCGATCGTCACCAGCGCCAACGTCGCGTGCGGGTTCCACGCCGGAGATCCGGTCATCATGCGGCGCACGTGCGCCGCGGCCGTGGAGCGCGGCGTGGTGATCGGCGCCCAGGTGTCCTACCGCGACCTGGCCGGGTTCGGCCGGCGAGAGATGGACGTCGCGCCGGACGAGCTCACCGCGGAGGTGCTGTACCAGGTCGCCGCGCTCGACGGCATCGCACGGGCGGAGGGCGGCCGCGTCCGCTACGTGAAACCGCACGGGGCGCTCTACAACCGGATCGTGCGCGATCCGGTACAGGCCTCCGCCCTGGCCGCCGCGGTCGCCGCGTACGACCCGACCCTGCCGGTGCTGACGCTGCCCGGCTCCGCGCTGCACCAGGTCACGGACCTGTCCCTGGTGAACGAATGCTTCGCCGACCGCGCCTACACGCCGGCCGGGACGCTCGTGTCGCGCCGCGAGCCCGGGGCGGTGATCCACGACGTGCCGCGGGTGACGGCGCGTGCGCTGCGCATGGCGGTGGAGGGCACGGTTGAGAGCACGGACGGCACCGAGGTACGCGTGGACGCCCGGTCGATCTGCGTTCACGGTGACACGCCGGGCGCGGTCGAACTCGCCCGCGCCGTCCGTGAGGCCCTGGAGAAGGCGGACGTGCCACTGGAGCCGTTCGCGTGAGGCTACGCCGCGCGGGCGACGCCGCCCTGCTGATCGAGACCGGAACGCCGCACCGGCTGCACGCGGCCATCCGCGGGCTCGCCCGGCCGGAGATCGTGGAGGTCGTGCCGGGCGCGCGGACGGTGCTGGTGACCGCCCGGCCGGGCACGGATCTCGGCCGTCTCGGTACGCTCGTCGGCGATCTGCCGCTGCCGGAGACGAACGAGGCCGGCGGCGAGCCGCTGCGCGTCCCGGTCGTCTACGACGGCGAGGATCTGGACGAGGTCGCCTCGCTCGCCGGGCTGTGCCGCGAAGAGGTCGTCCAGCGGCACGCGGGCGGCGACTATGTCGTGGCCTACCTGGGATTCTCGCCCGGGTTCGGCTATCTCGCGGGGCTCGACGAGACCCTCCACGTACCCCGGCGCGACTCGCCGCGCACCGCCGTGCCGGCGGGCTCGGTCGCGATCGCCGGGCCCTATGGCGCGATCTATCCGTCGCGGTCGCCGGGCGGCTGGCGGTTGCTCGGCCGTACGACGCTGACACTGTGGGATCCCGACCGCGACCCGCCGTCTCTGCTGCAGCCCGGCACGCGGGTGCGTTTCGTGGCGCAGGCCGCCGTCGGCGAGGGCGACCCTGACCTCGCCAGAGCAAGGTGAGGATGGCCCTCACATGATCGAGGTCTTGCGGCCGGGACCGCTCGCGACCATTCAGGACCTGGGGCGGGCCGGGTACGCGCACCTGGGCGTGCCACACTCCGGAGCGGCGGACCGGGTGAGCCTGTGCCTGGCCAACCGGCTGGCCGGCAACCCTGAGGGGGCCGCGGGCCTGGAGCTCACCTTCGGCGGCGCCGTGCTGCGCTTCCACGCCCCGGCCTGGATCGCGGTGACCGGCGCTCCCCTGCCGATGCGCCCGGCCACGATGAACGCCCCCTGTCACGTCCCGGCCGGCGCTGTGCTCGAGTTCGGCGTCCCGGCAGCCGGTGTCCGCACGTACATCGCGGTCCGGGGCGGCATCGACGTCCCACCGGTCCTGGGCAGCCGGTCCGCCGATCTGCTGTCGGGTCTCGGGCCCTCGCCGCTGACGGCCGGAGACCGGCTCGCCGTCGGGCGTCCGACCGGCATGATCTCGGTCGATGTCGCACCGGGGCTCGAGCCGGAGGAGGAACCGGTGCTGCGGATCTCGCCCGGGCCTCGCGACGACTGGTTCGAGGCGCTCGACCCTCTCGTCCGCGGGCCGTACGAGGTGACCGCGGAGAGCAACCGCGTGGGCGTACGGCTGACCGGACCGGCGCTCACCCGGCGGCGGGAGGGCGAACTCGCCAGTGAGGGAATGGTCACCGGCGCGCTGCAGGTGCCGCCGAACGGCCTGCCGATCATCTTTCTCGCCGACCATCCGACGACCGGCGGCTACCCGGTGGCCGCCGTGCTCGCCACCGCCGACATTTCCCGTGCCGCCCAGCTCCGCCCGGGCCAGCGCGTGCGCTTCCGCCTCGGCGCGCGCTCCTGACCACGCGTCAGGCGGGAGTGTGCCTGAGCCACGCGCGGTGTGTGCCCGGACGTCCTCGCAGGCCGAACGTCGATACGTGGCCCCTCTCGTTGCGACTCCCGATTCGGCCGGATCGGGTTCACCCGATGCCAGCCGGGTATTTGCGCGGAAACTCCTATTCGTGGAGGTCAGCGGTGAGTCGCTTCACTGTGGTGATCGCCACCCGGAACAGGCGGTCCGAGCTCCTGCGCACGCTCGACCGGCTCGGCGCCCTGCCGGAACGCCCCGCGATCGTGGTCGTCGACAACGGCTCCGGTGACGGCACTCCTGCGGCGGTGGGCACCGGTCATCCCGGCGTGCGCGTCGTCCCGCTGGGCCGGAACCGGGGAGCGGAGGCGCGCAATATCGGCGTCCACCTCGCCCGCACCCCCTATGTGGCGTTCAGCGACGACGACTCGTGGTGGGAGCCCGGAGCCCTTGAGCGGGCCGCCGACCTGTTCGACGCTCATCCGCGCCTCGGCCTCATCGCCGCGCACACCGTGGTGGGGCCGGGGCGTCGGCCCGACCCCGTCAACGCGGCGATGGCCGGCACTCCGCTCCCCGGCGAGCCCGGGCTGCCGGGCCCGGAGGTCCTGGGCTTCCTCGCGTGCGCGAGCATCGTCCGCCGCCGGGCCTTCCTCGACGTCGGCGGGTTCAGCCCGCTGCTGTTCTTCGTGGGAGAGGAACGGCTGCTCGCCTACGACCTGGCCGCCGCCGGCTGGGGCCGCTGCTACGTCCCCGGCATCGTCGCGGTGCATGAGCCGTCCCGGCGGCGCCCGCCGGCACGGGACCGGCACCGCGCCGAGCTGCGAAACACCCTGCTCACCACCTGGATGCGCCGTCCCTGCCGCGTCGCGGTGCGGGCGACCATGCGGCTGGGCGCGGACGCGCTCAGGAACGACGACTCACGCGCGGCCCTCGCGGCAGCGGTCCTGCGGATGCCGGCGGCGCTGGCCCGGCGGCGGCCGCTGCCGCCCGCGGTCGAGCGCGGGGTCCGGCGGCTGGCGGAGGGGACTCGATGAGCGGCCCGAGGGCCACCGTGGTCATCATCACCCGCGATCGCCGCGACGAGCTGCTGCGGACCCTCGAGCGGATGACCGCTCTGCCGGAGCGGCTGCCGGTCATCGTGGTCGACAACGCCTCCTCCGACGGAACGGCGGAGACGGTCGCCGACGCCTATCCGCAGGCCCGGCTGATCCGGTGCGCGAGCAACCTGGGCGCGGTCGGCCGCAACGTCGCCGTCGACGAGGTCTCCACGCCGTACGCGGCATTCTGCGACGACGACACGTGGTGGGAGCCGGGTGCCGCGCGGCGCGCGGCCGATCTGCTGGACCGCCACGCCGGGCTGGCCACTGTCACCGGCCGCATCCTGGTGGAACCCGGACTCGGGGAGGACCCGATCACGCCCGAGTTGCGGAACTCACCGGTTCCCGCGCCGGACTGGCTGCCCGGGCCGGCGCTGATGAGCATTCTCGCCGGGGCGTCGATGGTACGGGTCGAGGCCTTCCGCGAGGTGGGCGGATTCTCTTCGCGGCTGTGGCTCGGTGGCGAGGAGGAGCTGCTGGGCATCGACCTCGCCTCCCGGGGGTGGTGGATGTGCTGGGCCGAGGACGTCGTGGTGCACCATGCCGCGTCGACCGCGCGGGACTCACGCGCGCGGCGCCGGCTCGGCATCCGCAACACGCTCTGGACGGCCTGGCTCCGCCGTCCTCTCCCGATGGCCGCCCGCCACACCTTCACCGTGCTCCGGTCGGCGCCTCGCGACCGTGCGAGCCTGTCCGCGGTGGCCTCGGCCCTGGCCGGCCTGCCATGGGTCCTCCGTGAGCGGCGGCCGATCCCCGAGCACGTCGAGCGGGGGCTGCGCCTGCTCGAGGAACCGCAGCGCACCTCGCCGGCCCGGCGCTACGTCGGCTGACGTAACGAGGACAGTGCCCCTTCCAGCCGGCCGTCTCCAGCTCCCCGGTGGGTGAGGAAGTCGCCTGGGCCGAGCGCACGGAGGATCAGTGCCGCCGTCAACGGGCCACGTCGGCCAGGACCAGATCCCAGTCGCGGAGGAAGCGCTCCAGGCCGTACCGGGCAAGCGCGGCGGCGCGGGCCGCCTTGCCGATCTCCGCGGCCTCGTCCGGATCGTGGAGCAGGCGCCGGAGCGCGTCGCGCAGTCGCGCGGGACGGGTCGAGATCACGCCCGCCTCCGGAGGGACGGCCTCCACGACCTCCGTGGCGGCGAACGCGACGACCGGCATGCCGAGATGCATGGCCTCCAGCAGCGACAGCCCCAGCGAAGTCCAGCGGACGGGGTGGAGGTAGACGCGCCGCATGGCCAGTTCGTCATGCATGCGGTGCTGCGGGAGGTCCTCGAACGCGCGTATCTCCGGCATGCCGAGGCGGCGCGGCAGGTCGCGCACCCGCATGCCGAAGACGTCGATCCCCGCTCCGTCCGCGAAATACGGCAGCAGGTCCGTGCCGACGTATCGGCCCCGCCGGAGCGGGTCGTTGACGACGACCGCCGCGCGGGCGAGCTCCCCGGTCCAGCGCGGACCCGGATCGACGATGCCGTGTTCGACGACCCGCGTCGGCGTGGACCCGGCGTCCCAGAACAGGGCGTTGAAGTGGGTGACGTGGACCAGCAGGAGCTCGGGCCGGTCGGCCATGGCGTGCCGGGTCAGCGGGACCCGGTGCGAGGGCGCGTCGTGCTCCACGTACACGGCGGGAACGTCCACGCCGGGACGACGGCCCAGCCAGCGCCTGACCAGCTCCTCCTCGTGCGGGCGCTGTAGGACGACCACGTCGACCTCCGCGTCGCGCAGCTGCTCTGGCGGCACCTCCACGGCGGTCTCCGGCCAATCCCACGTGCGGGCCCTCCCGAGCCCGTCCGGGCCGCGGCCGGGCGTCACCGGGAGCAGGCAGGTGTGGGGTGCCTGCACGAACGCGGTGGTCCAGGAGCCGTGCACATGCCAGATCAGCACTCTCACCGGCGCACCTCCGCCGCGAGTTTCTCGACCGCTTCGGCCACCTCGTCCGCGGTCACGCGGGACAGGCAGGGATGCCCGTCGACCGGGCACTCCCGGGCCCGCGTGCCGCGGCATCCCGCGTCCTGGTCGCCGAGCAGCACGCACGGAACGCCGTAGGGCGCCCAGCGGGCGGCCGGGACCACCGGCGCGAACAGCGACACCACGGGCGTGCCGACCGCGGCGGCCAGGTGGGCCGGGCCGGTGTTGGCGACGACGACGGCCACGGCCCCGGCGAGGACGGCGGCGAGCTCCGCCATGGTCGTATGGCCACCGAGATCCACTCCCGAGCCGCCGGCGACCCGGGCCGTCAGGTCGCATTCGGACCGCGCGCCGGTGACGACCGTACGCCGGCCGCGTGCGGTGAGCTCGGCGACGGCCTGGGCGCAGCGCGCCGCGGGCCACTGGCGAGCCGCGGCGGAGGCGCCCGGGTGGAGGACGACGTACGGGGCCTCGCCGGTGAGATGCCGGACATCGGGCAGCGGAACACGCACGGCGAGCCGCCCGTCGTCGCCGGGAGGCGGCGGGAAGCCCGCGGCACGCGCCAGGGACAGTCCCCGTTCGGCCTCCGGGACGTCGTCGTCGAGCCGGTGGCGGACGTCCAGGAGCGCCCCCGGGTAGTCGACGCTGATGGCGGCGATCCGCGGGATGCCGGCCAGGCGCAGCACCAGCGCGGTCGGCAACGGCGACTGGTGGAAGGAGGTCAGTACGAGCGCGTCGTCGAACCTTCCCGCGGCCAGCCGCCCGGTCAGTCCGAGGACGTCGTCGCGGCGGACCGCCGGCGGGTCGATGTCGACCCAGGGCGCCCGCCAGACGATGACCTCGTCCACCCCGGGGAGCAGCTCCGCGGCCGCGTGCCCGCGCGGACCCGCGAGCAGCGCGACGTGCGAGGAATGCCCGGCCACGGCGCGGATGGCCGGCCCGGCGAGCAGCACGTCGCCGGCGTTGTCCAGCCGCACCACGAGCACGCGTCGCTTCACGGCCGCACCCTCATCGCCGTTCCGCTCATTGGCACCTCATGCCGTTCCCGCCTTGCCGCCGTCCGAGTCGAGAGTAAGCACCGATTGATGTGTCAATAGCCGGATCCCCACGGCGCATAGCCGCCCGGACGGTAATGCTTTGTTAATGACTCGGACGCCGGCCAAGCCCGGGGTGGCCGATGAGCCGGCAGCCCTCGAGAGCTGACGCGGGGTGTTACCGCCACAGTGCGGCAAGGGCACACGGCATGCCGCGATTGATCGTAGAACGCCGCGATTCGGCCGACGATCGCCCGCTTTGCCAAATCTAGGCGGTGTTTGACGGCAATGTCGTAGGCAACGGTGTCCATATGGTCACCTTGTAAAGGAGTGACTTTGAACATCGACATGATTTCCGAGCATGCCAGCCCGCTGGCGGCGCTCGGCGGGGCCGACGCCGGAGGCCAGAACGTCCACGTGGGGGCACTGGCGGTCGCGCTGGCGCAGCGTGGCCATGAGGTCACCGTGTACACGCGCCGTGACGCCGTCGACCTGCCCGACTCGGTGCCGTTCGCGCGCGGCGTCACCGTCGAACACGTACGGGCCGGTCCGGCGCGGCCGATCGCCAAAGACCATCTCCTGCCGTACATGGCCGAGTTCGCGGCCCGGCTGTCGCGGCAATGGCTGACGACCCCGCCGGACATCGTCCACGCACACTTCTGGATGAGCGGGCTCGCGGCGCTCGAGGGCGGTCGCGATCACGGCATCCCGGTGGTCCAGACGTTTCACGCCCTCGGCAGCGTCAAACGCCGGTACCAGAAAGAGGCCGACACCAGCCCGCCCGAGCGGATACGCCTGGAGGCGCAGGTCGGCCGGGACGCCGCCGCGGTCATCGCCACGTGCACCGACGAGGTCGGGGAACTCAGCGCGTACGGCATCCGGCCCGGCGGTGTCTTCGTGGTCCCCTGCGGGGTCGACACCGAGCGCTTCCGCCCGGAAGGACCGGTGACGCGACGCGGAGACAGACCTCGCATCCTCACGATCGGGCGCCTCGTCCCCCGGAAGGGGGTCGACACCATCATCGAGGCGCTGTGTCACGTACGCGACGTGGAACTGGTCGTCGCCGGCGGCCCGGACCGCGCGGACCTGCACCGCGACGCCGAGGCGGTCAGGCTGAGGCGGCTGGCTCACGACCGGGGAGTCGCCGGCCGCGTCGTCTTCACGGGCCAGGTTCCGCATGAGGACCTACCAGCGCTGATCCGGTCGGCCGACGTCGTCGTGTCGGTCCCCTGGTACGAGCCGTTCGGCATCGTGCCGATCGAGGCGATGGCCTGCGGGGTGCCAGTGGTCGCCTCGGCGGTCGGCGGCCACCTCGACACCGTCATCGACGGGGTGACGGGCCTGCACGTCCCGCCGCGCGTGCCGGGCGCGCTGGCCGGTCGGCTGCGGCGCCTGCTCACCGACCCCCGGCTGGGGGGGTACCTCGGCGCCGCCGCCGCCGCACATGCCCGCGACCGCTATCCATGGAGCCGGATCGCCGCCGAGACCGAGGCCGTCTACGACCGGGTGATCGGGCCCGCGCAGGACGAGATCGTCATGGCCGGCGGGGCGCGGTCATGACCGCGCCACACCTCACCGCGCTCGAACACGCGCTGCGTCGCTTCGACGCGGAGGCGTACGCCATCGACGACTGGGGACGGCGGCTGGCGTGCGTTCTGCAGGGCGGGGGGCGGCTGCTCGCCTGTGGAAACGGCGGAAGTGCCGAGCAGGCGCAGCACCTCACCGCCGAACTCGTGGGGCGTTATCAGGACGATCGGCGGCCGTTCGCGGCGATCCCGCTGCACGGCGACATCCCGGCGCTGACCGCGATCGGCAACGACTACGGCCATGAGGAGATGTTCGCCCGCCAGGTACGTGCCCACGGCCGGCCCGGCGACGTGCTGATCTGCCTGTCGACGAGCGGGACGAGCCGCAACGTGATCGCCGCCGCCAAGGCGGCCGAGGAGATCGGAGTCAGTGCCTGGGCCCTCACCGGCCCGGCGCCGAACCCGCTGGCGGGAGCGTGCGCGGAGGTGCTGAGCGTCGACGCGCCGACGACGGCGACGGTGCAGGAGGTGCACCTCGCGGCCATTCACATGATCTGCGCCGCGGTCGACGCCGCCGTGCGCCGCGGCGAGGAGGAGCCGATATGAGAGGTGGGCCGCTGGTCGTACTCGGGGACTCCCTGCTCGACGTCGATCTCGAGGGAGCGGTCGAGAGGCTGAGCCCGGACGCACCCGTGCCCGTCGTCGACTGCCACCGCGAGCACCACCGCGCCGGCGGCGCCGGACTCGCGGCCATCATCGCGGCCGGCCTCACCGGCCGCACCGTGGTGCTGATCACCGCGTTCGGCGACGATCGCACCGGGCGTCGCGTGAAGGAACTCCTGAGTGGACACGCCGAGGTGCTGCGTCTGCCGATGCGCGGCGGTACGGCCTGCAAGATGCGGATCCGCGCCGGCGGCCAGTCACTGGTCCGGCTGGACACCGGTGACGGGCACGTGGTGGACGGGCCGATCGACCCCCGCATCGGCACGGTGCTGCGGGTGGCCGGCGCCGTCCTGGTCTCCGACTACGGGCGGGGCGTCGCACGGCACCCGGCCCTGCGACGCCTGCTGGCCGGCCTGCCCGGTGGCACGCCGGTGATCTGGGACCCCCACCGTTCGGGGGCGCGGCCGCTGTCGGGCGCGCGGCTGGTCACTCCCAACCTCGTCGAGGCTCGCACGTTCGCCTGCCGGGATGCGGCCGGCACCGACGGCGTACTGGCCGAGGCCGCCAGGGACGCCGCCAAGCTGGTGCGGCGCTGGCGGGTGAACGGTGTGGCGGTGACCCTCGGCGAGCGGGGCGCCCTCCTGTCCGTGGGAGACGGCGTTCCCTTCGTCGCCCCCTCACCGGAGGCGGCCGTCCGGACCACGGCCGACACGTGCGGTGCCGGCGACTGCTTCGCGGCCGCCGCCTCCCATGTGCTGCACGCAGGCGGCCTGGTGACCGAGGCGGTCACCGAGGCGGTCCGGTACGCCTGCGCGTTCGTGGCGTCGGGAGGCGCGAGCGCGGTCACCGGAGCCACGGTCGGCGAGCGCGGTGACGCCTTCGACGCGCCGCTGCCGGGCGACTCGGCCTGGGATGTCGTGCGTCAGGTGCGTGAGCGCGGCGGCCGGGTGGTCGCGACCGGGGGATGCTTCGACCTGCTCCACGCCGGGCACGTCAGCATGCTCCGCGAGGCGCGGCGGCTCGGCGACTGCCTCGTCGTCTGCCTGAACTCCGACGCGTCCGTACGGGCGCTCAAGGGCCCGGACCGGCCGCTTGTGCCGGCCAGCGACCGCGCCCGTGTGCTCACGGCACTCGAGTGCGTGGACGCGGTCGCGGTCTTCGACGAGCTGACCCCGGTCGAGCTACTGGAGCGGCTTCGCCCGGACGTCTGGGTGAAGGGCGCCGACTACTCCAGCGTCGAGCTGGTGGAGGCGGACGTCGTACGCCGCCACGGGGGCGAGGTCATGCTGCTGCCCTACCTCGACGGGCGTTCGACCAGCCGTCTGGTCGCGCGGGCACGGCAGGCGACGAGCACGATCCTCGGCGGTGAGACGTCATGACGGAGCGCGCCGTGGTCACCGGTGGCGCCGGCTTCCTCGGATCGCACCTCTGCGACCGGCTCCTCGCGGAGGGCACGTCGGTGGTCTGCATCGACAACTTCCTCACCGGCTCGCCGCGCAACATCGCGCACCTCATCGGCCGGCCGGGCTTCCGGATGATCGAATGCGACCTCACCGGTTTCGTCCATGTCCCCGGCGATGTCGACCTGGTCCTGCACCTGGCGTCGGCGGCCTCTCCCGTCGACTACCTGAAGCTGCCGGTCGAGACGCTGAAGGTCGGCAGCCTCGGCACGCTGCACGCGCTCGGCCTGGCGCGTGAGAAGAGCGCCAGGTTCATACTGGCCTCGACCAGCGAGGTCTACGGCGACCCGCTGTGCCACCCCCAGAGCGAGGAGTACTGGGGCAACGTGAACCCGGTCGGCCCGCGCAGCGTCTACGACGAGGCGAAACGCTATGCCGAGGCCCTGACCACCGCGTACCGGAACAGCCGGGGCGTCGACACCGGCATCGTCCGGATCTTCAACACGTACGGCCCGCGCATGCGCCCGTACGACGGCCGCGCGATCCCCACCTTCATCCGTCAGGCGCTGACCGGTCAGCCGCTGACCGTCACCGGCGACGGCAGCCAGACGCGCTCCATCTGCTACGTCGCCGACACCGCCGCCGGGGTCCTGACGCTCGCGCGCGACGACTTCCCCGGTCCGGTCAACATCGGCAATCCCGAGGAGATGACGGTCCTGGACCTCGCCAAGACGATCCGGGACCTCACCGGTTCCAGCGCGCCGATCAGCTTCGTCGACCGGCCGGTCGACGATCCGGCGGTGCGCCGGCCCGACACCACGCTCGCCCGCGACCGCCTGGGCTGGCGGCCGACCGTGCCGAGCGGTGACGGGCTCCGCCGGACGATCGACTGGTTCGCCGCCGAACTCGGCACCGGAGACGCAGACCGCGCCACTGGCTCCTGACCGTCCCCGGCCGTACGTGAGAGATCAGTGGACGTTGATGAGTGCGACGCCGATGACGACGACGCCCGCGGCGGCGAAGCGAGACAGGCCCATCTTCTCCCTGAAGAAGACGGTCCCGATGATCGCGCCCGTGATCACGCCGGTCTCCCGGAGGGCGGCGACGGCGGCGAGCGCCCCGCGGGTCTGCGCCCAGACCACGATGCCGTAGCCGAGCACCGATATGACGCCGCCGGGGAGGCCGAGTCTCCACTGGGCGGCGACCGCCGGCCACACCGCCGCGCCACGCGCCCTGAGCACCCAGGCGACGACCAGCGGTCCCATACCGAAGAACAGCCATCCGCTGTAGCCGACGGCCGTCCCGGCATGCCGTACGCCGACACCGTCGACGAGCGTGTACGCGGCGATGGAGACGCCGGTGAGCAGCGCGGCGCCGATCGCCCGGCCCTGCCCCGGTGACACGCCCCCGGCGAAGGCGAGCGCCCCGAGACCGCCACAGACCGCCGCGACGCCCGCGAGCTGCGGGACGCTGAGGCGCTCACCGAGCACGGTGGCGGCGACGAACGCCACGATCAACGGCCCGGTGCCCCGGGCGAGCGGATAGACCTGGTTGAAGTCGCCCAGGTGGTACGAGCGCGCGAGCAGCACCGTGTAGACGACGTGCAGGACGACCGAGGTGGCGATCCACGGCCAGGACGTCCGGGCGGGCGCTCCGGCGAGGGCGACCATGAGCAGCCCGGCACCGGCCTGTGCCATCCCGATGAGCGCGAACCCGGCATACCGATCGGGGGCGGCCTTGGCGACGGCGTTCCAGGTGGCGTGCAGGACTCCGGCGAACATCACCGCGAGGGCGGGGGCGAGGGGGAATGCGTGGTTCACAGAGTCCAGCTCAGCGCATGATCATGATCGCGACCAGAGTTTCAGCCATGACAGGTGTTCGCGACCGGGCACCACCTCCGCACACCACGGCAGTGGCCTCGGTCACAGGAGTCCCCGAGACCGTGGCCGTCGCCCGTCCGTTGGTGTTCAGGCGCCGCTGGAGAGGTGCGGATCCAGGACCTCCGAGGCGGCCTCGTCCTCCACCCGGCCGACACGGAGCAGCCGCCGCCACTTCGCCGGATCGTGCAGAGCCGGAGCCGTACTGTCCAGGAAATTCTCCACCAGGGTGACGAAGCGCTCGGGCTCGTCGCGGTGGGGGAAGTGCCCGGACCGATCGAAGATCTCCAGCCGGCTTCCGGGCATCGCCGTGTACGCGATGCCGGCATGCCAGGCCGGGATCACCCTGTCGAGCCTCCCCCAGACGATCAGCGTCGGCAGTCCGGCCGCGAGATAGCAACGGTCCAGCATCGTGATGACCTGGCCACGGACATCTACTCCGGCCCGGAGGGTACGCAGGAACGCCTGGCGGGCGGTCCTCGGGCGGAGCGCGCGATAGCGCTCGAGCAGGTAATCGAAGTCGGAGCCGAGCCGCATGCCTCCGGTGGATCGCAGGACGGGCGCCACGAGCCGCATGGCGGCACGTACCGGCGCGGACGCCGCCACGGACAACCCCAGCTCTGCCCCCGGGGCCGCGGCCATCCGCAGCAGCGGATGCACCTCCTGGCCGATCCCGCCACTGCCGACCAGTACGAGCCGCTCGCACCGCTCGGGGAACTGGTAGGCGAACTGCATCGCGATGCCGCCGCCGAGCGAATGACCGACCACGGACACCCGGTCGACGTCGAGGACGCCCAGCAGGTCACGCATGCCGCAGGCGTACGCGGCGATGGCGTAGTCCGCCCGCGGCTTGGCCGACTCTCCATGACCGAGCAGGTCGGGCGCGATGACGGTGTGCCGGCGGGCCAGCCGCGGAATCACCGTCGACCAGGTGTCCGAGCTGTCGCCGAGGCCGTGGATCAGCAGGATCGGAGGCCCGCTGCCGACCATACGGAAGGCACGCCAGTATCCATGGATGTCCCGGAAACGAATGAGAGGTCGGATGCCCACGTGTGCTCACCACCGAAGTCGGTCCTGCACACAGTCTGTGATCTGCGCATTACGCGGCGACTTCCGGCCTGTAAGCGCCGCGTAACATGCCCAATCCCGACGATCACGCCCGGCAGCCGCATCCTCGTCGCGCGGGCATGGCCGCGTCCCCCCAGGAGAGACGGACGAGCCCTGTCAGGTCGCGCGGTGGGTCTCCAGCCACGGAGAGACGCGTTTCCGGTCGAGCAGATCAGGCTGCGCGAGCTGGCCGAGCATGAGATGCACCGAGTGGGCGGCGTCCTGCGTCCACGCGTAGCACTGCTGCGTGGAGCCGCACTGCTTCCCGGCACGGCTCTGCGCGGCGGCCACGATCGCGGCGGCGTCGGCGCGCACCTGCTCGGTGTCCGGCGCCGGGTCGTCCAGTTGAACGCCCGCCGCGGCGGCGATGGCGGCGACATCGGACAGCTGATCGTGCAGCCAGTCCCAGGGTGCGTCCTTGACGACATCCGCCCAGTTGCGTTCGCACGGCTCGACGCCGACGAACCGAGGATGGAAGTGCGCGGCCTCGAACCCTCCGCGCTCCCCGTCGACGCGGTCGAACAGATCGGCCCGCCACACCGGCTGATCCACCAGGACCTTCTGCGACGCCGACTCCGTCCCACGATGTGGCTGAGGAGCACGCAGCCGTAGCTCGATTCGCGCCCCGTGTTCGAGATGACTGTCCTTGAGACTGACCTCGAACCAGTGCCGGACGAGGATCGCGACCTCGTTGTAGACGAAGGCGTGTAGCACTGTGCCACCCTCCAAAGACCGCACGACGCCCGCAGGATGCGTAGCCCGATCAATTATTGATCAGAGCAGGCATCCGCTGCCAGTAACGGCCCCCTGACCGCCCCGCGGCGGGCGCGGCCGGGCCGTCGAAGGCCTGTGGAAGGAAGAGATCATCCGCTGCCGGACAGAGATGGAAGCGTCCTTCTTGGGCACAGTGCCGATCAGTCGACCCCGCCGAGGTAGTGGTGTGGTGGGTCCGGTAGGTATGCGTTTATGACCGATTCTGTGCCGGTGTCCGATCCGGTGGTTCCTCGTCCGGGCTCGTCTGCGGGCAGGGCGGGGCGGGTGGCGTTGATGCTGGGTGCGCTCGGGGTGGTGTACGGCGATATCGGGACCAGTCCGTTGTATGCCCTGCAGACGGTGTTCTCGATCGACAACGGGGCTGTCCGCCCTACT
>JAOPYL010000008.1 GCA_025964625.1 Actinoallomurus sp. | reverse complement strand
GTACAGCGGCGCCGGGACGAGCGACTTCGTCGAGGGGCCCTCGGCGACCAGCAGCGCGTAGTTCCAGGAGTACTTGATCTGGTCCTCGGTGGTGGCCGCGCCGCCCTGGATGGTGAGCGTCGAGGTGCCGCTCACCGCGGCGGCGATGAGCTCGGACAGCAGCGACTTGGCCGTCCCCGGCTCACCGACCAGCAGCAGGCCGCGGCTGGTCGCCAGGCTCACGAGCGCGCGGTCGATCAGCGACGGGTCGCTGACGAACTTGCGCCGGATCCCCTGCCGCTCGTCACCGACGATGAACCGGCGGGCCGCCTCCAGGCTCAGCCACCAGCCGGGCGGGCGGCTGCCCTCGTCGGTCTCCCGCAGCCGGGCCAGCTCGTCGGCGTACCGGATCTCGGCCGGCGACCGCTGGAGGTTCTCTTCCGTCGTCATTGAGGTGCTCCCGGACATGGCTCAGCTCGTCAGCTCGGTCAGGGCGGCGATGACCTCGGAGGCCATCACCGGGTCGAGGACCCCGAACCGCAACGGGTCCTCATCATCGCGGCGCCGGTAGCCGTCCGGATTGTCGGCGATCCAGATCGCGGCCAGCTCCTGCTCCGCGAATTCGTCCGCGTACCCCACCGCGATACCGGGGTCCAGGTGGATCACGATGAACCACCCCTCACCGGCCGGGCGCGAGATCAGCCCCTGAATGCCGGCGTCCTGCGGGTACTCCCGGACCCAGCCGTGCCGCTCCAGCCCGAGCACCTTTCCGGTCGGCACGGTGACGCCCTCGAAGCGCGTGAGCTGCGACGCGGCCCGCTCCTCCTCGGTCAGCGCGTACACGGGCCGGCCGAGCTGCGGGAACGGCTGGAGGATCTCGTAGTCGGCGAACACCTCGGCCCAGGCGGCGAGCGCGCCGGCCAGCTCCAGCGGATGCGCGATGGTGATCCGCGCGGTGTCGGACAGCGTCAGCGCCCTGTCCTCGACGTCGGCGAGCGTACGGTCCTCGGCGACGCGGAACGCCGTACCGTCGCTCAGCCAGACCAGACGCCGCGCGACGTGCCAGGTCAGCGGATGCCGGACGAACAGATCGGTGAACTCGGCCACCGACCAGCCGCGCCGCGCCACCATGGCCGCCTCCAGCCGCCGGATCAGGTCACCGGCGACCGTACGGACATCCTTCTTCAGGTCGGCGAACCGCTTACGCGCGGCGGGCGCCTGCTCCGCGTCGTCACGCGCGCCGGGAGCCGGGAGATCCTTGCGGCGCTTGCCGTGCTCGTCCAGGACGTACGGCTTGAGCTGCTCGTCGAACCCGACGACGAAACGGCGCGGCCCGTAGTCCAGGACCATGCTGCCGTCCTCGTCCAGCCCGAAGTCGGGCACGAGCCGGTCGGCGAGCTGTTCGCGACTCAGCCCGAGGCCCTCGGCGACCTCCTTGATCTTCTCCCGCGCCCGATCCTTGAGCGCCTTGAACTTGATCCGCTGGGCGATGCCGTTCAGGTGCACCAGGGCGATCTCGGTGCCGATCGCGGCGAGCACGTCCAGCCCGGTGACCGCCTTCGAGTGACCGCCCTCGCCCGGCCAGGCGCGGATGACCGGCGTGAGCCGGCGCACCGTCCCGTCGTCGCCAATCCAGCCCAGCGCGGTGAGCGCCCAGCCGTCCTTGGCCGGCATTCCCCCGAGCTGCCACTGCCGGAACACCGCCCAGCCGAACTCCGCGAGTGACGCGCGGTCGCAGGTCTCGCGGACGATCTCCAGACCCGCGTACTCCTCGCCGGGCTTGGAGATGCTCAGCATGGTGAGGACGTGCCCCGCGGCCTCCAGCGGAAGCGCCTGCGCGCGGCCGGCGAGCAGCGCCTGGGGCAGCTGCGACAGGTCCAGCCAGTCGCCGACCTTGGGCAGCCGGGCCGGGAGGTTCTCCAGCGGATCCGCGGCGAGCAGCGCCGCGACGGCCGTGGCGGCCTGGCCGCCGTACTCTCGTGCCACCTCCATGACGGCTTCGTCGCCGTGGACCGAGGCGACGTGCCGCAGCGCCACCTCCGCGCCCGTACGCTCCCGGCCCACCTCGCCCACCGCGTCGGGCACCAGGAGCCGGACGGCAGGGACGCCGTGCCAGGCGAACCAGGTGGTCGCGGTCTTGCGCACGGACTTAAGCCGGGCCAGCCAGTCGGCCATCAGCCGGGCCGCCCGGACGTCGAAGAAGGGCAGCAACAGCTCGCCCCAGATCGACGGGGTCTCCTTCGCGGCGATGTCGAGTACCGTCGGCAGGGCGTCCAGCTCGTACCGGACGACGACCTTCTTCATCCACTCGCCCCACAGCCGCGTCGGGCGCCAGTTGGTGACGAGCGGCCTGGTCAGGTCCTCCGGGCTGTTCGTGAAGAGGCCGACCTCCTCGAGGAAGTTGAGCTGGCCGGCCTGGTATCGACGGATCATCGCCGGCCAGTCGTCATCTCGCAGGTGGGAGTACTCCGAGGCGGCCCTGGACCACTCCTCCCGGCTGTCCTTCGCCCAGGTGATGGCGGGCTCGGACGGCGGCTCCAGGCCGGTGATCACGATCGGCTTGGCGGCCTTGCGGCGGCGCGTCCACGGCGGGTCGGCCAGCAGCGGGGGCAGGACGTCGGCGGGCGCCTCCTCCACCCGCTCCGGCTTCTCTGCCTGGGCCTCATCGAGGAGCTGCACGACCGATTCGCGCACCTCCGGCGGGAGGTCGGGGAGTACGGCCGCGGTCAGCTCCGGGTTGGCGCTGATGTGGCCGGTCAGCAGGTTCCGCGCGGACGACGCGTTGGGCGACGAGCCGGCGGCGGTCTCGGCCAGCAGCCGCAGCGCGCGTACGGGATAGCGCTTCATCGCCTCGAGCAGGCCGGGCTGGACGTGTTCTTTCTCCAGATAGTCCAGCATCAGCTGGAACGCCTCGTCCGTGGGCAGCCGGCTCAGCACGCTGACCGCCAGCTTGCGGTTGCCCGAAGCGGCCGCGGAGACGAAGGCGTCGGTCATCAGCCCCGTGACGTCGGTGCCGAGGACCTCGATCAGCGTCGCGATGACGCCACGAGAGTATTGGGAGTAGCCCAGTCCTCCTCGGTTCGCGGTGGCCGCCGCGGCCTGCTCGGCCGACCCGACCGAGCAGAGCAGCATCGTCCGCAGGGCGGGGAGGTAGTGCCCGTCGGTGCATGACTCGTCCACCCAGTCCTTCTCTGTCGGCACCAGGTAGGACACGATCACCCGCTGGGCCGGGGTACGCCGGTGGCCGGCGAGCGCCCCGGCGGCCGTCCGGTAGTCCGCCTCGTCGGCGTCGGCCAGGAGGTCGCGCAACCGGTCCGCGACCGGCTGCCAGGCCCACCGGAAGAAGGCGTGCTGGTCGACGGGGCCAGCGTGACACCGCCACTGGGGCTGCGGCCGGTCGCTACCCGCCCACCACTTGGCCCCGACGTCGCCGAGCTCCGCCGTCGCCTGAGCGGCGAAGGACAGACCGTGCGCCGACACCCACGCGTCGGCGAAGGCGGCATGGTCGTCCACGTCGGTGTGGTTGTCGGGGCCGGTCTCGGCGAGGATGTGGGCGAGCATGGCGGCGCCGCGCGGAGTCGCCCGGCCGCCAAGGTGGGTCCGTACGTCTTCGGCCAGCTGCCGGTCGCTTTCCGGGTGGTCCAGCGCCTGCGCCGTACGCGCCGTGGCGTTCTCGGTCCACCCGCGTACCTTCTCCACCGCCTGGTCGTCGATCGTGACCGGGCTCCCGGGGGTGCCCCCGCGCCGGCGGCGAAGAACCCGCCGCCAGGACGCCGGCATCTCGAAGGTGTGCTCGTCCGGAAACTCGATATCAGCGCTCTGCATATCTGGCACACGACTCCTGGTCCGTGGGGGATCAATGCTCAGCTCGGTCAGGTCGGCGATGACCTCGCCGTGACCGCGGGCGCCACCGGCTGCCTATGAAGACCGCGCAGTTCGGCGAGGTTATGTCGGCGACACACCGCGATGGGTTTCTCCTGGGCCGTGTCAGCTCAACGGACCGCCGTCACAGCCGCGGCGACGTCACGCCGTCAGACCTCGATCAGGCAGCCGTGCTCATCGGCACGATCCACCGCCTCGTCGTCGAACCACACACCGCCGGTGGCCAGGTAACGGAACCGGTGCATGCCCGGTGCGAGGATCACCGAGACGCTACGGGTGCCGTTACGCCGCCGGACGAGCTCGTGCCGGCCGGGCTCCCATCCGTTGAAGTCACCGACGACACTGACGACGCCGGGCGGCTCGTCCA
>JAOPYL010000375.1 GCA_025964625.1 Actinoallomurus sp. | reverse complement strand
GGCGCGGTTCCCGCTCGGCGACGACGCGGTCTCCGGGACTGAGCGACACGAGAAGCTCACGGGCGGATGGTCGATCGGCCGGGTCCTTGGCGAGCGTCGCCTCCACCACCCCCCGAAGAGAGGCGTCCAGCCCGTCGAGGTCGGGCGGCCCGCCGATCGTCCGCCGCGCGACCTCGTCGGAGTCGCCCTGGCCGAACGGGTTGCGGGCGGTGCCGGCGTAGGCGACAAGGCAGCCCCAGCCGAAGACGTCGGAGGCGGGCGTGGCCGGGCTCATGGTCAGCCGCTCCGGCGGGATCCATCCGAGGCTTCCCATCACCATGCCGATCCCGGTGACGCCGCCGGCTGCGGGGATCTGCTGCGCGATACCGAAGTCGATGACGCGCGGACCGGTGGGTGTCAGCAGGACGTTGGCCGGCTTCAGGTCGCGATGGATCAATCCCGCCGCATGGATGGCCGCCAGCGCACGTACCACTCCTGTGGCCAGCGCGCGCAGTTGCTCCGGCGGGAGCGGGCCGTCGTTGTCGACGACGTGTTCGAGCGACCGTCCCTCGACGTACTCGCTGATGATGTAGGGCGGCGTCTGGTCCGTTCCGTCGACCAGCAGGCGGGCCGTGCAGGCCGGCGGCACCCGTAGTGCGCACGCGGCCTCCGCCCGGAACCGGCGTCGCGACTCGTCGCCGATGGTCTCGGCGTGGGCGGCCTTGATGGCCACGAAGCGGCCGTGTCTGTCGTATCCCAGGTAGACGACGCCCATCCCGCCGGATCCCAGCCGGCCGACCAGCCGATGGCCGCCGATCTCGGCGGGGTCCTCGAGCTCGAGCGGTCTCACGCCGGGGGGCAGTACCACGCCTCCGCCGGCCGCTGATGCCGAAGATGTCGCCATCCGCAAGCCTCCCTGGACCGTAAGATAACGGATCTTATTGACAAACTATCTTCTAAGCCTGCATACCCCGATGCAACCGGCGGTAAAGATCAAGGAGTGACGCAGGCAGCCGAACCAGCGCTCTACCGTCAGCAGGGCTGGGCTTCAGGTGGCCTCTGGGTCGTAAGGTGGACGCTCGCTGTAAGCGAGGACAGACCCATCGTTGGGCGAATTCTCGTCGTAGGACTCGTCGAAGTCCTCAAGCAGATGCTTTTGGACGAAGCGGCGCGGGTTGAGATCGGCAAGGTCCAGGTCGGCGTATTCGGGACCGAGCCCGGTCTTCAGATCGTTTGTGGCGTCGGTGGCCAGACGGCGTAGCTGGCGTAGCGTCTCCCCGACTTGGCGGGCGACCCGGGGTAGCTGGTCAGGGCCAAAGATGATCAACGCCAGAACCAGGAGCAGCGCGAACTTTTCGATCCCGATGTCGAACACTGCTTGAACCCTTTCTCGACGTGTCCCTCCGCCCTCGGCACGACCGGCCTGGTGTGGCCATGCGGGAGCGTTCCCGGCCACCGGCGCGGCCTCGTGCCTCCGCCGGAGGCGGGTCAGTCTCGTTGCACGGGCGCTGGTGGCCTGGCCGCCTCGGGAGCGGCGTTGATCGCTGTCTGCGGCCCACCGGTCACGGCGGGCGGTGCGGCGTCATCGTCGGTGTGCAGACTGCTGACCTCGGACTTGAAGATCCTCAAAGAACGCCCCAGGGAGCGGGCCGCGTCCGGTAGCTTCTTCGACCCGAACAGCACCAGCACCACCACTGCGACAATCAGCCAGTGCCACGGGGACAACTCCCCCATCGTCGCCTCCTTGCCCTCACAGGTGTACCGATACGTCGAGAGTACGCCGCCGGTGCATCCCGGTCGTCAGGCTCCCCTCCCAGGCCGGCAGGGGATTGGTTCCCGGAGAAATGAGCCGGGGTCCCCCGGTGAGCATTCTTGGTCAGATCCAGTCCTTCTTGCGGAACAGGACGAACAGGCCGGCCGACAAGACGATCATGATGACGGTGGATTCCCAGAATCCGATGGCGTGGCCGAAGCCGGGGTAGGGGACGTTCTGGCCGTAGAAGCCGGTGACGGCGGTGGGGACGGCGATGATCGCGGCCCAGCTGGTGACCTGTTTCATGATGACGTTGAGCCGGTTGCCCTGCATCGTCAGGTGGGTCTCGCGGATGGTGGAGACCAGGTCGCGCAGCGATTCTGTCCATTCGGTGGCGCGCAGGACATGGTCGTAGATGTCCTGGTAGTAGGGGGACAGCGCGTCGTCGACGATGTGCAGATCCCGGCGGAGCACGGAGTTGACGACCTCCCGCATGGGCAACACGGCGCGGCGCAACCTCACAAGGCTCTTGCGGAGTTCGAAGGTACGGCGCTGCATGTCTTTGTCATTGGTCTGATCGGAGAACAGTTCGTCCTGCAGTGTCTCGATCTGGTCATCCAGCGACTGGACGGCGTCGAAGTGCCCATCGACGACATAGTCGAGCAGCCCGTACAGCAGGAACCCGACCCCGTCTTTGGCGAGGTCGGCGGAGTTGTCCCAGCGGGCGATGACCTGGTCGATGTCGAAGTCGTCGTCTTTTCGGACGGTGACCAGGGCGTTACGGGTGATGAACGCGGCGACCTCGCTGGTGTCCAGCACACCGGTCTCGGTGTTCAGGCGTACGGCGTAGGCGGTGACGAACAGGTGGGAGTCGTACCGGTCGAGCTTGGGCCGCTGGTGCTCATGGATGGCGTCCTCGACGGCCAGCGGGTGCAGCCCGAGTTCCTCGCTGATCGCGGCGAGATCCTCGGCGGTGGGCTGGCACAGGTCGAACCAGATGGTAGCCGTGGGGTCTTCGATGTGGTCGGAGACGTCGGCGATCGGGAACCCTTCGGCTTCCAGCACGCCACTACGGTAAAGACGAGTACGAGCCATGACCGTCAAGGTTAGGGCGAGATGACTGGCTTGGCGCCACCACCCGGGAAGAAGCGTCCCCCATGGGACAACGGAGCCGCCGACGGGTATGAAACGCGGATGGGCGGCGGCGAGATGGCCCGGTTGTTCCACCGCGCGACCAGTTTCGGCGCGGAGCGCCGGCCGCGGCCGGGCGTCCCCGGGTTCGTCCCGTTGGATCCACGCAACCGGCCCCGGCCGTTCAAGCGTTACCCGCAGGCACCTGTCCGCGACCTTCCCACGGACCTGCCCCCAAGGGGAGCGCCGGCGGCCGCGGCGCTGTCCGGACGGGTGCCACCCGCCCACCCGGCCGTGGATCTCGAGCTCCTCGCCCGGCTGCTGTTCTTCTCCGCCGGTGTCACCCGGATGGCCCCGGCCCGGGACCAGACCGTCTGGTTCCGGGCCGCGCCCTCCGCGGGCAACCTCCACCCACTGGAGGTATATGTGGCGGCCGGGGCCATCGCCGGGTTGGACTCCGGCCTGTACCACTTCGCGCCGGACGTGTTCGGCCTCGAGGAGCTGTCCGAGGGGGACTGCCGTCCCGCCGTGGCCGACGCCGTGGCCGCGCCCGAGGCCGCGGCCGGCCCGCTCGTTCTCCTCCTCACCGGCATCCCATGGCGGACCGCGTGGAAATACGGCGAACGGGGCTGGCGCCATGTGTACTGGGACGGGGGGGCGATGCTCGCCAACCTCCTCGCGGTCGCCGAGGCCTACGGGGTTCAGGCGCAGGTCCTGCTCGGATTCGTCGATTCCGCGCTGTGCCGGCAGCTGGGGATCGACGGTGCGACGGAGTTCCCGGTAGCGGCGATCATCATCGGCGTGCCCGGCGTGCCCGGCGAGCCGGCCAGGACGGACGGCTGCGAGCCACCACGCCTGGCGGCGACTCCGCTGTCCCCGGCTCCGGTCGAGTTCCCCCTGATCACCCGAGTTCAGCGGGCGGGCGATCTGGCCACGGCCGAGCAGGTGGCGGCCTGGCGGGCGGCGGCTCCCGCGGGGCTGCCGCGTGCGCGGGAAGTGGCGGACCCGCCCGCGTTCGCCCCGGCCGAGCCGATCGAGTCGGTGATCCTGCGGCGCGGCTCGACCCGGCGGATGCGGCGTGGCGTCGCGCCGGCCGAGCTGCTGCATTGGGGGGCGGCGGTGGCCACCCGGCACCTGCCCGCCGACGCCGTCCCGGCCGGGGCGTCCCTGCTCTGCCACGAGCTCGCGGTCCACGCGGTGCGGGGCATGGAGCCCGGGCTGTACCACTGGGTCGAGGGGCGGGCGAAGCCGTACCGGACCGCGTCGGAGACCGCGGTACGGCGGCTGAGCCGGCACCTGTGCCTGGACCAGCCGCTCGGTGGCGACTCGGCCTACACGGACTTCATCTGCTCCGACCTGGACCGGGTACTCGACGCGTACGGCGACCGCGGCTACCGCGTCGCCCAGTTCGAGGCGGGCGTGGCCGCCGGGCGCCTGCAGCTGGCCGCGTTCACCCTCGGCCACGGCGGCACCGGCCTCACATTCTCCGATGACGACGTCTCGGCGGCGTTCGGCACCCGGGCGGCCTGCATGCTCGCCGTCTCGATCGGGATTCCCGCCTACCAGGCCAGGCCGGGCGGCCCGCCCGGGCGGCCCACGCGACTGGCTTGATGACGACGGCGGGTCGGCGTGATCGCGCCGTTACGCGTGATCGACGAGCGCCATGGCCCCTTCCTCGCGGGCACAGTGCGCACAGCAGTAGAACTGGCCGTCGGCCTCGACGCCGTGACCGATGATGTGGCAGCGGCAATGCTCGCACAACGGCGCCATTCTCTGGATGGCGCACTCGAAGGAATCGAAGACGTGGACCGCGCCCTGCGCGTGTACCTCGAACGCCATCGCATATTCGTTACCGCAGACTTCGCACCTGGCCATGATCGAACTCCCTAACCCCTAGTCCCCCGCTGGAGATCATCGATACCCTTCCCGGACGCGCCCCGAAGTATCCTTCCCAATTCGACATGGTCGTCCCTACCTTCGTACGGTTCGACCGCGCCGTGACGGGGCTGGTCGGTTCACCGCGAGGCGAGAGCGGGGTTCCTATCGGTGCGCTTGGGTGCGCTCGGGGGTATGGACGTGCTCGGGCCGGATGCCGTAGACCATGACCAGTGCCATGGCCTGGGACAGCAGTCGTCTGCCTCCCAGATTGTTCACGATCGGGGGTAGCCCCGGCTCGGCGTTGTCCAGGACTCGGTCGATGATCCGGCGCTGGATGAGTCGCTGCACGAGCTGAGTGCCGACGGTGGGGATGTTGCGGCGCCGCTGGACCCGGCGCACCAGCTCCGGGTTGAGAGTACGGTCGAACCTCGCGGGATCACCCTGTGCGCGGTACAGCGGTTCGGCCAGCAGGTTGGCGGTGGCGACCGCGTCCTGGACGGCCAGGTTGATGCCGACACCGCCGATCGGCGACATCGTGTGGGCGGCGTCCCCGATGGCCAGGAGGCCGGGCCGGTCCCAGCGCTTGAGCCGGTTCAGGCCCACTTCGAGGAAGGCCACCTTCTTCCAGTCGTCGATCTCTTGCACCCGGTCGGCGGCGAACGGCAGCAGGCCGGCCAGCCTCCGCCGGAAGCTGTCCAGCCCCTGAGCGCGGAGTTGCTCGTACGAGCCCTTGGGGATGAGGAAGGCGAGCTGCCAGTAGTCCCCGCGGTCGATCATCGCCGCCATCTCCCCCTGGCCGATGTAGCCGGCGAGGCCGCCGCGGTCGTCGGGGCGGCGGGAGATGCGCAGCCACAGCACGTCCATCGGCGCTCCGAGTTCGGCGGGCGCCATGCGGGCGGCCCGGCGCAGATCGGAGTGGCGGCCGTCGGCGGCCACCGTGAGCACCGCCGGCAGATCGTGGTCCGCACCGGCGTGTCGGTAGCGCAGGCCGCGCACCGCGCCGTCGCATTCGATCGGGCCGAGAGTCTCGGCCCTCATCAGCAGCCTGAACGTGGGATAGCGGCGGGCATCCGCGGCGAGCAGGTTGAGGAAATCCCACTGCGGGATCATCGCGATATGGCGGTACTTCAAACGGGCGGGGAACCGGCTGAAATCCGCGTCGATCAGCGGCCGGGTCCGGGTGCTGATCCGTACGGTCGTCAGATTCTGGTGCGGGATGCTCTCCAGTTTCTCCACCAGCCCCAGTTCGTCCATGAGCTGCAGGGTGGAGGGGTGCACCGTGTCGCCGCGGAAGTCGCGCAGGAAGTCGCCGTGCTTTTCCAGCACGGTCACCTGGACTCCGGCACGGGCAAGCAGCAGGCCGAGCATGATCCCCGCTGGACCGCCACCCGAAATGGCGCAGGTCGTGGTCTGAGCTTCCGGCACCGCAGGCTCCTGACCTTGATCGACAACGGTGACGTGCCAAGCACGACGTCCTGCCCGTACCCGGATGCCCGGCGGTGAATCCGGCGCCCGCGCGGATTCGCGCGTTGACACGCGCCGGGACATCCACGCATTCCTTCCGCTGAGAATCGACGTACTGGCCGGCCACGATCCGCCCGCGCTAGCCGAAGGCGTCCACCCCGGCCTGCGCGACGGTCACGTCCTGGTCCACGGCTCCCGCACTCACCCCGATGGCGCCGACCACGTCACCGCACGGCCCGACCAGTGGGATGCCGCCACCGAAGATCACCAGCCCGCCGTTGGTCACCTCGATGCCGTACAGCGGACCGCCGGGCGCGGCCGCCTTCCCGAGTTCCGCGGTGCTCATCCTCATCAGCACGGCGGTGCGTGCCTTGCGGGTGGCGATGTCGATGCCGGCGAGGATCGCCCCGTCCTGGCGCGCGAACGCCAGCAGGTGGCCGCCGTCATCGACCACCGCGATGTTCATGGGCTGGCCGATCTCGTCCGCCCTGTCCAGCGCGGCGTCCAGTACACGGCGGGCTTCGGCGAGGGTCAGTCGTCGTGTGGGCACGGTGATCTCTCCTTCACTGCGCGACATTCTTGAACGGGATGCCGGTGACCAGCCTGGCCGCGTTGTGGCCCAGGCTCCGAGCGTGCTGCGGGGGGCCGGTCAGCGCAGGGGCATCCGGCGGAAGCTTCGCGTGGTGCACACAGATGTTCCCCGCGGCATCCACACCGACCCCGACATCGAGTGTGGACGCGTGCGCGGCGGCGTGCGCCAGCTCCGCGGCGCTGCCGGTCTGTGCCTCCTCGACACCGAACGGCACACCTTCCTCCTCCATGCCGGCGTAGATCTCACGCAGGCAGTACCGGTTGTCCGGACACACCTGGTGCAGCACCACGACCGCGGGGCGGGTGCGCCGCGCGCGTTCCGCGCGCCGATCGTTCACGGGCGTGGGGCGCATGACTGAGTCCCCACCGCGACGGGGCCGGCGTACGTTGTGGACAGCGCGTAGCCGGCGACGAGGCCGGTCGCCACCGCGTTGCGCGGTCCCTGGCAGCCACGCACATTGCCGGTGCCGCAGACGATCCCGTACTCGGCGAGGCTGTCCGCGATCATGTCGGGGATCTCGAAGTCGAGCGCGGAACCGCCCAGCGCCACGACGAAGTCGATCTGCCGGATGTTCCCTCCCGGCGCGACCCGCTCCAGTGCTCTCAGCGCGTTGACCACGAACACGCGGCGCTTGGCCTCCCGGCGCACCTGCCGGATCCTCTCCACGCCGTGCCGGGTCGGGATCGGGTGCAGGCCGGTGTCGGTCAGCACGACCACGCGGGCGAAGGTGTCGGCCGGCAGGGGATCGTCGAAGAAGCGAACGGTGCCGTCCTCCAACCGGAGGTGGAAGAAGCTCTCCGCCTTGGCCAGCGGGAATTTCTTGATCTCCTCAGCGAGATCGAGGTCGTCCAGGCCGAGTTCGGAGTCGATGAGCTTGGTGACCAGGTCGCCGGCGCCGGCCATGTGCACCGAGTGGATGTCGGTGCCGTCCGCGGCCACCGCGGCGTCGGTGGAGCCTCCGCCGAGGTCGAGGATGGCCACCGGGCGGTCGGTGCCCGGCGTGGTCAGGGCACCGAGGACCGCCATATCGGCCTCGACACCGGCGATGAGCACGTCGACGCCGAGGGCGTCTCGCAACTCGGCGGCGAGCAGTTTCATCGGGCCCTTGCTGGTGCGCACCATCGCCGCCAGTGCCACCGCGTTCTCGAGCGCGAACTCGCCGGCCAGCCCGCCGGTCACCCGCTGCGGCACGAAGGTGTCCGCGGCCAGCACATCCCGGATCCGGACCTCGCCGACCGGCATCGCGGTCAGCTCGGACATGGTGTCGCGGACCCGCGCCAGCATTCCACCGACGTGGGTGCCGGGCTCGCCGACCGCATCGGCCAGGGGCGCCACCCGGCGCGCGGTTTCCATGATGTGCGCGGCCCCGGCGTCCATCGTCACCGTGTGCCTGGTCTTCTCGCCGATCAGGGTCAGGCTGCCCGCGGGGATCCGGCGGTCGGTGACGTCGCCGGCCGGGGTGCGCACCACCACCGCCGAGCGGTTGCCGACCAGCGCTCTGGCCACCGGCGCGATCACCCGGGTCTGCTCGGCGTCGAGCTCGAACACCGTTGCGATCCCGTAGGAGTTCGAGAGGGTCCGGATCGCATGCCCCTGCTCCGCGACCTCGACCGCGGCCGGCATGTCCAGCGGCACCTTCTCCACCAGCGTCACCTCGTCGACGATGGGAATCGGGTGGCGTAGCCGGTTGGCGATCAGGTTGGCGTCGTCGGCATGCACCACCGCGCCCGTCACCTTCACCCCGCGCGCGGTGGCGGCGTTGATCCCGGCCGCGGCGTCCTCGAAGTCGACGCCCGCGCCGATCACGCAGATCACGGCACTGCCCGCGACGCATCCAGGCAGGTCGGCGAAGGGCACCGTGCTCCCCATCCCGAGCCCGACCCCTCCGGGAGTCTCCGGGTTGTGGCCGATCATCGTGGACTCGGTGATGATCGTCTCGGTGATCGTCTCCATCGCCAGGCCGCTGATCACCGGGGTGGCCTCGTTCACCAGAACCGCGTCGAGTTCGCCGCACTCACGCCCGGCCGCGGTCAGCGCGCGGCGCACCACGTCGACCACACCGGCGACGTTCTCCGTGGTGCCCTTGACGCCGGAGGTCCGCGTCAACGCCTCAGACAGGTACCTGATCGCGCCGTCCTCGCCGATCTCGGCCGCACACGCCTCCGTCGTCGAATTCCCGATGTCGACTCCCACCACCAAGGTCATCGCCGGCCTCCCTGCCTCAGCCGGCGTGCGCCATGCGGATCTCGACGCCGAGTTCCACCGGTTCGGCGTGCGCCCGCACGAACTCGGTCTCCTTGATATGCAGCAGCGCCGCCTTGGCCTGCCATCGCGGGCGAGCCATGTGGTCGTTGCGGGAGGGCACCGGCTCCGGCGACTCACCCTTGGCGTACCGGGCGGCGTTACGGCCGACCTTGCGGAAGGTCTCGAGGTCCATCAGTGGCGCCTGCGGAAAGAGCTCCAGGTTGGACAGTCGCACCAGGTCCTTCTGGTGGATCACCGTGGTGCCCCGCGACAGGATGCCGATCCCGATACCCGAGCCGGACAGCTTGGCCGAGGTGTGCGCGATGACGGCGACGTCGGCGCTGTGCCGGAACCGGACGACGCGGGCACGCACACCTTGCTCCTCGATCCCGGCCAGCAGCTCCCGCAGAACCTCGGCGTGCGGCAGGCCCACGATCGTCGTGGAGAAGAACGCCCCGAACGCCGGTGAGATCCCGATGACGACCTCGTCCGAGCGCCGGCCCGACCGCGCCTCGCCGGTCTCGGTCAGTTCCAGGATTCGCTTGCCTGCCACGCCTTCTACGGCCGGGTTACCGCCCATGACGACTCCTATCTCTCCCGGCTGCTTCAGCCGACTTCTTCCTCGGGGTTGCGAGCACTGACGACGTGCCGGAGCCGCTTCATCTCTTCCCAGCGCGCGCCCGTGGGCCGGTACCCGGTGCCGGGCCCGGCGTAGTCGTTGGGGTCGTTGACCGCCGACAGTGTGGTCAGCTCCGGCGTCAGGATCGCCGAGGTGTGCAGCAGGTCCCCGGACACCCGTTGGCGCAACACGCCCAGCAGGCTTTCGGCGATGTCCGCGAAACCACCGGCCTCAAGCCCCTTGACGATGTCCAGGCCGGTGATCCCGCGGTCCATCACCGACTGCGCCCCCTTCAGGTCCTCCAGCACGTCACGGAAGGGCAGGTCCTCGCTGCCGTGCGAGTACGTGACAGCCTCGATCTCCCTGTCGGTGATCGACGGCAGATCGAGGTGGGCGAACACGCCCTGCAGGGCCCGTGCGGCCCGGTTGCGGGCGGCGAGGATCTCGTCCTCGGGGACGTGGCGCAACGCGCCGTCCACCTGCAGATCGCGCTGGATCACGTTCCAGTCGTCGTAGTCCTCGCAGTCCAGATTCGACCCGGCGAACATGTTGTCGTAGTTCGGCACACTCGAGTAGCCGGAGCACACGAAGTCGGTGCCGGCCAGCAGCTGGGGCATCAGCCGCGCGGTGCGGCGCATGTCCGAGTGCGAGAACGACTGGTCGTTGCCGGAGGCACACTCCAGCCCGACCATGCTCGCGACCAGGTTCTCGGCGGCCACGGCACGGATACCCGCCGGCACGGCTCCCGGCACGCCGATGCAGCTGATCGAACCGTTCTGAAGGCCCTGAACCCCGGCACCCTTGGTCACCAGCACGCAGCGGATCTCCAGGTACAGCATGGACTTGCCCTGGGCGTTGCCCATCTGCACCTCGGAGCCGGTGCCGGAGGTGAAGCGCATCTTGATCCCGCGCGAGGCGTACGCCGAAGCCAGGAACGCCTTCGACCACGGGGTGTCGTCACCGTCGCAGAACACCGGCTCGGTGCCGTACACCGAGATCGTCTCCGCGTACCCGGTGATGCCACGCATGCCCAGCTCCAGCTCGGTGGCCTCCTCCAGCGCACACTGAGTGAGCACTCCGGGCCTGGCGGCCTGCGCGCCGACCTGGAGCGCGATGGCGACCAGCGGCGCGTAGCGCACCACCCCCAGAGTGGTCTCCAACTCGCGGAACCCGCGCAGCGCGGCCTCCGCGGCATCGGCCACCACCTGCACCGGGTTGTCGCGTGCGCTGGTGGAGTGCGCCTGGTTGGCAGGTGTGCGGCGTGCCCGCATCTTCTGCATCGCCATCATGATCTCGACCACGTTCATGGTCTTGACGACCTCGAGCAGCTTCGCCGGGGTGAGCCCGCTGGAGACGGCGAGCACCTCGTCGCGCGAGACCTTCGGGTCCACCAGCATGTGCGCGATCTCGATCGCCGACAGCGCCATCGCCCGCTCCGCCGCCTCCGCGTCGATCGCGTGGTCGGCGATGAACTGATCGAGGAAATCGAACTCCTCGCGCGTACGGCCGTCCATCTCCACGACGACCCCGTTCTCGACCCGCACGCTCGGCTGCGGGTCGTAGGGACTGTCCATCGCGACCATGCCGACCTCGGGCCACTCCTCGACGAAGCCGTCGAGGTTGACCGGCCGGTTCTCCAGGATCTCGGTGCGCTTCGACCGCCGGGGCGTCACCGAGGGCTCCTCGCCGGCCGCACCCATGGTGCTCATCTGGCTCTCACCTTCTCTTCGATGCCTGCCGCCCACCGCGGTCAGCCCGCCAGGATGTCGCGGCGCTCGTACACGTCGGCGGCTTCCCTGACCAGCCGGCCGCACAGGGGCGCGGAGTAGTCGCGCTCCAGCTCCTCGGCGATGTCCAGCAGCTCCTGCTCGGTGGAGGCCTGGGGTCGCAGCGCGTTGTAGATGGCCAGCACCTTCTCGTCCGGCAAGGCGGTCAGCTCCGCGGCACGGCGGAAGTTCTCGCCGAGCTGCGCCCTGCCCGCCGACTCCGCGATCTGGGCTTGCAGCCGCAGCGTGTCGGGCGCGATCCGCAGGTCCTCGGCGGCGACCTCGCCGGCCAGCACCGCCTGCATCGTGATCTCATCCAGACGCTTGCCGGTGGGTGTCCTCAACAGCTCCGGCCGGTTGGAGGCCAGCGGGTAGTCGCGCTGCGGGTCCAGTTCGATGGGGGTCATATTCCTTCCCTGTACTCTCCTCGCGAGCCGTGCTCCAGGGCACTGCGCCCATCACCGCCAGTAGCAGATCGGCGCCGACAAGGTGATGCGCAACAGTAAGCAGGGGGTCACGTTGCAGAGACGTTGCATCCGGCGATTGTCGCGTCAGGCCTCGTCAGAGAGCAGCCACTGCAGCCGGGCCCTGGTCACCGGATGCCGGGGGTCGTGCGGGGGGAGCTGCCGCGCGAGGTGTTCGAACACCTCGAGGTCGTCGCAGCCGGGCTCCCGCTGGCCGTACGTCCACAGCGCGTCGAGGTCCCGGTGCTCGAGTACGGCGCGCCGCAACGCCGCGGAGAGCTGATCACGCTCGGCACGGATGGCCGGGGCCTCGGAACGGGTGAGCAGCGGCGCCTGGCACGCGGCCAGTGCGGCGGGGATGTCACCCGAGCGCAGCGCCGCCCGCGCCGTCAGGAAATCCGCGTCTACCTCCGCGCGCAGCCGGTACGGCTTGGTCAGCATGGCCGCAGCGCCGAGCTGTCCTCGCAGCCGATGGATCTCCGCGCGCACCGTCGTGGGGTTGCCCTCGTCGCCGTACAGCCGCAGGGCGAGCTGCTCGGCGGTCAGGCCCGGCGGGTGCAGCGCGAGCAGGGCGAGCAGCTCGGCGCGCCGCAGCGTCAGCGGCAGCTCACGGCCGTCGAGCACCGCCACCGGCCGGTCGCGCAGGAATGACAGCGACAGCGTGGGCCGGTGCGTGGCGGCGGACGCGGCCCGCGGAACCCGAATCAGGTAACCCTCGGGCAGCGGTTCCAGCAGGGCCTCGCGGCCGTCGGCGAGCACCACCCGGTCATCTCCCGGCCGTAGCGCGATGCGCTTCGGCCACCGGCCGTCCGGCTCGGTTGCCAGCACCCGCCCGGTCGGGGTCAGCAGCGCACCGGCCTCACCGCCCAGCCCGGCCAGGTGCGGCATGTTCTTCGCGCGCAACCGCTCGTCGCGGACCGCCATCCGCATTCGCAGGTGGCCCTCCGCGAGCTGCGCGGTCGCGGTGACGAGGGTGACCACCGCGGGGTGCAGCGCCTGCAGGTAGCCGCTGACATCGATGGCGCCCAGCACGACTCCGGTGTCCGGATCGTGGATCGGCGCGGCCGCACACGTCCAGGTGTGGTACGTGCGGACGAGGTGCTCGGCGGAGTAGATCTGCACCGGGCCATCGACGACCAGGGCGGTGCCTATCGCGTTGGTGCCGATGGCGTCCTCCGCCCAGCGGGTGCCCTCGCACAGCCCCACCGGATCCGCGCGCAGGCACACCCCGGCGGCTCCCTCCCGCCAGAGGATGGTGCCGTCCGCGTCGGTGACGATCATGATGTGCTGCGAGGCGTCGGCGATCTCGACGAGCATGCTGCGCAGCAATGGCACCAGGGCGTGCAGCGGGTGCGCGGACCGTACGTCGTCGACCTCGTCCGCCTGGTAGACCACCGGTGGCAGGTGGTCGTCCGGATCGACGTGCGCGGCCAGCGACCGTTGCCAGGACTCGGAAATCACCGATCGCGGCGACGCCGGTGCCGGCTCACCGCTCAGCACCGAACCGTGCACCTGCCGCAGCAGGTGACACTGTGCCTTCGGGTTCGGCCCCAGACCCATGGCCGAACGGGTTTCGCTGGTCACGCCATCCCTAGGAGATCTCCGAGACCGCTCGAGGCGGCCTGACGTATCAGGGTAGCCATCACCGCGAGGGCTCGGTGCAGGCGATCATGGCGTCCGCCGCAGCCTCCGGCGAGGGGGCAGGACGCGGGATGGACCCGCGCGGATCGCAACGGCGTTGCAACGTTGAGCGACCTACCGTCGCGCTTCAGGACGTGATCCACCGCACTGGAGGTCGACCATGACGAAGTACGCGGCACCCGGCCAGCCCGGCAGCGTGGTGAACTACCAACCCCGGTACGACCACTTCATCGGCGGCGAATACGTACCTCCGGCGAACGGCCGGTACTTCGAGAATCGCACGCCGGTCACCGGGCAGGTGTTCACGGAGGTCGCGCGCGGCACCGCGGAGGACGTGGAGCGTGCCGTCGACGCCGCCGACGGTGCTGCCGGCGCGTGGGGCCGCACGTCGCCCGCCGAGCGGGCCGCCGTACTGAACAGGATCGCTGACCGGATCGAGCAGAATCTGGAGGCGATCGCGGTCGCGGAGTCCTGGGAGAACGGCAAGCCGGTCCGCGAGACCCTGGCCGCGGACATCCCGCTGGCGATCGACCACTTCCGGTATTTCGCCGGTGCGATCCGTGCCCAGGAGGGCGGGCTCTCGCAGATCGACACCGATACCGTCGCCTACCATTTCCACGAGCCGCTGGGCGTGGTCGGGCAGATCATTCCGTGGAACTTCCCGATCCTGATGGCCACCTGGAAGCTTGCGCCGGCGCTGGCGGCGGGGAACACCGTCGTACTCAAGCCCGCAGAACAGACCCCGGCCTCGATCCACGTGCTGCTCTCACTGATCGCGGATCTTCTCCCGCCGGGTGTGCTCAACGTGGTGAACGGCTTCGGCGTGGAGGCCGGCAAGCCGCTGGCCCAGCACAGGCGCATCCGCAAGGTCGCGTTCACCGGGGAGACCAGCACCGGCCGACTGATCATGCAGTACGCCAGCGAGAACATCATCCCCGTGACGCTGGAGCTGGGCGGTAAGAGCCCGAACATCTTCTTCGCCGACGTCGCCGACTCCCACGACGCGTTCTACGACAAGGCGCAGGAAGGCTTCGCGATGTTCGCGCTTAACCAGGGTGAGGTGTGCACCTGCCCGTCGCGCGCACTGGTCCAGTCCTCGATCTACTCGACGTTCGTCTCCGATGCGGTCGAGCGGGTGAAGAAGATCGAGCAGGGGCACCCCCTGGACACCGAGACGATGATCGGTGCGCAGGCCTCCAACGACCAGCTCGAGAAGATCCTGTCCTACATTGACATCGGCAGGCAGGAGGGCGCGAAGGTCCTCACCGGTGGTGAGAGGGCGGACCTCGGCGGGGAGCTGTCCGGCGGCTATTACATTCAGCCGACGGTGTTCTCCGGCGACAACAAGATGCGGATCTTCCAGGAGGAGATCTTCGGGCCGGTCGTGTCCGTGACCAGCTTCGATGACTACGACGACGCCATGAAGATCGCCAACGACACCCCGTACGGGCTGGGAGCCGGAGTCTGGACCCGCGACGGCGCCACCGCCTACCGTGCCGGCAGGGAGATCCAGGCGGGCCGGGTGTGGACCAACTGCTACCACGCCTACCCCGCGCACGCCGCGTTCGGCGGGTACAAGCAGTCCGGTATCGGCCGGGAGAACCACCGGATGATGCTGGAGCACTACCAGCAAACCAAGAACCTGCTGGTGTCCTACTCCCAGAACGCCCAGGGCCTCTTCTAGAACGGGACCGGCCGTGAACGGAGAGGACCGCTCACGGCCCTCCCCCGCCGACAAAGATGGCGAAGCAGCTCCCGGATCCGCTGACCGGCTGATGAGCACGGGCGACTACCGGAGGTGACCAGCGGGTCACCTGGCCGAGTGGTCAGTCGACCCCAGTGACCGATTGTCGCGGGAGTGCCGGTCGGCCACCATGGAGCTGCGCTTCCTCATCCACACCGGACCGGATGGAAGGACGAAGCCATGGCAAGCGAGTTCCAGCGAAGCAAGATCGCCGGGGTGTTCGACCCGATGGACGCCGACGAGATCTTCCCGCTGCTCGACCTCAACGGCGACGGCTATCTCTCCAGGGACGAGTTCACCCGGCTCTGGACGCAGTTCTGGGTCGGCGACGACCCGGAGGCGCCCGGCACCTGGGTGTTCGGCCGCTTCGAGCTGCCCATGCCGCACGGGCGCTGATTCTTCCGGTTCAACGTAGATGGCCGTGATTCTGCGGCCGGGAGCCGGTCAGGAGGTGAAGGAGAGGACGAGGTAGTCATCCAGGGGCTGGTAGCCGATTCGCTGGTAGATGGAGTTGCTGATCGGATTGGCCAGGTCGGTGAAGAGCACGACCTCCTCCGCCCCGGCGTCGAGGGCTGCCTGGCCTACCGAGGCCGTCACGGCGGCGCCATATCCGTGGCACCGGTGCTCGGGCGGCGTGTAGACGGGCGCGATCCGTACCATCCCGGCGACCATCCGGGTCTGGCCTGCGAGGGAGACCGGCATGCCGTCCACCTCCCACAGGGTGAGGCCGCCATAGCCGAGCCGGTCGTCGACCGCAGCGACATGGTCGCCGGGACGCACACGTATCTCCTGCTCCGCAGCGTCGTACCAGGCGAGCAGCATATGACGGTCGTCGGGCCGGGCCAGACGGGCACGGCCCGCCGTCGCCGGCGGCTGGTGTTTCCCGAGCCGGTAGAGCCGCCGGCGCTCCCAGATCTCGAAGTCGGCGCCGGTCTCGGCGCGCCAGCGCATGGCGAAGGTCTCGGCGATCTCACGGCGGGCGGTCACTCCCGGCAGCCGCCGCCCGTCCGCGGCCAGTGCCTTCGCCAGCTCCCCGACGGCCTGCCCCGGCATCATGCTGAGCAGCATCGGGAAGGGCGGGGTGCACACGAACGCGCCCGCGACACAGCCTGCGGCCGCCCGCCACCAGCCGAGCACCGCCGGGCCGTCCCCATACGCCGTGAGGCCCCGGGCGCGCAGCAGTTCCAGCACCGTCACCAGCACGGTGTTCTCCAACGGCCGCGATCTCAAGAAGCCGCCCGCCGCTGCGTCGTACTCCTCGATACCGTCCGTGATCACCCAGCTCATACCTAATAGTGCCCTGCATTGGAGCGGTCCCGCAGAGAAGTCGGAAACCCGTCGCCTGGCGCACCTTGCAGACAGTCAGCCGTCCATGCGCTCTTTCAGACGATCCGTCTGATCGGACCCGCTAGCCTCTCCGTACGCATCTGGACCGGGATGGCTCCTCGCCGGCATCGGCCGTAAGAGCTGAGCGACGCTCATTTTCTGGGGGGCGGAGGCTGCAAGAAAGGATCATCGCTGAAATAGAAGTCCGTGGCAGACTGGATCAGCTCGTCGTGGGTGAGGAAACCGTCGCCATCGCGATCCAGACGGCGGAATGCCGGGGCGCCGTCGGATTCGTCTGCGTTGTACCAGCTGCGCAGCAGACGGAGGTACTCCTCCTCGTTCAGCTTTCCGTCGCCGTTGGCGTCGGCCAGGTTGACGACGTCCTCCAGTAGCGCCCGGTACACGCGGTCGAAGGCGTCCGCCTCGGCCATCACCTCACTGCTGAAGGCCGCGACGTACTCGTCTTGGCTGATCCGACCGTCCAGGTCGACGTCGGCGTGCCGGGCGAGGGTCTGCCAGAGCTGCCGGCAGGACTTGGTCAGCGCACGCTGTTCGGGCGAGTCCGCCGCCTGGCCGAAGGCCTCGCCGACCCGTCGCGCGGACTCCTCCAGGTCGGACCACTCGATGTAGCCGTTGTGATCGCGGTCCCAGTGCTGGAAGCGCGCCGCTAGCGTGCGGACGGGGAACTCGGAGATGGGCATGGGGGCCTCCACAGTCGTGGCGCGCTCGGGTTCGCTCACTATGTTTCTAACGCAGGCAACGCGCGAAGGCCACAGTGCGTAGTGAACTGGCCACAAACGGCTGTGCACGCCGGCCCAGCGGCCACGTCCAGGCTCAACCCGATTCCGTGAGTCCAGGACAGAAACTGGCCGCAATGGCTTCTAGGTTGCTCACAACGGGCAACAAGGGAAGGCGGACAGAATGACGACGACCGAGAAGCCGGCGACCAGCGAGCGCGCGGATCTCCTGGAGACCCTGGCGAAACACAGGCACTTTCTGCGCTTCACGGTCCGCGACCTGACCGATGAGCAGGCCGCACAGCGCACCACCGTGAGCGCGCTGTGTCTGGGCGGCCTGATCAAGCACGTCGCCGCCGCCGAGCAGGCGTGGATGGACTTCGTACTCGCAGGCGCCGATGCGGGGGCGAACGCCGCGGACGGCTGGGAGGATCACTTCCGCATGCTGGAGGGCGAGACACTGGCCGGATTGCTCGACCAGTACGACGAGGTGGCGCGCAGGACCGAGGAGATCGTGGCGGGTCTGCCGGACCTGGACGTGTCCCACCCACTGCCCGAGGCTCCCTGGTTCGAGCCGGGCGCGAGCTGGTCGACCCGCCGGGTCCTGCTCCACGTGATCGCGGAGACCGCGCAGCATGCGGGTCACGCCGACATCATCCGCGAATCCCTGGACGGCTCCAAGAGCATGGGATAGCGCCGGCGGTAGGAGATCATCCGCCTTGGTCCCGGCCGGACCGCCGTGCGATCCGGGTACGGCTCGCCGCCGATCCCGCCCGCTCTCTCCCGCGGATCGGCTTCAGGGCCTAGCGTGGGCCCATGAAGCGAGTGTTCATCGCGCTTGCGTTGCTGTCGGCGGCGGTCAGCGGATGCGCGGGCGGCAGGGCCACGGCACACCGGGCTGGTCCGGCCGGACGGCAGGCGCCGTCCACCGCAGTGCCGTCGGCCGGTGCGGACTGGGTCACCTATCACAGGGACGCGGCCCGCAGCGGTACGGCGGCACAGGTGCCGCCGGTCGGGCGGCCGGCGGTGGCCTGGCGCGCCCGGCTGGACGGGGCGGTGTACGGGCAGCCCCTGGTGATCGGCGACACGGTCATCGCGGCCACCGAGGGCGACACCGTCTACGCGCTGGACCGCCGGACCGGCGGCGTGCGCTGGAAGCGGAACCTCGGCACGCCGGTCCCGCTGTCGGCGCTGCCGTGCGGCAACATCGACCCGCTCGGCATCACCGGAACCCCGGTCTATGATCCGTCGAGCCGCCGGGTCTTCGTCGTCGCCGAGACCACCGGCTTTCACCACGTCCTGGCCGGGCTGGCCGTCGCCGACGGAACCGTCCAGGTCAGCCGGGACATCCCGGCGCCGGACGGTCAACCGCGGGTCGACCAGCAGCGCGCCGCGCTTGCGCTGGCCCATGGTCGGGTGTACGTCGCCTTCGGTGGCCTCGACGGCGACTGCGGGCCCTATGTCGGCTCGGTCGTCGGCGTCCCGGCGACCGGGAAAGGCCCCCTGGTCTCCTACCGGGTGCCCACCAGCCGGGAAGCCGGGATCTGGGCCAGCGGAGGGCCCGCGGTCGGCCAGGACGGAACACTGTACGTCTCGGTCGGCAACGGTGCGGCCACCTCAGGTGCCTTCGACTCCAGCGACTCGGTGACGGCGCTCGGGCCCGACCTGCGCGTGCGCGCCGTCTTCGCCCCTCGGACCTGGGCCGCCGACAATGCCGCCGATCTTGACCTGGGCTCGCTGGCCCCTGCGGTGCTGCCGGGCGGCCGCATTCTCATCGCCGGCAAACGCGGCACCGCGTACCTGTTGCACGCCCCCGCTTTGGGCGGTGTCGGAGCACAGATCACCGAAGCGCCGGTGTGCGAGGCCTACGGCGGCCCTGCACACGTCGGCACGATCGTCTACCTGCCGTGCATGCACGGCGGCACCGCGGCCGTTGACACGAGGGGCGACAAGATCCGCGTGCTGTGGCGTGGGTCGGCCGAAGCGCCGGGCTCGCCCGTCGTCGCAGGCGGCGCCGTCTGGGTCCTCGACTGGAACAGCGGCAGGCTGTACGCGCTGAACCAGGCGACCGGAAAAGTCATCCACAAGGTCGACATCGGAGAGACCCCGCACTTCGCCTCTCCGACGCTATGGGGCACACTCGTCCTCGTCGGCACCATGGAAGGTGTCGTCGCGCTCTCGGGCGCGTGACACCAAGTCGGCCACGGCGCCCGCGCCTGCCTTTGGCCAAGCCTGGCCCAGCCGTCGAGTACGCGGAGACGTGCCGGGGTTCAGGGAATGCCGACGCTGTAACGCGAGTAAGGAGAACGGCACCTCACGCTTGCGATGCTTCTGACCTCGCGACGTAAACGGTGTTGCTCGCCTCGCGGTCCTGTAGGGGGTTGTGAAAGGTGACGACGTGCGCCTCTGAATCCGCGAATACATTTGCGAGCACGGAGACGAAGTCTTCGTCCGGCGGACTGTTCGACCACAAGGCGAAGACACCACCGGGATGAAGGTGACCCGAAAGACGACGCAGGCCCGCAGGTTCATAGAACGCAGCGTGACTCGGGGACAGCACATGGCGCGGCGAATGGTCGATATCGACGAGGATGGCATGAAAGCGCCGGCCCTCAGCTTCTGGATCGAAACCCCAGGGGGTGCCGGCCATCGCGAAGAAATCGCCGCGGACCAGACGACACCGGGGATCCGACGTCAACCTGGCGCCGAGCGGTACGAGTTCCCGTTCGTGCCACTCGATCACTTCGCCGAGCGCCTCCACAACAACGAGCGAGCGCACGCGGGCGTGCTCCAGTACACCCTGCGCGGTGTAACCAAGACCAAGTCCCCCTACAACGACGTCGAGGTCAGTCCCCGGTAGATCCGCCAGGCCGAGCCCCGCAAGCGCGATCTCCCCCTCAGTGAACAAACTGGACATGAGGAAGTCGTCATCCAACTTGACCTCGTACACGTCGATACCCAGCGAGAGTTCCCGTCGGCGCCGTAGACTGATAGCACCCATCGGCGTTTGACGCCAATCGATCTCCTCGAAATGCGCACTCATCCGAACTCAGCTCCGCTCCACGACGTGTTCGAGATTCTTTGACATTTCGGCTGCCAGGAACCCGGGACGCCTTGCGTCCAGTGCTACGAACGACATACTCGGCCACGCCACACTTTCCGCAATGATTAGCCATGAAGAGGGCCGCGGACCGCGATGCCACAGGTCATTCCGTACACTCAACCTATCCTCTCGTAAGAGCAGAATTCACCACTGCCTTTTGACCCGCAACGGACGACCGATCACACCTCCTCAGTGGCCGGGGTCCGCGCC
>JAOPYL010000351.1 GCA_025964625.1 Actinoallomurus sp. | reverse complement strand
AACATCAGCCGGATGGCCGGTCACAAGCGGGTCATCGCGGGGATCGGCCAGGCGCCGGAGGGCCGGGGGATCTTCCCGGGCATGACGGTGCAGGAGAACCTGCTGATGGGCGCCTACGCGCGCAAGGACGACCATTCCAAGGAGCTGGCGGAGGCGTACGAGCTGTTCCCGCGGCTGAAGGAGCGGCGCGGCCAGGCGGCGGGCACCATGTCCGGCGGCGAGCAGCAGATGCTGGCGATCGGCCGGGCGCTGATGGCCAAGCCGAAGGTGCTGCTGCTGGACGAGCCGTCGATGGGGCTCGCGCCGATGCTCGTGCAGCAGATCTTCTCGATCATCGCGGAGATCAACCGGCGGGGCACGACCGTGCTGCTCGTGGAGCAGAACGCGCAGCAGGCTCTGCAGCTCGCACACCGGGCGTACGTCCTGGAGACCGGGCGCGTCGTGAAGAGCGCACCGGCCGCGGATCTGCTCGATGACCCGGAGGTGCGCGCGGCCTACCTGGGCGGGGATCTGGGACGGCCGGACGGCGAGCCCGAGGAGAGCCCGCGGGCCACGTGACGAGGCGCGGGGGTCTCCCGCAGCCGTGATGGTGAAGGAACGAGCCCGGAGCGCCTTTGGTGCCGTTCGGCCGTGTCCCGTGCAGGCCTTCCCCGGCCCTGCACAGGCCCGGCGGTACGTTTTCTACTCGGCGCTCCGGGCTCGTACGGTCCAACGGTAGCGAGACTGGTGTGATGCGTGCAAAGCCTGTGGCATCTCCGTTCGGCCTTGATCGGAAACGATTCGGCAACGCGCAGGTCACGGCGGGGTCCGGGTTATGTGGAAATCACGGCCGGTTCCGCGGAAATCCCGGGCCGGTCGCGCAGTATGCAGGTGAGACGGACGGTGCAGACCCGGCGGTCCTGGTCGTCGGAGATGACGATGTCGTACGTGACGAGCGTGCGTCCGCCGTGCGCCCGGGTGGCGACCGCGGTCACGTGACCTTCGGTGGCCGACCGGTGGTGGCTGGCGCTGATCTCGATGCCCATGGCGATGCGTTCCGGGCCCGCGTGCAGGGCGGCGCCGACAGAGCCGGCCGACTCGGCCAGGACGCAGGACGCGCCGCCGTGCAGGATCCCGTACGGCTGGGTGTTGCCCTTGACCGGCATGCGGGCCACCACCCGTTCCGGGCTCGCCTCCATGAGCTCGACGCCCATCGAGGTGGCGAGGTCGCCGTACACGTCGATGCCGAAGTCCTCCGGGGTCGTGCTGCCCGGGTCGTTCACGAAACCTCCATCGGCCTGCTCAGAAGTGTCCCCACCGAAGGCTAGTGCCGTGTCAGTCAATGTTCGCCTCGTTGGTGAGGTGGTATTGGCTGATCCTCGCTGTGTGGGCGAGCGACTCCCCGTGGGGTGGGGCGGGCCACGGCCGGCCGGGGGACCCTGGTGCGGTGCCGTGATGGGGGCGCCGTCGGGGGTCACGCCGTCCCGAGGTGACACCGGGCAGGTGTCGTCCGGTCCGGCGGTGCGTGATCACGGTCGGGAACGGGGTGGGTTCCCTGGTCGTGATGGTTCCGCTCCCGGGTGTTCGGGAGGCGATGTTGGCGCCGCCGACGATGTCGCGGTGCCCGCTGAAGGCGCAGTGGGTGCAGGTGAAGTTTCGGTTCTTGGGTCTGGGAACACGGCGGTGGCAGGCCGGGCAGGTCGAAGAGGTGCCGCGCTCATCGACCAGCACCAGGGTGATCCCGGCCTGTTCGGCCTTGTCCTTCAGGCAACCGATCAGGTGGCCGATCCGCCAGTCCCGGACCCGCTTGTTATGCCGCCGCCCGGCCTGAAGGGCCAGAACACCACGCGGATCACCGATCGTCAACGTCCCGACCCGCTGCCGGACCGCCCATTCGATGACGGTCGTGGCGGCCTCGTGCTGGGCCTGACGGACCCGCCGCTTGTGCCTGGCCTCGAGCTTGCGCTGACGCGCCCGGTATTTGCGCCACCGCCGGGACCCGGCCTGCCCGGGTTTGGGAGCGCGCTTGGACACCGCGCGTTGGCGGCGTTTGGTGTCGTGGAGGTGCAGGTGGGTTTCGGCGCGGATCGCCCGTCCCGACACCAGCAGCCCTTGTCCGTCGGGGCCTGCGACGGCGTAGGGGTGGATCAGCCCCGGGTCGACTCCCGCCACCCGGGACGGGTCGGGTTCGTGGCTGGGCGGGTAGGTCGCGACCGGTACCTCGGCGGTCACCTCGACGAACAACCGGCCGCCCTCATTGAGGAGGGTGACCGATCGGAGCTGTCCGGCGGGATAGGGCAGGTCGCGGTCCAGCCGGACCCATAGGTCCGGGCGGCCGCGGGCCGTGGCCAACCGCAGCCGCCGTCCCTGAATGGTGAACGCTCCATGCCGGAACCGCACCGGCATCATCCGCCGCTTGCGGCGCGGAAACCGGGCCGAGACGTCGCCTTCCCCGCGGCGCTTGGCGGTGGCGAACCAGGCATCGGAAAACCGCCGCAGCACCCCCTCGGCGCAGACCGAGGCCAACTCCCCGAAGCTGCCAGGCCCGGCCTGGTGCAGCTCCCGGCACAACTCCTGGAAGTTGACGATGCCATGCAGGCCGCGGTGGCGCCGCCACCGGTTCATATCCAGCAGACACGACCACACATCCCCGGCTGCCACCAGCATCCCGAAACACGGCCGCCGCTGCCCAGGCGTGACACGCAAACCCACCCGGGCGGTGCGCATCACCACCCGGGGAGCATCCGCACCACGACGCCGAGGCACCACACGACTACACCACGTGCCTACGACAAAACCCGCCGCCTATCAGGCGAACACTGCCTGACACGGCGCTAGGCTGCGAGCGTGGCGACGAAGGAAGCGACCCCTGAAACTCCCCGGCTGCTCCTCCTGGACGGCCATTCGCTGGCCTACAGGGCGTTCTTCGCGCTGCCCATCGAGAACTTCTCGACCACGACGGGGCAGCCCACCAACGCCGTCTACGGCTTCACCTCGATGCTCATCAACGTTCTGCGGGACGAGCGGCCCTCGCACGTGGCGGTGTGCTTCGACCGGTCCGAGCCGACCTTCCGCCACGAGGCCTATGTCGAGTACAAGGCCAACCGGCGGGAGACGCCCGACGATTTCCGCAGCCAGATCAGCCTGATCTTCGAGGTGCTCGACGCGCTGCGCATCCCGCGGCTGTCGGTGGCGGGCTATGAGGCCGACGATCTCATCGCGACACTGGCCACCCAGGCCGTCGACCAGGGCATGGAGGTCGGGATCGTCACCGGCGACCGCGACGCGTTCCAGCTCGTCGGTGAGCACTGCACGGTGCTCTATCCCCGCAAGGGCGTGTCCGACCTGGCCCGCATGACGCCGGCCGCGGTGGAGGAGAAGTACGGCGTGCCGCCGGAGCTGCACCGGGAGCTCGCCGCGCTGGTGGGCGAGAGCAGCGACAACCTGCCGGGCGTGCCGGGTGTCGGCCCGAAGACCGCGGCGAAGTGGCTGACGAAGTACGGCAGTCTCGACGAGCTGGTCGGCCACGTCGGCGAGATCACCGGGAAGGCCGGCGACAACCTGCGCGAGCACCTCGGAGACGTGCTGCGCAACCAGCAGCTCAACAAGCTGACCTGCGACATGCCGCTGGACCGCGCGCCCGCCGAGCTCACGCTGGGGCAGTGGGACCGCGACGAGATCCACACCCTGTTCGACACGTTGCAGTTCCGGGTGCTGCGCGAGCGGCTCTACGCCACGCTGTCGGCGGTGGAGCCCGAGGCCGAGGAGGGCTTCGAGGTCGACATGGCGCGGCCGGGGCCGGGCGAGGTGGCCGCCTGGCTGGCCGAGCACGCCGGCGGCGCCGGCCGGGTCGGCGTCGCCGTGACGGGCACGTGGGGGCGCGGCGTGGGTGACATCACCGGCATCGCGCTGGCCACGCAGGAGGGCGCGGGCGCCTATCTCGACCCGGTCGAGCTGCCGGAGGAGGACGAACGCGCGTTCGCCGCCTGGCTGGCCGACCCCAAGCAGCCGAAGGCGATCCACGACGCGAAGGGGCCGATGCTGGCGTTCGCCGCGCGCGGCATGGAGCTGGACGGGCTGACCAGCGACACGGCCCTGGCCGCGTACCTCGCGCTGCCCGGCCAGCGGTCATTCGACCTTGGCGACCTGGTGCTGCGCTATCTCCATCGTGAGCTGCGCAAGGAGGCGGACGAGAGCGGCCAGCTGACTCTCGACGGCTCCGGCGAGCAGGAGGCCGCCTTCGACCTCGTCGTGCGCGCCCGGGCGGTCGTGGACCTGGCCGAGGCGCTCGACAAGGACCTGGAGCGGCGCGGCGCCGTCGCGCTGCTGCGCGATGTCGAGCTGCCCCTCGTGGAGATTCTCGCCGGTATGGAGCGGCTCGGGATCGGCCTGGACATCGACTACCTGGCGAAGCTGTCCGCGACCTTCGGTACCGAGGTCAAGGCCATGGAGGAGGCCGCCTGGGAGGCGATCGGCCGTGAGTTCAACCTGGGCTCGCCCAAGCAGATCCAGCAGATCCTCTTCGAGGAGCTCGCGCTGCCCAAGACCCGCCGCACCAAGACGGGCTACACCACCGACTCCGACGCGCTGACCCACCTGTTCGCCCAGACGGGCCACCCGGTGCTGGAGCACCTGCTGCGCCACCGTGAGGTGGCCAAGCTGAAGAGCATGGTCGACTCGCTGATGCCGATGGCCGACGACGACCGGCGCATCCACACCACGTTCGGGCAGATGGTCGCGGCGACCGGGCGGCTGTCCTCGGCCGATCCGAACCTCCAGAACATCCCGATCCGCACGGCCGAGGGCCGCCAGATCCGGCAGGGGTTCGTGGTCGGCGACGGCTATGAGTGCCTGCTCACCGCCGACTACAGCCAGATCGAGCTGCGGATCATGGCGCATCTTTCCGGCGACGAGGCGCTGATCGACGCGTTCGGGTCCGGCGCCGACTTCCACACCATCACGGCGTCGCGGGTGTTCGGCCTGCCGGCCGACCAGGTCGACACCGAGCTGCGCTCGCGGATCAAGGCGATGAACTACGGCCTGGCGTACGGCCTGTCGGCGTTCGGGCTGTCCCAGCAGCTGCGGATCATGCCGGATGAGGCGCGGGCGCTGATGGAGGAGTACTTCGAGCAGTTCGGCGGGGTCCGCGACTACCTGCGGGACATCGTCGCGAAGGCCCGCCAGGACGGCTACACCGAGACGATCCTCGGGCGTCGCCGCTACCTGCCCGACCTGACCTCGGACAACCGGCACCGTCGCGAGATGGCCGAGCGGATGGCGCTGAACGCGCCGATCCAGGGATCGGCCGCCGACATCATCAAGGTGGCGATGCTCGGCGTCGACCGGGCGCTGCGCGAGTCCGGGCTGCGTTCGCGGATGCTGCTGCAGGTGCATGACGAGCTCATCTTCGAGGTGGCGCCCGGCGAGCTGGCGGCGCTGAAGGACCTCGTCCGCACCGAGATGGGCGGCGCGTACGCGCTGCGCGTGCCGCTGGAGGTGTCGATGGGCACCGGACGCACCTGGCACGAGGCCGGGCACTGAGCCGCCCCACGACGTTCTGAGCCGCGCTCGCGGCGCGGTTACATGATCACGCGAGCGGGAAGTAACGCTTCGCCAGGCTTCGTGCGCACCGCGTGGCTGAACGCTGGGGGAACCGTGCCGCACCTTGAAAAATTCGCCGTCGCTTTGATCATGGTCGCCGTGGTGGCGGGCTTCCTCGCCCCGCGCGAACGGCCAGGTGACCGCGCGTCTCGCATCCAGCCGGCCGCCGGCGTCGCCCGGTCCGCGCCCGGCCAGGCGCCCGGCCAGGCACCTCCCAAGGCGCCCGCGGCCGCGCCCCCGAAGCCGAAGCCGAAGCGGGCGCCCTTCAACCAGGCGAAGGCCGCCGCGGCGGCCCGCGCGGTCGGTGCCAACGAACTCGGCGAGGTGCCGATTCTGATGATCCACCGCGTGATGACCAAAGCGCAGGCGTCGCTGGACCGGACCACGAAGGAGCTGTACGACGAGTTCACCGGCCTGGCCAAGCAGAACTACGATCCGGTGACGGCGGCGGAGTTCGTCACCGGGAAGATCAACATCCCGGCGGGCAAGCACCCGGTGGTGCTGACCTTCGATGACGGCTCCATCACGCACGCGGACTTCGACGGCGCGGGCAACCCGAAGCCCGACACGGCCGTCGGGATCCTGCAGCGGATCGCCCGCGAGAACCCGGGCTTCCGCCCGGTCGCGACGTTCTTCGTCAACAGGGACCCGTTCTATGGCGGTTCCAAGCCGGGTATCGAGACGATGCGCTGGCTCACCCGGAACGGCTTCGAGATCGCCAACCACACGACCAACCACAAGGACCTGAGCAAGATGAGCAGGGACGAGCTGGACAAGGAGATCGGCACCGACGAGAAGATGATCGTGGACGCCATCGGGCGGCCGTCGATCACCTTCGCGTTCCCGTTCGGTTCGTATTCGCACCTGGACTGGGCGCAGCAGGGCGACGGGGCCGGGGCGAAGTGGTCGTTCACCGGCATGTTCCTGGCCGGCTGGAAGCCGGCGGACTCGCCGTACGCGAAGGACTTCGACCCCCAGCGGATCCCGCGGATCCGCGACAAGGAAAAAATCAAGGAAGACGACTGCAAGCAGTACTGCTCGACCGCCTGGTTCGAGTGGCTGGCCAAGAACCCCGACAAGCGCTACACGTCCGACGGGAATCCGGCCACGATCGCCTTCCCGCAGGATAAGATGATCTACCTTGCTCCGCGGTACAAGGACTGGGCATGTCCCTACTGAGACCCCCCGAGATTGACCGCTGCCTCCAGGTCCCATATTCTGATCGCTGCGCTGTGGGCTTGCGCGCGCTTCGGACAGAGCAGGCTCGCGCTCGGTCACGTCGACATCGGTCTGGTCATGCCGCCGGTCTCTCGGCAGGGACGATAGCCGGCCCTCCGCGCAGTACAGGCAACTACGCATGTCCGTATCCGGAGCCATCCCACACATGACGAGCAGCACCGAGGTCACCTCGAGCACCCCGCAGGTAGCGGTCAACGACATCGGGTCCGAGGAAGCCTTCCTCGCGGCGATCGACGAGACCATCAAGTACTTCAACGACGGCGACATTGTCGAAGGCACTGTCGTCAAGGTCGACCGAGACGAGGTCTTGCTCGACATCGGCTACAAGACCGAGGGGGTCATCCCCTCGCGTGAGCTGTCCATCAAGCACGATGTCGACCCGAACGAGGTCGTCAAGGTCGGTGATCACGTTGAGGCCCTGGTTCTCCAGAAGGAGGACAAGGAAGGGCGCCTGATCCTGTCCAAGAAGCGCGCCCAGTACGAGCGCGCCTGGGGCACGATCGAGAAGATCAAGGACGAGGACGGCATCGTCACCGGTACCGTCATCGAGGTCGTCAAGGGCGGTCTCATCCTCGACATCGGTCTTCGTGGCTTCCTGCCCGCCTCGCTGGTGGAGATGCGCCGGGTCCGCGACCTGCAGCCGTATGTCGGCCGCGAGCTCGAAGCCAAGATCATTGAGCTGGACAAGAACCGCAACAACGTGGTCCTGTCCCGCCGTGCCTGGCTGGAGCAGACGCAGAGCGAGGTCCGCCAGACCTTCCTCAACACCCTTCAGAAGGGGCAGGTCCGCAAGGGCGTCGTGTCGAGCATCGTCAACTTCGGTGCGTTCGTCGACCTGGGCGGAGTCGACGGCCTGGTGCACGTCTCCGAGCTGTCCTGGAAGCACATCGACCACCCCTCCGAGGTGGTCGAGGTCGGCCAGGAGGTCACCGTCGAGGTTCTCGACGTGGACATGGAGCGCGAGCGGGTCTCCCTGTCGCTCAAGGCGACGCAGGAGGACCCCTGGCAGCAGTTCGCCCGCACCCACCAGATCGGCCAGGTCGTCCCGGGCCGGGTCACCAAGCTGGTGCCGTTCGGCGCGTTCGTCCGTGTCGAGGAGGGCATCGAGGGCCTGGTGCACATCTCCGAACTGGCCGAGCGCCACGTGGAGATCCCGGAGCAGGTCGTGCAGGTCGGCGACGAGATCTTCGTCAAGATCATCGACATCGACCTCGACCGGCGCCGCATCAGCCTCTCGCTGAAGCAGGCCAACGAGGGCGGTGGCACGTTCACCGACGAGGAGTTCGACCCGACGCTCTACGGCATGCCGGCCGAGTACGACACCGAGGGGAACTACAAGTACCCCGAGGGCTTCGACTCCGAGACCGGCGACTGGCTCGAGGGCTTCGACCAGCAGCGTGAGACGTGGGAGCGGCAGTACGCAGAGGCGCGTACCCGCTTCGACGCCCACAAGAAGCAGGTCGAGGAGGCCCGCAAGGCCGAGGCCGAGGCGGCCGGACCGCAGTCCTACAACACTGAGGAGCAGCAGGGCGGTGACACCGGCGGTGGCGGCGCGCTCGCCTCTGATGAGGCCCTCGCGGCCCTGCGGGAGAAGCTGTCCGGCGGCCAGGAGTAGACAAACCGCATATGGTCGATTCTGACTCACGCGTTCGTCCTGGGGGTCCCGCCGCACCGGCGGGGCCCCCGGTCGTTCCTCGGGAGTTCTCCCGCGTCCTGCTCGTCGCTGTCACCATGGCGGTCCTCACCGAGGTGCTGCGGACCGCGTTCGCCCCGTTCGGTCACCTCGCCGAGACGTCCGGTGCGGTCACCGCGTCCGGCGCGATCACCGTCGCGTGCCTGGCCGGTTTCCTGGCGCTGGCGGTGCGCGCCGCGGCCGGGCCCCGTGGACTGCTGCTCGCCGGGGTCGGCGGGCTGCTCGTGGTCCGGCTCGGCATGCAGGCCCTGTCGCCGACGTTGTGGCTGGCGTTCGCGGGCACCGCGTTCGGCATGCTCGCCGTGACGGCGCTCTACGAGACGGCCCGCGGCCTGTCCGGTACCGGGTTCGCGGTGGCGGTGGTCGGCGGCCTGACCGGCGGGACGGCGCTGCGTCTGGCCTTCGGCACCTGGGATCCGGCCGCCCGGACCGGCATTCTGCCCTGGCTGGCCTGCCTCCTCGTCGTCGGCGGCGCCACCGCCGCCCTGGTGTGGCAGCTTCGCACGCCGCTCGTGGAGACACCCGCGATCGGCTGGCGCGACGCGCTCGGCGCCGCCGCGCTGGGCCCCTTCCTGGCGCTGCAGATCCTCGTGCTGGCCAGTCCCGCGTTCGCGGCCTCCAGCGGATGGCTGTCATTGCCGGCCGCCGGAGCGGTCGTCCTGGCCGGGCAGGCACTGAGCCTGGCCTTCCTGTCGTCCGGGCTCGCCGTCGCCGCCGTGCCCGGCGGCGTGTGCGTGTTCGGCGGCACGATCCTCGGCGTCGGCGCCGCCGCGGTCACCGGCCGGTACGGCCTGACCGGTTACGTCGCGATCGCCGTGATCATCGGCGGTCAGGTCCTGTCGGCGTGGCTGCTGGCGGTCGCCTCCCGGGTGCCGCTGCGCCGCGGCGGCTACCGGGGAAGCGGCCACGCGAGATCGCGGCCCGAAGCGACGCCGCTGGCCGAACCGACGCCGCAGGCCGTCGCGACGGAGCCGGACG
>JAOPYL010000344.1 GCA_025964625.1 Actinoallomurus sp. | reverse complement strand
ACCTGGAGCAGCTGACCAGTGCGCTTTATCTGGACAAACGAGACGACGTCGATAACTATCTCGCGGTGATGGAGCGGTTGTGCATCGACGCCGAACCCGCCACCCACATCCGCGACACCCTCAGCCGGCTCCTCCGGCAGCTGTGACGCTCAGATCTCGCGGATGATCTTGCTGATCAGGTCCATGGACTCCTCCGGCGACGCGCTCTGCACGCACAGTTGCTCCATCGTCCCGCTGTAGCGGTCCATGTCGTCGTCCTTCTCCAGGTACATCGCGCCCGTCAGCTGCTCGAGATAGGCGATGTCATGAAGTTCGGGCTCGGGAAAGCGCAGGATGGTGAAGGCTCCCGCCTCACCGGCGTGACCTCCCACCCGGAACGGCATGACCTGGACCGTGATGTGCTCGTGCCGCGCCGCCTCCAGAAGCGCCCGCAGCTGGGCGCGTGAGACGTCCGAGCCGCCGATCGGGCGCCACAGCGCCGCTTCGTCGATGACCGCCCACAGGCGGGCCGGCGTGGGGGTGGACAGGATCCGCTGCCGCCGCAATCGCAGCTCGACCCGCCGGTCGACCTCTTTCGCCGGCGGCGCGGACATGCCGTGGGCGATGACGGCGCGGGCGTAGTCCTCCGTCTGCAACAGCCCGGGAATGAACTGCACCTCATACGTCCGGATCACCTGGGCCGCCTCTTCCAGGTCCACGTACGGACGGAACCAGGCCGGCATCGAACGGCTGTAGGCCTGCAGCCACCCGGGGCGGTTCGCCTCCCGGACCAGCGCGAGGAGCGCGTCGCGCTCGTCGTGGTCCTGGATGCCGTACAGCGCGAGCAGTTCCACGACGTCATGCTCGTCGAGTCCGACCCGCCCGAGTTCCATCCGGCCGAGCTTGGCCTCTCCGGCCTTGATCGCGTCTCCGGCCTCCCGCCGCGTGATCCCGGCCGCCTCCCGCAACCGGCGCAGCTGTGCGCCCACGATCCGGCGGCGGACGGTGGGCCGGCTCACCGAGTGCGCCGCGACCGCCACGGACCCCACCTCCGATCACCATAATGCGGGCAGAGTCTGCCATTGATGACCATCCGTGAACAGACCTGAAAGCCAACCGGATCGGCGTGCGGGTGGACTCGGAAGCCGTCCGTCCTCATCCCCTGAACGATCTCGGCGTCGAACATGCCGACCCGGTCCAGGACGTGCCCGGAGTCACCGAGTGCAATGGAGATCCATGACATGTGTACCGGTTGAAACCGGGACCTGCCGCTCTGGGCTGAGGCGGCGGATCTCTGCCAGGATTCCTACCATGCAGTCAACCGAGGCGGGGCTCCGGCCACCGCGTCACCTTGTCAGCCGCAAAGCGATCGGCTACTGGACGCTCCGCGCTCTGGCAGGCTGGCTGATTCCACTCGCCGCGCAGGTCATCTGGATGCTCCAGGACGAGGGCCGCTTGAGCTGGCACGTCGCCGGTCTGGTGCTCACGATGGTGCTCGCCGCGGCGCACGTCGTCATCATGCCGCAGTGGCGTTTCCGTGTGCACCGCTGGGAGGCGACACCGGAGGCGGTGTACACCCAGTCCGGCTGGTTCAACCAGGAGCGGCGTATCGCGCCCGTCTCCCGCGTCCAGACCGTCGACAGCCAGCGCGGGCCGCTCGAGCAGCTGTTCGGCCTGGCCAACGTCACCGTGACCACGGCGTCGGCGGCCGGCCCGCTGAAGATCCATGGCCTCGACCACCAGACCGCGCGGCGGCTGGTGGACGAACTGACCGAGGGCGCCCACGGCGACCCGGGCGACGCCACATGACCGCGACTCACGGCACGGAGGAGTGGCGGCGCCTGTCCACGCGGATGCTCGTGATCCACCCGATCCAGGAGCTGCTGCGGGCCTGGCCGGTGCTCATCGGCCTGGTGTTCGCCGGCACGGCGGGCGGCCACGGGTCGTGGTGGAGCCTGGCCGGCGCCGCCTTCGTGGTGGGTGCGGGCATGCTGCGCTGGTTCACCACGACGTACCGCGTCACGCCCGAGCAGGTGCAGGTGCGCAAGGGGTTCGTCCGGCGCCAGGTGCTGACCGTCCCGCGGGACCGGATCCGCACCGTCGACGTCACCGCCAACGCCCTGCACCGCTCGCTGGGGCTCGCCAAGATCGAGGTCGGCACGGGCCGCACCGACCGTAAGGACGACGGCGTGAAGCTCGACGCGCTCCACGCCGTCGAGGCCGCCGGGCTCCGCGACGAGCTGCTGCACAGGCCGGCGGCCGGACCGCCCCAGGCGGCCGAGGTGTCCGCGCCGCCCCGGCAGACGCTGCTGGCGCGCGTGCCGACCGGCTGGGTGAGGTACGGCCCGTTCACGCTGACCGGCCTGGTCACCGTCGGCGTCATCGCCGGAGTCGCGGGCCGGGCGGCGAACGAGGCCCATCTCGATCCGGGACGGCTCGGCCCGCTCAGCACACTGCTGGATCGCTGGGAGCGGGCGCCGGTGACCGCGGAGATCGCGATGCTGGTGGCCGCGCTGGTGGTGGCCGTCGCCGTCGCCTCGACCATCGGGTACGTCCTGGCCTTCTACCGGTTCCGTCTCAGCCGCAACAGCGCCGGCACGCTGCACATCACGCGCGGCCTCATCACCACGCGGGCGATCACGATCGAGGAACGCCGGCTGCGTGGCGTCGAGCTCAGCGAGCCGCTGCTGCTGCGCGCCGTGCGCGGGGCCCGCTGCATCGCCATCACCACCGGCCTGCGCGTCGGCCGTGGCGCGGAGCGCGGCGGATCGCTGCTGCTGCCCCCCGGTCCCCGGAAGGAGGCCCAACGGGTGGCCGCGGAGGTCCTGGGCGACGCCGCCCCGCTGACCTGCCCGCTGAGCCCGCATGGCCCGCGCGCGACGTGGCGCCGGTTCTCCCGCGCGGTCGGCGTCGCGGCGCTCATCGTCGCGGCGTCCCTCGCCCTGTGGGCGCTGGGCGTGCTCCCCCCGTGGGCCTGGCAGCTCTCCCTGGCGCTCCCGCCGGCCGCGGCGCTGCTCGCGTTCGACCGCGCGTACGCTCTCGGCCACGCGGTCCGCGGGGCGACCCTGGTGAGCCGCCGGGGGTCGCTCGTACGGCGCCGCAGCGCGCTGTCCTGTGATGGGATCATCGGCTGGAACCTGCGGCGCTCGTTCTTCCAGCGGCGGGCCGGCCTGGCCACGCTGGTCGCGACGACCGCCGCCGGCCGCCAGCGTGTCGAGGTGCAGGACGTCGAACTGGGTGAGGCGCTGCGCACGGCCGAGGCCGCCCTGCCCGGCCTGCTGACCCCGTTCCTGCAGCGCTGAGCCGTCCCGAGACCTGACCGCACCCCTGGTCGCGGTCTTCTCCCCGCTACGGGTGGTCCGAGCAGCAGCCCTGGCACTTGGAAGAACACGAGGCCTGGTGTCCGGACCAGAGTTCCTCATCGACCGGTAGTCCGGTCTGCCGCATGACGTCGACGGTCATCTCGGTCCGCGCCGCCGTATCGATGCGGTCGCCGTCCGGTTCGTCGTCGGGCGCGTGGTGGATGAAACGGCCTGCCACGTCCTGGCAGAAGTCAGCGTATTCGCGAGTGTGCAGGATGAAGGCGTGCCAGCCCTTGTCGACCGTTCTCGACGGCGCGAGAGGGGTGTCGGGGTTGCGGGCGCAGGCCAGCAGGAACGCAAGGGCCTGCCGCATGATGCGCTCCGCCAGCTGCCGGTCGACGTTCGCGTCACGTACTATCCGCCCGACCAGCCTGCTGAATAGGGTGGCCGGGATCAGAGATTCCGGGGCGCGGCGGCCGAGGGTCGCCTCGCCTGTCATGAGAGTCATGTTCGTTGCTCCTTGGCTGATCGGCCATCATGGCGTGGCCGTACTCATGTCGGTGAATTCCCGGCCGTTCCGCGATCCTGGGTACGCCCCCCCCGCACGGCCGGATGCCGGCCGATCCACGGTGTTCGGGACCGCGTGCCGGCGACCAGAGGCGCTCTCCCTGGCACGTACCCCTCCGCGGGGCTCCTGTCACCCCGAAGCGGAGCGTGCCGAGCGGTACGGGGCCTCGCGTGACCCTGTCATCGGCAATGCGGGTGCACGACCGGGTATGACCATCATTGGCCGATCTCGTGGATCTTCGCGTCGCGCGGTGGCAAGGTTGGGGGACGCGTTCCCTCGGGTCAGGAGATGCAATGCGCCGTAGCCATGCCGTCCTCGGACTCACCGCTGTCGCGCTGGCGTCCCTGACCCTGACCGTGCCCGCGCAGGCGCACACGGCCGCACCGCCCGTCACGGGGTACCAGAAGCAGGCGGTCGCGGTCGGGTACGGCGGAGCGGTGTCGAGCGTGGACCTCGATGCCAGCAGGAGCGGGATCGAGGTGCTCAGGCGCGGCGGCAACGCCGTCGACGCGGCGGTCGCCGCCGCCGCGACGCTCGGCGTGACGGAACCGTACGTCTCGGCCATCGGCGGGGGCGGCTACTTCACCTACTACGACGCGCGCACCCATAAGGTCTCCACCTTCGACGGCCGCGAGACCGGCCCGGCGAAGATGACGAAGAACATCTTCATCGACCCCAAGACCGGGCAGCCGCTGCCGTTCGCCGACGCGGTGACCAGCGGTCTTTCCGTGGGTGTGCCGGGCACGCTGGCCACCTGGGACTCGGCGCTGCGCCGCTTCGGCACCCGCCGGCTGAGCACGCTGCTCCAGCCCGCCATCACGGTGGCCGAGCAGGGCTTCACGGTCGACCAGGAGTTCTACGACCAGACCCAGCTCAACGCCGACCGGTTCAAGGACATCGTGCCGACGAGAGAGCTCTTCCTGCCCGGCGGGAAGCCGCCGGCCGTCGGCTCGACGTTCCGCAACCCCGACCTCGCCAGGACATATCAGGAGATCGCCAGGCGGGGCCTCGGCTGGTTCTACGGCGGTGAGCTCGGCACGGAGATCGCGAACACCGTGCGGCACCCGCCGGTCGACCCGAAGGCGACCCGCAACGTACGGCCCGGTGTGGTACAGCCCTCCGATCTCGCGGCCTACCGGGTCGTGCCGCGCGACCCGACGCATGTGAACTATCGCGGCCTCGACGTCTACGGCATGGCCCCGTCCTCCTCCGGCGGGTCCACGGTCGGCGAGGCGCTGAACATCATGAAGAACGTCCCGTTCAAGGACACCGTCCAGGCGCTGCACACCTACCTGGAGGCCTCCAAGCTCGCCTACGCCGACCGTGGCGCGTACGTCGGCGACCCCGCGTACGCGAAGGTGCCGCTGAAGACGCTGCTCTCCGACGGGTTCGCCCGCTCGCGCGCCTGTCTGATCAAACCGGACCAGGCCGCCAAGGCCCCGGTCGCGCCGGGCGACCTGAACGCCCACGGCTGCGCGGCGCCGAAGGGCGCGAGCCAGCGACTTCCGTACGAAGGTCCGCAGACCACCCATCTCGTCGTCGCCGACAAGTGGGGCGATGTCGTCTCGTACACGCTGACGATCGAACAGTTCGGCGGCAGCGGGATCACGGTGCCGCACCGCGGGTTCCTCCTCAACAACGAGATGACCGACTTCGACTTCACCTCGTCCACGCCGGCCGGCTTCCCCGACCCGAACCTGCCCGCAGCGGGCAAGCGGCCGCGCAGCAGCATGGCGCCGACGATCGTGCTGAAGAAGGGCCGCCCGATGCTCGCGGTCGGCTCCCCGGGCGGATCGACGATCATCACGACCGTGCTGCAGATCCTCATGAACCGCATCGACCTGGGCATGACCCTGCCGCAGGCGGTCGACGCACCGCGCGCCACCCAGCGGAACACGCCACAGACCTTCGCCGAGCAGGCGTTCATCGACCAGTACGGCGCCGCCCTCAAGGCCAAGGGGCAGGACCTGGCGCTCTTCCCCGGCCCGCCCGCGGGCGTGATCGGCTCGGCCACCGGCCTGGAGTTCCTCGGCGGAGGGAAGGTCGAGGCCGTCGCCGAGCGGACCCGCCGCCACGGCGGCAGCGCGCTGGTCGTCACCCCTGCGCGCTGACGCCCGGCCAGGGCACTCCGGCCGACGCCGCCGGCTGAGCGTCCCCGGAGGGCCGGCGAGGTCATCGTGAGCCGCCCAGGCGGCCTGCCCCGAGACGGGGCAGGCCGCCTGTTCCGTATGCCCGGCGATGCGCACGTACTCTCGGCGGCACGCCGGAAGCGATTTTCGAGTCTCTGGGAGAAAACAGCGTCAGAGCTTACACTATGCGGGATTTCGTCATTTAGGACTTGTATTTGCCGTGATCCGTCAGCCAAGATGTCCAGATGACCGGTGATGAAGAGCTCGGCGAGCTCGATCGCCTCCTGGTGGCCGCCCTCCAGCTCGACGGCCGCGCTCCCTGGCACCTCGTGGCGCGCGCCATCGGGGTGAGCGAGTCGACCGTGCAGCGCCGTTTCGCCGCGCTGCGGGAGCGCCGTGCGGCCCGCGTGATCGGCGTGGTCGATGTGCTGCGCTCCGGTCTCGGGGTCCCGGTGCTGGTCCGGGTGTCGTGCCGGCCGGGGACCGCCGAGGACGTCGCCGCCGGGCTGGCCGCCCGGCCCGAGGCGCGTTTCGTGGCGGTCGTGACCGGCGGCGCCGACGCCGTGGCCGAGTTCGTCGTGCCGACCCACCGCCACCTGACGCAACTGCCCGTCCACGACATGCGGGGCCGCGATCAGCTCACCGAGACCGAGACGTTCACCGTGATGCGGACCTTCACCTCCGCCCACGACTGGGACACCGGGCTGCTCGACCCGGCCTCCGGTGCGCTGCTGCGTCCCCAGCCGGTGCGCCCGTTCGAGGACCAGGTGTGGGAACGCCCGCCGGACCGGCTCGACGACCTCGAGCTCGCCATCGCCGCCGAGCTCGGCGAGGACGGCCGGATGCCGGTCAAGGAGCTCGCCGGGCGGGTGGGCGCCAGCGAGTCGACGGTGGCACGCCGCATCGATTCGATGGTGGCCCGCGGCTGCCTGCGCTTCCGTACCGTCGTCGAGCCGGCTCTCCTCGGTTTCGCCGTGGAGTTCATGCTGTGGCTCGACGTCGAGCCCGCCCACCTGGAGGCCGCCGGGCGGCAACTGGCGGGGAACTCCGGCATCAAGTACCTGTCGGCGACCGCCGGCCGGTTCAACCTCTGCGGCCAGGTGTCACTGCGGCACTTCGCCGACCTGTATCGCTTCACCACCGACGTGGTCGGCGCCCTGCCCGGTGTGCGGCGCGCCGACACGACCTTGCAGCTCGACACGCTGAAGCGCGCCTGGGTGCCGATCCCGCCGCCGCGGCTGGCCGAGACCGTTACCGAGAGGAGCAGTCATTGAACGCCGTGACCGAACCCTGGCAGTGGGACGAGGCGACCTGGCGCGGGCACGTGGAGCGCGTCCGGGCGGGCCGCCGGCTCGCCCCGCCGTGGCCGAACGGCGCGAAGGTCGCGGTTGCGCTGTCATTCGACTCAGACCACGAGACGATCCCGCTCCGCGAGGGTGAGACCCGCCCCGGCAAGCTCGCCCAGGGGGAGTACGGCTCACGTGTCGCCGCGCCCCGGATCCTCGCCGCGCTGGAGAAGCACGGCGTGCCGGCCACCTTCTTCATGCCCGCGGTGTCCGCGCTGCTGCATCCGGAGGAGGCCCGGGCCTACGTCGCCGCGGGCCACGAGATCGCCGCGCACGGCTGGATCCACGAACGCAACATGTTGCTCGCGCCGGCCGACGAGCGGGAGCTGGCCGCCCGGGCCCTCGACACGCTCGAGGACATCACCGGGGTACGCCCGGTCGGGGTGCGCACGCCGTCCTGGGACTTCTCCGACGCCACACTCGAGATCATCGCCGAGCTCGGGCTGGTCTACGACTCGTCGCTGATGGCCGACGACGACTGTTACGAGCTGCTCGCCGACGGCAGGCCCACGGGGATCGTCGAGCTGCCGGTCGAGTGGATCCGTGACGACGCGCCGTACTTCATGATGGAGCGCTACGGCTCGCTGCGCCCCTACACCCCGCCCCGTGACGTGCTGCGACTGTGGTGCGACGAGTTCGACGCCGCACGCGCCGACGGCGGGCTGTTCCAGCTCACCATGCACCCGCACATCATCGGCCACCGGGCGCGGATGGTGGTTCTCACCGGGTTGCTCGACCACATCGGCGCCCGCGACGACGTGTGGTTCGCCACCCACGCCCAGATCGCCGAGCACGTCCGCACGGAGCTCTCCGAGCCTCTCCCGGCCGCCGGCTGAGCCTGGCCGTCCTGTTCAACCTCGTCACCACCAAAAGGGGTCCACCGTGACCGCGACCACCGCTGTCGGCCCGCGCTCGCCGGCCGTGAGCATGACCGCCAAGCAGCGCCGCGCCGTCATCGCCGGCGCGGTCGGCAACACCGTCGAGTGGGTCGACTGGGCCGTCTACTCCGCGTTCGCGCCGATCTTCGCCTCGCAGTTCTTCCCCAAGGGCGACAAGACGGCCGACCTGCTCGCCACGCTGGCCGTGTTCGCCGTCGGCTTCCTCATGCGGCCGATCGGCGCGGCAGTGCTGGGCGGCTACGCCGACCGCCGTGGCCGCAAGGCGGGCATGACGCTGACCATCTCGATGATGGCGGGCGCCGCACTCCTGGTCGCGGTCTGCCCGCCCTACAGCGCCATCGGCCTCGTCGCCCCGGCCGTACTCCTCCTCGCCCGGCTCCTCCAGGGTTTCTCCGCCGGGGGCGAGTTCGGCACCTCGTCGGCGTTCCTCATCGAGTCGGCCGCCCCGAGCAGGCGCGCGTTCATCGGGTCCTGGCAGCAGGTCTCGGTCGGCGCCGGCACTCTCATCGCCTCACTGCTCGGCACCCTGCTCACCAGCACGCTCAGCGACGGGGCGCTGACGACGTGGGGCTGGCGGACGGCGTTCGCCGTCGGCGGCCTGCTCGGACTCGTCGGGCTGTGGCTGCGGGCCGCCGTCGAGGAGACGGACGCCTTCACCGAGGTCGCCGAGCGCCGCGCGGGCGATGCCCGGCCGACGCCGGTGAAGGACATGCTGGTCAACCACCCGCGGGCCGCCCTGCGCGTCGCCGGCATCACGATCGCGGGCACGCTGCTCTACTACATCTGGGTCAGCTACATGCCCGGGTACGCCCACGCCGCGGAAGGCGTGCCGCTCAACCAGGCCTTCCTGGCCAACACGCTCGCGATCGCCGCCTTCCTGGTCATGCTGCCGTTCGGCGGCATGCTCTCGGACCGGTTCGGCCGCAAGCCCACGATGCTCGTCTTCGCCGTCGGATTCCTGCTGCTCTCCTGGCCGTCGTTCCAGCTCATCGGGGGCGGCTTCTGGTCGCTGCTGCTCGTCGAGCTGGCCGGGGTCGTCTTCATGGTGGGCTACTCGGCCAACTGCGCGGTGGTGATGGCGGAGCAGTTCCCGGCCGAGGTGCGCACCACCGGGATCGGCCTGCCGTACGCGCTGGCCGTGGCGATCTTCGGCGGCACCGCGCCGTACGTAACGACGTGGCTGGCCACCCACGGCCACCGCGACAAGGTATGGATCTACACCGCGATAGCGGCGGTGATCGGCATCGTGGTGTACGCGACGATGCCGGAGACCAAGGGAAAGGAGATCGGGTGAGCCGTCATATCCTCGTCACAGGCGCCGGAAGCGGGATCGGTGCCGCCGTGGCGGCGACGTTCGCCGCCGACGGCTGGACGGTGACCGGGGTCGACCTGCGGGAGCCCCAGCTGCGCGAGTCTCTCGCCTGTCTCGCCACCCCGGCCAGAATGCTCGTCGCCGACCTGTCCGACCCCGCCGCGCCGGACCGGATGGTCCGGGAGGCGTGGGAGGCCGGCGGTCCCGTCGACGCGCTCGTCAACGCCGCCGGCATCTACCCGGCCAGGGCCTTTCTCGAGCTGGACGCGCAGGTGTGGGACCAGGTTCAGGCGGTCAACGTGCGCGCCCCCATGCTGGCCACCCGCGCCTTCGCCGAGCTGGCCATCGGGGCCGGCCGGCCCGGCAGCGTGGTGAACATCAGCTCCGGCTCGGCGCTCCGTGCCCGGCCGGGCGCGGCCCACTACAGCACGTCGAAGGCGGCGGTGGAGATGCTGACGAAGGCGGCGGCGATCGAACTCGGCGGAGCCGGCATCCGGGTCAACGCGGTCAGCCCCGGATTCGTCACCGTCGACAGCACGGCCAACCCCGTGACCGAGGAGTACGCCGCGGCGGTCGCGGTCAACCCGCTGGGCAGGCGTGGCCGGCCCGGCGACATCGCCGCCGCGGTCGCCTGGCTGGTGTCCCCGGCCGCGGAATGGGTCACCGGCTCGATCGTGCGGGTCGACGGCGGCGCGTCCGCGGGCACGACCACGCTCCCGGCGCACTGGCCGGAACTGACCGACGTCCAGGCGCCCGCGGGCGCGACCAGCATGACCAGTGAAGGAGCGGCGCTGTGAGCCTGCCCCCCCGTGAATACACCGTCGTCGGCGCGGGCGCGATCGGTGGCACCATCGCCTGGCACCTGGCCAGGGCGGGCCATCCGGTGACCATCGTGGACACCGACGCGGACCATGCCCGCGCCATCGCCCGCGACGGCATCGTCGTGGAACGCGGCGGCGTACGCGAGCGGCAGCCCGTCGCGGCGGCCCTCACACCCGAGGAGGTGAGCGTGCCGCTCCGGCGGGTGCTGCTCGCCGTGAAGGCGCACGCCACCGACACCGCCGCCGGGTGGCTGGCGGCCCACCTCGCCGCGGACGGCTACGTCGTCAGCCTGCAGAACGGCCTGAACGAGGATCTGATCGCCGGCCACGTCGGCGCCGAGCGCACGGTCGGCGCGTTCGTCGACCTGTTCGCCGACGTCGTCGCCCCAGGGGTGATCAACGACGGCGGCGCGGGGGCCATCGCGATCGGTGAGATGAGCGGGGCCGTCACCGAGCGGGTGCGCGAGCTGGCCGCCGACCTGAGCGCGTGGGGACCCGCCGTCGTCACCGCCAACGTCGCCGGGTACCTGTGGGCCAAGCTGGGCTTCGGGGCCATGCTGACCGCCACCGCGCTGGCCGATGACGCGATGGGCGACCTGCTGGACCGGCATCGGCCGGCCGGGCACGCGCTCGTCCGCGAGGTGCTCGCGGTCGCGACCGCCGAGGGGATCATCCTGGAGCCGTTCGACGCGTTCGAGCCGACGGCGTACACCGGCCCGGCGGCGAGCCCGGCCGGAGCCGATGCCGCCACCGACCGGCTGGTGGCATGGCTGCGCACGCAGACCAAGACCCGGAGCGGCATCTGGCGCGACATCGCGGTGCGCCACCGCGCGACCGAGGTGCCGACCCATTACGCGCCGGTGCTCGCCGCCGCGGATCGGCACCACATCGACGTTCCCGTGCTGCGGGCCCTGCTGGAGCAGCTCGCGGAGGTCGAGGCCCAGCCCATCTCCATGAGCGAGTCGCGCCTGGGCGTACTCGACGCCATCGCCACGAAGGAGGCCGCCCGATGAGCGTCCCCGCCATTCCCGCCGCCGACGTCGCCGCACTGCGGCAGTGGGTGGACGCCCACACCCAGGACATGCTGGACGACCTCGGCGACTACGTGCGGCTGGAGACCCCCAGCGACGACCTGGCGGCGCTGTCGGCCGGCCGGGACTGGGTCCTCTCCTGGGTGGAGCGCCGTCTCGGCCCACCCGCTGCCATCCGCACCGAGCCGGGCGGGGCCCACGGCGACACGGTCGTGCTCGACTACACCGGGACCCAGGACGGTGCGGACGCCGGCACGGTCGTGGTGCTCGCGCACTACGACACCGTGTGGCCGCTCGGCACGCTCGGCGAGCTGCCGTTCGCCGTGGACGGCGACGTGATCCGCGGGCCGGGCGTGTTCGACATGAAGGCCGGACTCGTCCAGGCGGTCTGGGCGGTACTCGCGCTGCGGGCGGCGGGGCTGGCCTGCCCGCCGCTGCGCCTGGTCCTGAACGGCGACGAGGAGATCGGCAGCCCGGCGTCCCGTCCCGTGATCGAGGACAGCTGTCGCGACGCCGCCGCGGTCCTGGTGTTCGAGGCGAGTGCCGACGGCGCGGTCAAGACCGCGCGCAAGGGGGTCGGGCTGTTCGACGTGACGCTGACCGGGGTGGAGGCGCACGCGGGGCTCGACCCGACCGCCGGCGCGAGCGCGGTCACCGCACTGGCCGAGATGGTGACCGCGCTGACCGCGCTGACCGACCTGGCGGCGGGCACGACGGTCAACGTCGGAGTGGTCAGCGGGGGCACCCGCCGCAACGTGACCGCCGGGTCGGCCCACGCCGGCATCGACGTACGCGTGGCCGACCAGGCGGAGGCCGACCGGGTCGAGCGCGCGTTCACCGGCTGGCGGCCGGGCGATCCGCGCGTGACGGTGCGGCTCGACGGCGGCTGGAACCGGCCGGTCATGGCCCGGACGCCGGCGATCGCCGAGCTGTTCGAGCGGGCCCGGTCACTCGCCGGGCAACTCGGGATCGAGCTGCGGGAGACGGCGGTCGGCGGCGCCAGCGATGGCAACTTCGCCGCCGCGCTCGGCTGCCCGGTCCTCGACGGGTTCGGTGCGGTCGGGGCCGGCGCCCACGCCCGTGACGAGCACGCCACGGTGTCGGGCATGGTCGAGCGCGCCGCGCTCGCCGCCGCCTTCCTGACCTCGCTCACCGCCCCCTAGGCCGCCGCCTCACGCTCCTCGGAGCCGCGCTGGGCCCAAGGCCGCCGTGCCGCGCTCGTCGCGACCGGCGGCCTTCCCGCCCGGATGCGGGAGTCTGTGACAAGCTGGCGGCATGAGCGGGGGAAGGAGCCGTTGATGCCCGAGGCGTACGTCCAGGTGACGACGACCACCGATTCACGCAAGGAGGCCGCCGAGATCGCCAAGTCGGCGGTGACGGAACGCCTCGCGGCCTGCGCCCAGCTGGTCGGCCCGATCGCCAGCACCTATTGGTGGGAGGGTGAGATCGAGTCGGCGGAGGAATGGATGGTGCTGTTCAAGACCACCACCGACCGCTTCCAGGACCTCGCCGCCCAGATCACCGAGCAGCACTCCTACGACACGCCCGAGATCATCGCCACGCCGGTCGTGGCCGGCAGCGCCGACTACCTGTCGTGGGTGCGGGAGCAGACCACGGACTGACCTTCGGCGCGACCTGCCTGGGAGTCCACTCACCGACCAGGTGTGATACGCGAAGCTTCCGGGTAGTAAGCCTTACTTACCTCCTTTTGGTGATTTGCTCGGATCCGGGCTGTCTCTGGGGCGTGAACGATGAGCGAGGATTACGGGCTGTTCGGCCCCGGCTCCGTCACCTGGCGTGTGATGGCCGAGCCGGTACAGATGGTCGGCGGCTTCCGGGCGCTGATCCTGCAGGCGCTGCACCCGCCGTCCATGTGGGGGACCGCCCAGAACTCCGAGCTGATGGACCCCCGGGCGGCATGGGCGCGGCTCGGCCGCACGATCGAGTTCGTCCGCGTCCGCACGTACGGCACCCTCGACGAGGTCGAGCGGGTGGGCCGCCGGATCCGCACGCTGCACTCCAAGCTGACCGGACTCAACATGGACACCGGCGTGACCTTCCCGGTCGACGCGCCGGAGAACCTCCTCTGGGTGCACATGGGTGAGGTGGACTCCTACCTCGACGTCGCACGGCGTGCCGGGGTGCCGCTGACACCCGGCGACGCCGACGCCTTCGTCGACGAACAGCGCAGAGCCGGGGAGGTGGTGGGCCTGGATCCCGCGGACATCCCCGCCTCGGTCGCGGAGATGAAGGCGTACTACGCGGAGATGCGTACCAGGATCTACGCCTGCGGCGAGGCCAAGGAGGGGCTGCGCCGTCTCTTCAATCCCGCGGTGCCGCGTCAGCTGCTGCCGCTGAAGCTGGCCGCGCCCGGCATCGCGACTCTCGTGATCGCGACTCTGCCGCGGTGGGCCCGCCGCATGTACGGCCTGCCGGCCACGCCGCTGGAGGATCTCTGGGCGACGACCACGCTCAAGGCGCTCTACCGGGGCACCCAGGTCGTCCCCGAGCCGTGGCGCTACTCGCCGGACGCCAGGCGGGCCCGGAGGCTGACCCGCGAGGCCGTGCCGGGCCTGGCCGCCGCATCCTGACTCCGCCGCGAGCCGCCGCTGAGTGCCGCACCATCGCCCTGCCGGGGGCTCCGACGGGCATGGCCTCGAACTCGACATATGCCGCGTCGACTACGTCGTACCTCAACGAGGCGGGACGTTCCAGGAGCTGATCACGGGTTGCTCGTGTTCGGTGCCGAGCGTGGAGAGCGTACCGGTGTCCAGTTTGAAAAGGCGCCCGTCGGCGGGCGGGAGGTCCAGCCAGCGCGCGGTCAGCACCCGTAGCACGTGACCGTGCGCGACGAGCGCGACGTCCCCGTCGGCGAGGTATGGCCTCACCCGGTCCAGCACCGCGTCCACCCGGGTGGCGATCCGTTCGGGGGTCTCGCCGCCGATGACCCCGTCGCGCCAGAGGTACCAGCCCGGACGCTCCTCGCGGATCTGCTGGGTGGTGCGCCCCTCATAGGCGCCGTAGTCCCACTCCCACAACCGCTCGTCGGTCTCCGCGTCGGCGAGCCCGGCGAGTTCGGCCGTGTGCCGCGCCCGCCGCGCCGGGCTGACCAGAGTGAGTACGATCTTGCGGTCGGCGAGCGACGGCGCGAGCGAGCGGGCCTGCTCCTCTCCGCGCGGCGTCAGGGCGACGTCGGTGCGCCCGGTGTGGCGGCCGGTACGGCTCCACTCCGTCTCGCCGTGCCGTATCAGGATGAGTTCGCCCATAGAAGAACCCTACGGGAGCGAGTAGGGCCGGCAGGCGCCCGAGGGGCCGGGCCTGTCACTGCCGGACGCCGGTGATCGCGGTCCGCTGGAGCAGCGGGGGGATGGAGGCGGTTCAGACGAGAAGGTCGTCCAGCGAGACGTACCCGAGGTCGTGGGCCTCGGCCACCGGGACGCTGATCAGCTGTCCCTCGTGGGTGCTGACGCCGAGCGCCAGCGCCTGGTCGCCCCTGGCGGCCTGCTGCCAGCCCTTGCCGGCCAGCGCGATCGCGTACGGCAGCGTGACGTTCGTCAGCGCGTACGTCGAGGTGTTCGGGACCGATCCCGGCATGTTCGCGACGCAGTAGAACACCGAGTCGTGCACCTTGTACGTCGGCTCGTCGTGCGTCGTGGGCCGCGAGTCCTCGAAGCAGCCGCCCTGGTCGATGGCGATGTCCACGAGCACGGAGCCCGGCTTCATCCGCGAGACGAGGTCGTTCGAGACCAGGGTCGGCGCCTTCGCGCCGGGGATCAGCACCGCGCCGATGACGAGGTCGGCGTCGAGCACGGCCTGCTCGATGGCGTAGGCGCTGGAGATGAGGGTCTTGAGGCGGCCCTGGTAGATCGCGTCGATATGGCGGAGCCGGTCGATGCTGATGTCCATGATGGTCACGTCGGCGCCCATGCCGACCGCGATCTGGGCGGCGTTCAGGCCGGACACCCCGCCGCCGATCACCACCACCCTGGCCGGTGCGACGCCGGGCACGCCGCCCGGGAGCACGCCGCGGCCGCCGTTGAAGCGCATCAGGTTGTACGCGCCGACCTGCGGGGCCAGCCGCCCGGCAACCTCCGACATGGGGGCCAGCAGCGGCAACGACCGGTTCGGCAGCTGCACGGTCTCGTACGCGACCGAGGTCACCCCGGAGTCGAGCAAGGCCTGCGTGCACGCGCGGGAGGCGGCGAGGTGGAGGTAGGTGAAGAGCGTCTGGCCCTTGCGCATCCGGTGGTACTCGTCCGCGATCGGCTCCTTGACCTTCAGGATCAGGTCGCCGGCGGCCCACACGTCGTCGGCGCTCTCGAGGATCTTCGCGCCCGCGCCGATGTAGTCCTCATCCGAAATCGACGAGCCGGCGCCGGCGCGCCGCTCGACGAGCACCTCGTGACCGTGCCGCACCAGCTCATGCACACCCGCGGGCGTCATCGCCACGCGGTACTCGTTGTTCTTTATCTCGCGTGGTACGCCGATCTTCACAATGCCTCCACTCAGTTGGCTCCTCCCTAAGGGTGGGGGTCCGAGCCCAGTGCGGAGACGCGCAACATGTAAGGCTATCTCAAAGAATGCTGACACGATGTCAGTGCTTGTCATTCGTTTGAAGAGTTGTCCGTCTTCTGGGTGAAGACGGCCTCCAGGTGGGGGGCGTCGTCCGCCAGCACGAGCACCTCGTCGCCCGCCCGCATCTCGGTGTCGGCGCGCACCGGGACGAGACGCCCGTCGCGGATGACGAAGCTGACCCAGGCGTCCTCGCCGCAGGGCAGGTCGTCCACGGTCACGCCGTCGGCGGCCGAGCCGGGCTTCACCTCGTAGCGATGCAGGCCCTCCGGCTCCTCCTGGAACCGGACGCCCAGGCTCCACGGCTCGGGCTCGACGACCCGCAGCGGAATGCCGAGGCGGTGGGCGAGGGCCGGCACCAGCCCGCCCTGCACGATCACGGAGAACGCCACGACGACGAAGATGATCTCGTACACGCGGCGCGCGCCCGGGATGCCCGCCTGCAGGATGAAGGTGCCGAGCAGAATCGGCACCGCGCCCTTCAGCCCGGTCCAGAGGACGAAAATCCGCTCACGCCGCCGGAGCCGTACCGGCAGCAGCAGCAGCCCGACGAACAGCGGCCGGATGACGAAGGCCAGCGCGACGGCGAGGAGCAGCCCGATCCACCACACGCCGCCCTCCCACAGCCCCGCGATGCTGATCGTGAGACCGAGCATGGTGAACGCGATGATCTCGCCGAGGCTGGCCAGTGAGGAGTGGAACCGCTCGATCTCCCGTTTGTACGGCGCCCGTTCGTCGCCGAGCAGGATGCCCGCCGCGAAGACGGCGAGGAAGCCCGAGCCGTGCGCGACCGTCGCCAGGCCGTAGATCACGAGGGCGCCGAAGAGCACGCGCAGCGCGTACAGGCCCTCGCTGGGGAGCGGCACGCGCCGCATGAAGATCAGCAGCGCCATGCCGCCCGCGACGCCCACGGCCGCCCCGATGGCCATCTGCTGCACGAACTCGACCGTGACCTGGCCGGCCGCCGACAGGCCCGCGCCCCTCGCACTCAGCAACGCCACCATCAGCGCGATGCCCACCGGGTCGTTCGCCCCGGACTCGCCCTCCAGCAGGGTGCCGGTACGTCCGGCGATCTCCCGCCGGCCGAGCACGGAGAACACCACGGCGGGGTCGGTGGGGGCGAGCGCGGTGCCGAGCAGCATCGCGATGCGCCAGTCGATGCCGAACGCGTAGTGGGCGAGGAGCGCCAGGGCCGCGGCGGTGACGAGAGTGCCGGCCACGCCGATCCATATCGTGGCTCCGGCCGCGGCCCGGAACCGGCGCTGCCCGATGTGCATGCCGCCGTCGAAGAGGATGACCGCCAGCGCCACGGTCACGACCTGCTCGACCGTCGGGATGGGCACCGCACCGAGCCGGGGCCAGATGTCGGAGGCGACCGCTGCGCATACGAGGAAGATCGCTGGAGCCGGGATGCGCAGGCGTTCGCTGAACCGGTTGGACAGTACGGCCACCGTGCCGATCACGGCGACCAGCAATATCGCCAGCCCGAACGGTTCAACGCCTGTCACGACACTGCCTCTTCACTTGACGCATCACCAAGGACAGAGCCGACCGGACTTCCCGGCACACCAGGTCTTAACGGTATCTACACGCGCCGGAGGAGGTGACCACGGGCCGCGATGTCCGCCCGGCTCCCGCGCTCCTCCAGCCGGGCGGCGATCTCTCTCCGGTGGCCGGCCTCCTTGTTGCCGCCGTACTTGAACTTCGCCCGGACCTCGGTGACCGTCAGCTCGATCCCGCGGATGCCGGGCAGGTGCCGCCGGTCGGGATCGTCCTCCGCCGACACCGGGAGCCGCGCCGAGCCCGGCTCGAAGTGGCCCAGCTGCCGGTTGAGGATCTCCGCCTTCTCCACCGGGTCGTCGACGATGCGAACGTCACAGGCGAGCTGCGCGGTCGCGTAGTACGACGTCGGCACGCCGTGTTCGACCGGCGTGCCCGGACCGGCGTTCCAGTCCGACCGGACGTACGTGTAGTCGTCGATCACCGTCAGCAGCGCGCGGGGGTGCTCGGTGAGGGCCTGCCAGACGGGGTTGGGCCGGGCGAGATGCAGCCAGACGGTCCGCTCGCCGTCGAAGACGAAGTGCGTGGGAACGACGATCGGCAGGTCGCGGCCGCGCCCCCCGGCGATCAGCTGGCCGAAGTCACGTTCGCCGAGCCATGTCCGCCATTCCTCGTCCTCGGCCGAATCCCAGGGGTGTACGAGCACCGCGGGACCTCCCGTCACGTGAGTGCACTGATGCGGAGCAGAGTGGGTGAGCGCGTCCCGCCGGGCGTCAGCTGATGCCGAAGACGCGCTCGATGACGTTGATGCCGAAGTAGGCGACGAAGACGATCGAGATGATCCACAAGAGCCAGCCGGCCCACCTGCCACGGGCGGTCCTGATCAGCGTGTACGCGATGACGCCGGCACCGACACCGTTGGTGATGGAGTAGGTGAACGGCATCATCACGATGGTCAGGAACGCGGGGATCGCGATGTCCAGGTCGGACCACTCGAGTTTGGCGACCTGCGTCATCATCAGGGCGCCCACGACCACGAGGGCGGGCGCGGCGGCCTGTGCCGGCACGATGCCGGCGATCGGGGTGAGGAAGAGCGTGACGGCGAACAGCAGGCCGGTGACGACGTTGGCCAGCCCGGTCCGCGCGCCCTCGCCGATGCCGGCGGCCGACTCGACGAACACGGTGCCCGCGGACGAGCCGGTGACGCCGCCGATGGCGGCCGACAGGCCGTCGACGGCGAGGATCCGCCCCAGCCTCGGGACCTTGCCCTGCTCGTCGACCAGGCCGGCCTCCTCGGAGAGCCCGAGGATCGTGCCCATGGCGTCGAAGAAGCCGGACAGCACGAGTGTGAACAGCACCACGGAGGCGGTGAGCACTCCCGCCCGGCCGAAGCCGCCGAAGACGTCGACCTTGCCGAACAGCCCGAAGTCGGGCGTGGAGACGAGCCGGTGGGGGAGCTTCGGCACGACCGTTCCCCATCCGCCGGCCGGAATGGAGATCGCGCTGTTGACGATCACGGCGAGTACGGTCGCCATCGCGATGCTCAGCAGGATCGCCCCGGGGACCCGGCGCACGTACAGCACGATCATCAGCAGCAGGCCGACGACGAACACGAGGACCGGCCAGCCCTTGAGATGACCTTCCGTGCCCAGCGCGAGGGGCGTGCCCACGCCACGGCTGACGAAGCCGGCGTCGACCAGGCCGATCAGGGCGATGAAGCAGCCGATGCCGGCCGCGATCGCCTGCTTGAGCGCGAGCGGGATGGCGTTCATGATTCTTTCGCGCAGCCCGGTGAGGGCGAGGATCACGATGACTGCGCCTTCGAGCACGACCAGGCCCATCGCCTGGGGCCAGGTCATGTGCGGCGCGGCCTGGAAGGCGACGACGGCGTTGATGCCGAGTCCGGCCGCGATGGCCAGCGGCGCGTTGCCGACCAGGCCCATGATCAGGGTCGAGATCGCGGCCGACAGCACGGTCATCGTGGTCAGCTGCGGTATCGACAGCTGGGCGCCCGTGACGTCCTTGGCTCCGCCGAGGATGATCGGGTTCAGCAGGATGATGTAGGCCATCGCCACGAACGTGGTGACGCCACCGCGTACTTCCCGCGCCACCGTGGTCTCACGGCCGGTCAGCTCGAAGAAGCGGTCGAGGGGACCCCGTGCCTCCAGCCGCGTCGTCATGCGCGCGCTCCGTTTCGCGTGGAGCGACCCGTGTGAACACGCGATGGCGAGGGTCACAGCGGCGGGCCGCGTCGGTTTGGCGACTGAAGACTAACGGTTCATGACGTTTTCCGGACAAACTGGTGCCGGATTAGTGGGAAAGCCGGGGCTTCAGGCCCGGACCGCATCCGTGCCCAGGATGTGCTCCGGACGGACCGGCACGCGGCTGAGGGGGCTCCCGCAGGCGTCCCGGATCGCGGCCACGATCGCCGGCGTCGAGGACAGCGTGGGCGGCTCGCCCGCGCCGCGCAGCCCGTACGGCGCGTGCGGGTCGGGGTTCTCGAGGATCTCCAGGGTCATGGGCGGCATGTCGAGGATGGTGGGGATCAGGTAGTCGGTGAACGACGGATTGCGGATCCGCCCGTCCTGGACCTGGATCTCCTCCATCAGCGCCAGGCCGAGCCCCTGTGCGGTTCCGCCGTGGATCTGCCCTTCGAGCGCGACCGGGTTCAGGATCCGGCCGACGTCCTGCACGGCGGCGAGCTCGACCACCTTGACGAGGCCGAGCTCGACGTCCACGTCGACCACCGCACGGTGCACGCAGAAGGCGAACTGTGTGTGCGAGTCGCCCTGCCCGGTCTCCGGATCGAGGGGAGTCGTCCGCCGGTGCCGGAACTCCCGGGTCTCCTCGATCACCTCGTCGCCGAGCACCGTGGTCAACGGGACCGCCACCCCGTCGGCGAGGACGTGGTCGCCGGAGAGGGCTCCGTCCGGCATCCCGGCGAGGCGGAGCACGCGGTCCCGCACGGCGGCGCAGGCGGCCCGGACGGCCCCGCCGGTCATGTACGACTGGCGGGACGCGCTCGAGGAGCCCGCCGAGCCCACTCCCGTGTCGGCCGGCGCGACCGTCACCCGCTCGACGCCCAGCTCGGTGCGGGCGATCTGCGCCTGCAGCGTGACGAGGCCCTGTCCGACCTCGGCGGCGGCGGTGTGCACCAGCACGGCCGCCTCTCCTCCGGCCACCTCCAGCCGGACCCGCGCGGTGGAGTGGTCGTCGAATCCCTCGGAATAGCAGATGTTCTTGATCCCGATGCCGTACCCGACGCCGCGGGCCACGCCCTCACCGTGAGTGGTGTTGGACACGCCCCCCGGCAGGTTCCGCAGGTCGCCGGTGTCGGCCGGGGAGGGCATCGGGAACGCCTCGGCGCGGCGCAGCATCTCGGTGAGGGGAGCGGGCATGTCGACGACCTGTCCGGTGGGGATGCGCGACCCCTCCGACAGCGCGTTGCGCACGCGGATCTCGACCGGGTCCAGCCCGCACGCCTCGGCGAGCCGGTCCATCTGCGACTCGTAGCCGAAGCACGCCTGTACGGCTCCGAAGCCGCGCATCGCCCCGCACGGCGGGTTGTTGGTGTACACGCCGTAGGCGTCGATCGCCACGTTCGGGACGTCGTACGGGCCCGCGCCGAGAGACGCGGCGTTCCCGACCACGGCGGGGGTGGAGGAGCAGTACGCCCCGCCGTCCAGGATGATCTCGGCCTTGACGTAGACGAGCCGCCCGTCGCGGGTGGCGCCGTGCTCGTAGCGCAGCGTCGCCGGATGACGGTGGACGTGGCCGGAGAAAGACTCCTCACGGCCGTAGACGATCTTGACTGGCCGGCAGGTGTGCAGCGCGAGGAGACACGCGTGGATCTGCATCGACAGATCCTCGCGGGCGCCGAAGGCGCCGCCCACCCCGGAGAGGGTGAGCCGGACCTTGTCCGGGGGCAGGCCCAGGCTGGGAGCGATCTGCTCCTGGTCGACGTGCAGCCACTGGGTGGCGATGAACAGGTCCACGCCGCCGTCCTCGGCCGGCACGGCGAGCCCCGACTCCGGCCCGAGGAAGGCCTGGTCCTGCATGCCCACCTCGTACTCGCCGCTGACGACCACGTCGGCGTCGAAGACCGAGCCGGTGTGGACCGGCTGGTGGCGCACCACGTTCCCGCGGTCGTGCACCTTCGGGCACGCGGGATCGAGGGCGGCCGCGCGCGCGTCGGTGACGGGCTCCCGGACCTCGTAGTCGACCGCGATGAGGGCACAGGCCCGGCGTGCCGTCTCGGGATGGTCCGCGGCCACGATGGCCACCGCCTCGCCCACGTAGCGGACCTGGTCGATCGCGAGCACCGGCTGGTCCTTGAGTTCGAGGCCGTAGTGCTTCGCGCCGGGGACGTCCTCGTGGGTCAGCACGGCGTGCACGCCGGGCAGCCTCATCGCCTCGGTGACGTCGATGCCGCGGATTCCGGCGCGTGGATGCGGGCTGCGGAGGGTGGCGCCCCACAGCATGCCGTCCATCCACAGGTCGGAGGAGTAGGCGAACGCACCCGTCACCTTCAGCACGCCGTCCGGACGCGCGGCGCTGTCCCCGACCCCGCCGGCGAACGATCGCCCGGTGACCGGAACGCGCTCCCTGGCGTGCGGACTCTGCGGCTGTGACACGTCCCCCACCACCGTCCCATACCCGTCCTGAGGGCAGTAGAGCAGCAGAGGGCGGGAACCGACCGGGCACGATCGCACGAAACGACGCGCGTGCTTTGGCGATATCTCCCGAATCTCCGGTGTGGCCCTCGGGACGGGGCCCGGCCGGTACCGGGCCCCGCAGGACGCTCTCCAGCATCTTTCCGAAGCCGCTTCAGGAAGAAGCCGGAAAAAACTATCCTTTTGAAGAGAACAGCGGTCAGCAGCAGTGAATCGTGCGGACCGAGCGAGCGTGTCCCCCGCTGGTGGGGGCGGCGGTGGCGGGAGTGCTCTCAGTGGCAAGGAGAATGCCGGCCAGGATGAGAACGATGAGGGCCAGAGCTCTCTTCAGTTGGGCCATGTGCGTAATCCCTCCATGTGTAACATCAGTCAATTCACGAGTTAAAGCAGGTAAATGTGTACAGTCAAGGATCTCTTGGGCATCGAATCCGTTCAGCTCGTGTGCGCCAGGGGTTGTCACAGGCACAGTTGGCTCTCCCCGAGCTGTCCGACAGCTACGTTTCCCTGATCGAGAGCGGGAAGCGCACGCCCACGCCCGATGTCGTCCGGCTACTGGCCCGCAAGCTCGGCTGCTCGGCGTCGTACCTGTCCAGCGGCATCGACGAGGACGCGCAGGAGAAGATGCGCACGACGCTGGAGTACGCCGAGATCGCTCTGCAGAACGGCGAGGCGGCCGAGGCGCGCGACCGGTTCGCCGAGCTGCTGCAGGATCCCGACCTGTCCGCCCTGCCCGAGTTCGCGCGCAAGGCCCGCTGGGGACACGCGCTCGCGCTGGAGTCCTTGGGCGCGCTCGAGGACGCGCTCAGGGAGTTCGCCGGTCTGACCGCCGCCGTGTCGCCCGAGTACGACACCGACGAGTGGATCCGGCTCACCATCGCGGTGTCGCGCTGCCACCGGGAGAAGGGCGACGTCGCGCAGAGCGTGGCGGTGGCGGAGGACGCCTTCTCGCGGGTGACCGGACGGCCGGGGCCCTGGGACGATGAGATCATCAAGCTCGGCGCGACTCTCGCCGCCGCCTACCTCGAGCGCGGCGACCTCATCAGCGCCCGGCAGCTCGCCGACCGGTTGATCGAGCGCGCGAACGCCACCGGGAGCCCGGTGGCCCGGATGGCCGCCTACTGGGAGGCCGCCGTCGTCGCCAAGTACCAGGCGGACTTCGAGACGGCGGTGACGTACGGCGAGCGCGCCCTGGCGCTGCTGAGCGAGGCGGCCGATCTCCGCAACCTCAGCCGGCTGCGCGGCGAGTACGGCACGCTGATGCTGCTCGCCCGGCCCCACGACGCGGAGCGTGCCCGCGACGAGCTGCAGCGCGCCATGCGCGAGCTGACCGCGACGGCGGCCGGGGAGATCGACATCGCCTGGTGCCTGACCGAGCTGGCCCGCGCGGAGATCGCGATGGGACAGCCGGGCAAGGCGGCCGACCGGGCGAGCGAGGCCCTGGACCTGCTCGGGGGCGAGCTCCGGCTGGCCACCGCCGGCGCCCTCATCGTGCTCGGCGAGGCCCGCATCCGGCTCGGCCGTGAGGAGGACGCCGCCGAGGTCCTGGGCCGCGCGATCGCGTGCCTCGAGCAGATGGAGCCGACACGGGAGGCGGCCCAGGGATGGTTCCAGCTCGCCGAGCTGCTGGCCGGGACCGGCACCGAGGTGCAGCGCGCCCAGGCCTACCGCCGGGCCCTCACCTGCGCCGGCCTCTGAGAGCCCGCCCTTTCCGGCATGCCGGGCACGGAGGATGGAGGACGGAGGACGAAGTATCGAGCGGACTTTGACCACTCGACGCCGAAGATCGCCGGTGGGTGAATAAAGTGAGGAGGTCCGTGCCGACCCGAAGAGATCGACCTCTTACTCCATGACCAATCTTCCGCGGCCCGCGCGCCGCCCCGGCCCTCCTGCGGCCCGCGTCGCCGCGCCCTCCTCCGTCATCCCCTTCCGGCGTTCCGGGTTCCGTGCGTAGTCACCGGCCGTACATCGTCGCGGCCGCGGTAGGGCTCGCCAGTCTGGCCGCCCTGGCCATCGCGCTGGTCGCCGGCGGGGCGGTCCGCGAGAAGGTGATCATTGGGCTGGGTGACGCCGGCACGCTGACCCGCTGGGGCCTGCCCGTCTCCCGGCTCGTCATGGACCTCGGCGGCATGCTGACCGTCGGCGTGCTGCTCGGCGCCGCCGTGCTGCTGCCGTCGGCGAAGGGGATACTCGACCCGCAGGCCGTCCGCTACCTGCGGGGCGCGTCGTGGGTCGCCGCGGTCTGGGCCGCCGGCGCCGCCGCGACGCTGCTCTTCACCGTCTCCGACATTCTCGGCGAGCCCGTCGCCACGGTGGCCGGCGGCAGCCAGCTGTCCAGTTACGTCGGCCAGTTGCCGCAGGGCACCGCACTGATGTTCGTCGTGCTGCTGGCGGCGGTGATCGCCCTGCTGGCCCGCACCGCCTCCACGCCCGGCAGTGCCGCCGGGCTCCTCGTCGTGGCCCTCATCGCCCTGCTGCCGCCACCGCTGACCGGGCACTCGGCGGCCTCACCGAACCATGAGCTCGCCATCAGCGGGCTGGCGATGCACGTCACGGCCCTCGCTCCCTGGGTGGGCGGCCTGATGCTGCTGGCCTGGCACGCCGCGCACCGCGGAGACCACCTTGGGGTCGCGGCCGGCCGGTTCAGCCGGATGGCGCTCTGGTGCTTCGTCGCCGTGGGCGTCAGCGGCGCCGCCAACGCGGTGTCCCGGCTGCCCGACCCGGCGGAGCTGTTCACCAGCGACTACGGACGGCTGATCCTGACCAAGGTGGTGCTCTTCACGGTGCTCGGCCTGATCGGCTGGCAGCATCGCGAACGCACGCTGCCGGCCGTGATGGCGCACAACCCGAAGGGCTACCCGAGGCCGCCGGTGAGCCGCAAGCCGTGGCCGTTCGTCCGGCTGGCCGCCGGCGAGATCGTCCTGATGGCCGCCACGATGGGCGTCGCGGTGGCGCTGGCCCGCACCGCACCGCCCGTGGCCGTCGTGGACGAGGACCCGGTGACCGGCCTGCTCGGCTTCCCGATGCCGCCGCCGCTCACGATCGGCCGGCTGTGCACGATGTGGCGGCCCGACCTGTTCTTCGCGGTGCTCGTCGCCGTGCTGGGCGGCCTGTACGCCGCCGGGCTCATACGCCTCCGCCGGCGCGGCGACCGGTGGCCGGCCGGCCGGACCGTCTCGTGGTTCGCCGGCCTGGTCACGATCGTGGCCGTCACGATGACCGGCATCGCGACCTACTCGCCGGTGCTGTTCAGCGCGCACATGGTCCAGCACATGGTGCTGTCGATGCTGACCCCGATCTTCCTCGTGCTCGGGGCACCGGTGACCCTGGCGCTGCGGGCGCTGAAACCGGCGGTCATCCGGGGGGACCGCGGCCCACGCGAGTGGCTGACGATCATCCTGCACAGCCGGGCGCTGAAATTCTTCGGCCATCCGGCCACGGCGACGATCATCTTCATGGGCAGCACCTACACGCTGTACTTCTCGCAGCTGTTCGGCTACCTGATGCGGGCCCACGTCGGCCACCTCGTGATGCTCGTGCACTTCATGGCGTCCGGGACGCTGTTCTTCTGGGTGCTCATCGGCGTCGATCCCACTCCGCGCAAGCTCCCGTACATCGCGAAGATGCTCCTGCTCTTCGTGACGATGCCGTTCCACGCGTTCTTCGGCATCGCGCTGATGAACCTCGGCCGGCCGCTCGCCGCCGGGTGGTACACCGCGCTGCACCGGCCATGGGGCGCGTCGGTCCTGCACGACCAGCAGACCGGCGGCGCGATCGCGTGGGCGTTCGGTGAGATCCCGACCTTCATCGTGCTGATCGCGATGGTGTTCCAGTGGTTCTTCGAGGACCAGCGGCTGACGCGCCGGCTCGAGCGGCACGCCGACCGTGCCGATGCTGTGAACGCGGACAACGAGCTCTCGGACTACAACGCCTACCTGGCATCGCTCGACAAACGGTCCGAGGCCTCGGACTGACCCGGGCGAGGCCATTCCCCTGACCGCGTACGCCCCTGGCATCACGGGCCGGGGTGGGGCGGCCTGATTCACACCCCTGGCCAGCCGGGATCCGCACCCTCCCCGCGACCCGGCTGGACGACCACGGGTAAGCGGGGCCGCCTGCGGGAAGGTCCGTCCTGTGTCCCGCAAAGTGATCATCGGCCTGCTGGTGGCGGTATCGATGCAGGTCGCCGCCGGTTGCGCCGACGCACGGGTTGACCCGGTCCGGACCCGGCGGTCCCTGGGCTCTCTGGTGTCGGCGCCGGCGCCCACGGCCACGCCCACCGCGCGGGTCTCCCAGATCACGCTTCCGATGAGGGTGGTCCGCGTCTCCGGCGGCACTCTCGTCTACGTCCCGGTGTGGGTCAACGGGCACGGGCCGTACGAGTTCGTGCTCGACACCGGGTCGTCGAACTCCTCGGTGGATCGGAGCCTCGTCCGCACGCTGGGCCTGCGACGTACCGGGCAGGTGCATCCGGTGCAGGGCGTGACGGGCAGCGGTGTGGTGCCCATCGTCAAGGTGCGCCGATGGACACTCGGCGGCGTGGCCATGCACGGGACGTCGTTGTCGGTCGTCGATCTCGGAATCGGAGTGGGAGGACTGCTCGGCTCCGACGAGCTGTGCCGCTTCGAGAACGTCACCCTCGACTTCCGGCACAACAGGCTGGTGCTCCAGCGCCGGTGACCGCGAGCCTCAGCCCGGCAGCTGGCCCAGCGTGACGGTGACCGTCGCCTTGCTGCCGTCCGGATGCTGGATCTCGATCTTGACCTGCTGACCGGGCTTGAGCGCGGCGAGTGCCTCGGACAGGGCCGTGGTCGTCGGTGTTCGGGTTCCGTTCACCGACAGGATGACGTCGTTCGGCGCGATGCCGGCCTTCTCGGCGGGGCCGCCCCTGGTGACCGACACCACGCCCACGCCGCTGACGTTGCCCTGGAGGTCGACCACCGTCCGGACCTTGACGCCGAGCGCGGCCCGCCCGGACTGCTTCACCCTGCCGGACGCGATGAGCTGGTCGGCGATCGACTTGACCGTGTTGCTGGGGATCGCGAAACCGATGCCGGCGGCGGCGCCGCCGATCTGCGGGTCCGAGACCGTCAGGGTCGGGATGCCGACCACCTCATTGTTGAGGGTGACCAGCGCGCCGCCGCTGTTGCCGGGGTTGATCGGCGCGCTCGTCTGCACGGCGTCGGCGATCGTGGCGCCGGGGAAGGCTCCTTCATGGTTGGAGCTCACCGTCCGCCCGAGAGCGGAGACGATGCCGTTCGTCACGCTTCCGGACAGCCCCAGGGGGTTCCCCATGGCCAGCACGATCTGGCCCACCGCCAGGCTGCCGGAGTCGCCGAACGTCGCCGGCTTCAGCGACGCATCCTTCACCCTCACCACGGCCAGGTCGTTCGCGGCGAACTCCCCGACGAGCGTCGCGGTCAGCGGCTTCTTCCCGCTGGCCGACGTCACCTGGAGCTTCTGCGCCCCCGCCACCACGTGATCGTTGGTCACGATGTCGCCCTTGGTGTCGTACACGATCCCCGAGCCGAGGCCCGAGTCGGTGTTGATCTGCACGACAGACGGCAGGACCGTCTTCACGACCTGTTCGTACTGCTGTTCCAGCTGCCTACCGGAGCCGGGGGTCAGAGCGCTGGCCGTCGCCGTCCGCTCCGCCTTCTTCGCGCCGCCGTCGGCGCAAGCGGCGATCAGTGCCAGCCCCGCGATCGCCGCCATGCCGGACCGCATCACGTGCTCCATGCACAGTGCTGTTCCCAGCCGCCCCGGGGGTGAAGCCGCGCGGCGCGCCGAGGCGGACAGATCTTTTGCCGAGAAGGAGCCTCAGCCGCGGTTGTGCTGCAGCCAGTGGGTGGCGAACGAACCGGCCGCGGACCGGACCGCGAGGACCACCATGCCGAGGCTCAGGATCGGGGTCACCACCCATTTCTCCATGACGCCGTCGGTGCGTGGCACGACAGGGATCTCGAACCGGGTCTGGATCGGCCACAGCACCGGGCAGCCCTCCGGCGTGAGGCAGTCGGTCAGCACGTGCACGAAGCTGCCGAGGCCCACCGCGAGACCGGCCCAGCCGAGCACGTAGCCGTGCAGGTCGATCCCGGGCCCGGCGAAGTGCATGCCCGCCATCACGTAGGTGAGACCCGCGGCGATCGCGCCGTTGAGCAGCACGTTGAAGTGCTCGCGTTCGGGGACCCGGATGCCGATGCCGCGCAGCCCGAGACCGAGGAGCAGGAACAGCATGACCCACCATGCGTGGACCGCGTGCTTGGCGAGCCAGTCGGCGCCGAGCAGCGCCAGCACGCAGAACACCAGCGAATGCGTGGCGTGCCGGTGGCCGCCGGACACGGCGGCGACGCCCCTGCAGAGGATCCGGGTCACGGGACCGAAGGCGTTGGCGATCGTGCCGTCGTGGTGGTCGAGGTCGGGCAGCAGCCCCGCCCCCGCGCACACGACGGAGCCGGCCACCACCTGGCCAGGCGTCATTCTCATGCCGTGGTCGGCGAGGAGCGGGACGGTCCCGAGCCAGGCCGTTGCTCCTGCGAGGGCATGGGTGTGCCCCATCATGCGTAGATCACCCGCTTTGTTGCCACGGGCGGGACTGTAACCCGGCGAGAGGGCTCCAGCCCGTGCGACGCGCCGGAGGAGATCCGGGTGATCACGGTGGGTCGCCGGCCACTCCCGCGGTCACACGGAAATGAGACGCCGGGCGGCCGCGCGGCGGCCGTGCGTGCGGCCGCCCGGGTGGACGACGCCGAGCTCGACGCGGGCCTCGCCGCGCCGATGGCGCGCGGTAGGGCTTTGCCGAGACGGCACGACGCCTCCTTGATCGGGTTTTCTGCCGTAATTCGGTCGGAACTATTGCAGGTTACGGTTACCGAAGGGCATGCTGACCGTACCCCCCGACACCGCGCCCCCGGGGCCGTACGACCAGACCCAGTGACAATCGGTTACGACGAGGTGACGCGATGACGGGCGGCCGGCTGATCGGCAGCATCATCTTTCCAGGAGTCCCGGCCCAGGTGCCGATCGTTCGCGGCTACGTCCGGCTCTTGGTGGCCGGATGCCCGCGGCGCGACGACGCCATGCTTCTGGTGTCGGAACTGGTGACCAACGCGATCCGTTACACGCGCAGCGGCGCGGGGGACGGCGTGGTCACGCTCACGCTCCTGGATCTCGGCCACGCCATGCGCTACGAGGTCATGGATGAGGGCGGGGCGGCGACGCGGCCCGAACCCAGCGGCGCCGTGCCGTTCTACAGCGAGAACGGGCGCGGCCTCCGCCTCGTCGATGCCCTCGCCGACACGTGGGACACCGAGCCCTGCGGTGCCGGCATACGGACCTGGTTCGAGTTGTCGCGGCCGGTGGAGAGCCGCCTGGTCCGGGGAGCGTGACGGTGTCTCCGGTGCCGCACCGGCGTGTTCCCGGGCGCTCGTCCGGGACGAGCGGGACCGGACCACGCCGGTGCGCGGGGCTCAGCGGGCCGGGCGGCGCGGTGGGCGCGGCTCGGTCACGGGAGCGTGAGGATCTCCGAGCCGTCGTCGGTGACCAGGATCGTGTGCTCGAACTGGGCGGTCCGCTTGCGGTCCTTGGTCACGACGGTCCAGCGGTCCGGCCAGATGTCGTAGTCGATCGCGCCCAGCGTGAGCATCGGCTCGATCGTGAACGTCATGCCCGGCTCGATGGTCGTCGCGGCGTTCGGGTCGTCGTAGTGCGGCACGATCAGCCCGGAGTGGAAGGTCGTCCCGATGCCGTGGCCCGTGAAGTCACGGACCACGCCGTACCCGAACCGTTTGGCGTAGGACTCGATGACCCGGCCGATGACGTTGAGCTTCCGGCCCGGGCGGACCGCCTTGATGGCGCGGGTCATGGCCTCGCGGGTGCGCTCGACGAGCAGCCGGGATTCCTCGTCGACCTCGCCCACCAGGAACGTCGCGTCGGTGTCGCCGTGCACGCCGTCCTTGAACGCGGTGACGTCGATGTTGATGATGTCACCGTCGCGGACCACGGTGTCGTCGGGGATCCCGTGGCAGATCACCTCGTTGAGCGAGGTGCACAGCGACTTGGGAAAGCCTCGGTACCCGAGCGTCGACGGGTAGGCGCCGTGGTCGAGCATGAACTCGTGCCCGATGTGGTCGAGCTCGTCGGTGGTGACACCGGGAATGATGTTCTTGCCGACCTCTTCGAGCGCCTGGGCCGCGATCCGGCCCGCCACCCGCATCTTCTCTATGATCTCGGGGGACTTGACCGCGGGCTCGCCGGTGCGGGGGGCCTTCTTGCCGACGTATTCCGGCCGTGGGATGTCCGCGGGCACCTTGCGGATCGGTGAAACCTGACCTGGCCGGAGTTGCGTCGTCATGGTGTTGGAGTGTAGTTGGCCCGCCGGGGGACGATGACAACATGATCGGGAGAGAGCGATGAGCGACGAGGGCAAGTGGTTCTTCTGCCTGAAGCACATGCGGGTCGAGCACGGGCCCGGATGCCCGGACCGGCAGCGGATGGGGCCCTACGACACCGAGACCGAGGCGGCGAACGCCCTGCAGCACGCCGCCGAGCGCAACGAGCAGTGGCAGCGCGGCGGCGACGACTAGCGGGGCATCGCCCTGTCAGTCCACCGCCGGGCCGGTGATCGTATCGAGGAGGCCGGCCAGCCGGTCGCGCAGGCCGCGGCGGGGATGAGACTCGCCCGCGGCGGCGCTCACGAGGTGCTGGGCGGCGTCGAACGACACGAGCGACTCGCCGGCCGGCACGGTCAGCGCCTCGTGCGCCAGCCCCTGCAGTTCGCGGTCGTCGCCGTCGAGGGCGAAGATGGTCGCGCCCACCCGGCGGGCGTCGTCCACCCGCTCGAGCAGCGACGCCGGTGTCTCCTCCTCGGACACGACGAGCAGGGCCTCCCCGCGGCGGGCGGCCTCCAGCCGGTCCAGCCCGATCCGCAGATGCGGAGGAGCGCTGGGCGGCGGGTCCCAGCGCACCAGCGTGGGGGAGATCTCCGGCAGCGCGTTCAGCCGGCTCTCGTCGTCGAGGTGGGCGGCCAGATGCCAGGGCTCGTCCTCCGGGGGCCCGATGAGCAGCAGGCCTCCCGGGCGCTTGGTGGATGAGCGGAGCGCCCGGGCGAACTCCCGTGTCCGCTCCGGCCAGCCGGTCGTCGAAAGCAGCCCGCGAAGGGCGGCCACCTGACTCGCGTTCATGACCCAATGGTGCCGTACGAGCGGGGGCGCCTCACGCCTATCCGGGCCAAGGACGTGCGGGCGAGTGTGGTCCGGCCGAACCGCACGACGCCGCCGGGATCGTCGGCGCCGCCATGGCCGGGGCCCCCCGCGAAGGAACCGGGTGACGGCTCCCTGGCAGGATCGGTACTCATGAGCACTCAGCACGTCGGGCTGCCGGACGTCAGCGGCATGTCCATCGGAATCCTCGGTGGCACGGGAGACCAGGGCAAGGGTCTGGCCCGCCGGTTCGCGGTCGCCGGCCATCACGTCATCATCGGTTCTCGCAGCGCCGAACGCGCCCATCAGGCAGCGGAGAGCCTGGGCGACGGGCTGCCGGTGCGGGGGGCGGAGAACCCGGTCGCCGCCCGCGAAGCCGACGTGGTGATCGTGGCGGTGCCGTGGGACGGCCACAAGACGCTCCTCGAATCGCTCCGCGACGAGCTCGCGGGCAAGATCGTCATTGACTGCGTCAACCCGCTGGGCTTCGACAAGCAGGGCGCGTTCGCGCTGCCCGTCGAGGAGGGCAGCGCCGCCCAGCAGGCGGCGGCCGTGCTGACCGGCAGTACCGTCGTCGCCGCGTTCCACCACGTCTCGGCGGTCATCCTGCTCGACCCGGAGATCGACGAGGTGCACCTCGACGTTCTCGTGCTCGGTGACGACCGGGAGGCCACCGGCACGGTGCAGGCGCTGGCCGGACGGATCAGCGGAGTGCGCGGCGTCTACGGCGGCCGGCTCCGCAACGCCCATCAGATCGAGGCGTTCACCGCCAACCTGATCTCGATCAACCGGCGGTACAAGACACACGCGGGCATCCGCGTCACCGGCATATGAGGATCGTCGTCTACGGGGCGGGCGCGGTCGGCGGCGTCATCGGCGCCCGCCTGTTCCAGCAGGGGCACGACGTCACGCTGATCGCCCGCGGTGCCCAGCACGAGGCGATCCGCGACCGGGGCCTGCGCTTCGACACGCCGGAGGAGAGCGTCACGCTGCCCATCCCGGTCGCCGACCGCCCGGCCGCGGTGACGTTCCGCCCCGGCGATGTCGTCCTGCTCGCCATGAAGACGCAGGACACCGCCGCGGCGCTGGCGGAGCTGTCCGCCGTCGCCCCGCCGCAGGTCGTCGTGGCCTCCGCGCAGAACGGCGTGGAGAACGAACGCCTCGCGCTGCGGCTGTTCCCGCGGGTGTACGGCGTCTGCGTCCTCCTGCCCGCGGTCTTTCTCGAGCCCGGCGTGGTGGAGGCGTACATGGCGCCGGTAATGGGCCGCCTGGACGTCGGCCGGTATCCGGGAGGAACCGACGACACGGCGCGGTCGCTCGCCGCCGCGTTCGCGGGGGCCGGCTTCGAGTCGGACGCCCGGCCGGACATCATGCGGTTCAAGTACGGCAAGCTGCTGACCAACCTCGGCAACGCGGTGGAGGCGGTCGTCGGTCCGGGCGAACACGGGTCGGAGATCGCCCGGCTCGCCCGCGAGGAGGGCGCCGCGTGCCTGCGGGCCGCGGGCATCGACGCGCCGAGCGGTGTCACCCTGGTGTCGGAGATCCGGCCGATCCGCGGGCATGAACGCCTCGGCGGCTCCTCCTTCCAGAGCCTGCACCGCGGCACCGGCACGATCGAGGCCGACTATCTCAACGGCGAGATCGTCCTGCTCGGCCGCGAGCACGGTGTGCCCACCCCGGTCAACGAGCTGCTGCGGAGGCTGGCGAACCGGATGGCACGGGACGGGCTGCGCCCCGGCCTGATGACACCGGGTCAGTTCCTGTCCTCGTTGGGCGGGTCCGCCCCGGCGTGAAGGCGCTACCGCGGGCCCGCCGGCGGCGGCCACAATGGGCGGCGTGCCCGCCATGACGGACGGCCTCGGTGACCTCGTACGGCCCCCGGAGCGCGTGCGGCGCGTCGTGTCGCTCGTGCCGTCGCTGACCGAGGCCATCGCCGAGACCGCGCCGGAGCTCCTGATCGGTGCCACCGACTGGTGCACGCATCCGCCCGGAATCGATGTCACGCGCGTGCGCGGTACGAAGAACCCCGACGTCGAGAAGATCATCGCGCTCGCGCCGGACCTGGTCGTCGCCAACTTCGAGGAGAACCGCGAGGCCGACCTCACCCTTCTCCGCTCGGCCGGGATCCCCGTCTGGGTCACGGTGATCCGCACTCTGCCGGAGGCACTGACCGGCCTCGCCAGGATGCTCGCCGCATGCGGGCTGGACGAGCCGTCGTGGCTGGTGGACGCCCGCACCGCCTGGGCGGACGTTCTGGAGGAGCCGCCGCCGCCCGCCCGGACGGCGGCGGTCCCGATCTGGCGGCGTCCGTGGATGGTGCTCGGCCGGGACACCTTCGCCGGAGACGTCCTCGCGCGCCTGGGCATCGGGAACCTGTACGCCGGCGCCACCGAGCGTTATCCGAAGGTGGCGGCCGAGGAGGTCCTGCGCCGCCGGCCGGACCTCGTGGTGCTGCCGGACGAGCCGTACGCCTTCGGCGCCAACGACGGGCCGGAGGCGTTCTCGGGCCTGCCGGTGGCGCTGGTGAGCGGGCGTCACCTGGAGTGGTACGGCCCATCGCTCACGGAGGCGCGGCGGATCCTCAGTGCGTCGCTGGCAGGCTTTGGCCCTGCCTCCAGTCCGTGGCCATGATGTTCTGGGCGGCGGCCAGGGCCATCGTGCCGGCGCAGACCTTCTTCTTGAGCGCGTTCTCGACCGTGTCCTTGTCGGCCGCGGTGGCGCCGCCGGCGTCGTAGCGGGGCTCAGGCCACAGGTTCCGCGGGTCGCGCGGCGCCCCGCCCAGCTCGAGCGGGATGAGATGGTCTTCCTCGTAGTCCGCGGTGCTGGTGTCGCGGTAGCCGTACTCGGCGATCTGCTGGACCTTGAGCGGGTTCGTGTACGACGTCGGCGGACGCACGGTGGAGGTCCACCCGGACACGCAGATGGTGGAGTTGATCGTGGACTGGGTGACGTCCGGGTTCGTGGCGCCGGGCTGGCACGACGAGTCGGGGAGCGGCAGGTAGCTCTGCGAACACGTCTGCGCGTACGCGGGCGTCACGGCGATCGTGACCGGGGTGGCCAGCGCCGCCGTCATGGCGACGACGGTCAGGGGTGCAGCGAGGATCCTCTGCATGCGGGTGCCCTTCTGATAGCGGGGGGTTTGCCCCACCATCCGGACACTCGTCCCTGACGGCAATGGACCGATTTGTTGAATATGTCGTTAAATAACTGCTAAAGGCGATATTAACGAGTAAAGCAGCAGGTAATGGGGTTGCCGAGTTCGCCTTCCGCTTGAGCGCTCAGTGATCGTCGCGAGCGCCAGCCGGCACATACCCGCGCGCGGACCGGGTCCCCGCCAGGCCGGGTCATCTCTCGGTCATGCTTCCGCGGGTCAGCCGGCATCGCGCCGGGAACCGGTGATCACCGGTTCCGCTCGGCGCCCGCTCGGCCCGTCACACCTCGGCGGCGTCCCCACGGTCGGTCGCGGCGAACGCCGCCAGCACCGCCTCGCGGTCGCGGCCGGCGTCGAGCAGCAGATACATCAGGACCCGGGCCTTGATCGGGTCGAGAGTGGTGGAGGGAAGCGCGTCGCGGCGTGCGGCGGGGGAGGCGAGCACCACCGGAACGCGCCCGGCCACCTCGGCGAGGACGGTCGCGGCCGGCTCGGGCACGCGGCCCGCGCCAGAGGCCGCGACGACCAGGCCGTCGCAGTGGCGGGCCATCGCGCGCAGCAGCTCACCGTCGTCGCCGAGCGCGACCGTGTACAGGCCGACCCGCGGCGACCGGCCGCCGTGCGGACCGCGGACGGTGCAGCGCCGGGGCGGCCGCCACTGCGGGCGCACCGTCCCCTCGCTCACCCGGCCCAGGGGCCCCGCACCGGGTGAGGCGAAGGCGGTCGCGCCGGTCCTGCTCACATGACGGGCGCTGTGGATCTCGCCGTGCGCGACGAGCAGGCACCCGGTCAGGCCGGCCGCGGCGACGTTGATCGCGTCCGCCACGTCGCCGGGGCGGTCCGGGGCCGCGGCCAGCACGACCGGTGCGTCACCGGCGTGGACCAGCTCAAGGGCCCAGGCGGTCTCCGCCGCCGCGTCCGTGTCCTGGAGGACCACGATGCCGTGCGCGCCCTCCTGGACGGCCTGCCCGGCCGCGCGCGCCAGCTCGTACACCCAGGAGAAGCCGGTCCCCGCGCCCGGGACGGAGCGCGCCTCGAGCGTCACGCCCGGCACGGCCGGCAGCGTGCCGAGGACGTCCGGCGCGCCGGCACCGTCCGGGCCGAACACGGCGACCGTACGGCGCGGCTCGGTGGA
>JAOPYL010000338.1 GCA_025964625.1 Actinoallomurus sp. | reverse complement strand
TCACCGAGCCGTACGCGGCGACCTCCGCCGCCTGCTCGGGGGTGCCGCCCGCGACGGCGGTCGCGGCGCCGAGCACCACCGGATGATGCGGGCCGCTTCCCCTGGAACCTCCGCCGCCTCCGCCTCCGCCGGCGGAGACCGCCTCCAGGACGGGGTGCGGCCAGGCGGCACGGGCGGCGCGCAGCAGCGCCCTTCCCTGCGCCCGCGACGCCCGCCGCTGCGCGGGCGAGGGCGTACGCGCGTCCGCCTCCGCGTCGAGTGCCACCCAGCCGCCGGGCACGGACCGGCCGCCGGGTTCGCCCGCCCGCGAGCACGCCGCGGCGGCCAGCCCGGCGGCGACGAGACCGGTCGTGGCGAGCCGGCCCCGCAGGAAGTCGGCGAGCGTGGCCAGGTCGCGCACGGTACCGGCGGTGGCGGCCGGTTCGAGCCCGCCGGAGTGCGCGTGGCCGCCCGCCGGCAGCCGCGAGTCGGCGAGCAGCAGCAGCGCGGCGTCCATCACAACGGCAAGTCCATCAGAACAGGAAGTAACGCTGGGCCATGGGCAGCACGGACACGGGCGCGGGCTCGATCTCGTCTCCGTCGACGGTCACGGTGAACGTGTCGGGGTCGACCCTGATGTCGGGGAGCGCGTCGTTGAGCGGCATGTCCGTCTTGCCCAGCCGGCGGGTGTCCTTCACCGGCACGAGCCGGCGCCGTACGTCGAGCCGGTCGGCGAGGCCGTCCTCCAGCGCGGCGGGGGCGACGAAGTGCACCGACGTCGCCGGGGCCGCGGTGGCTCCCCACATCGGGCGGGGCAGCACCGGCTGCGGGGTGGGGATGGAGGCGTTCGCGTCGCCCATCTGGCCCCAGGCGATCATGCCGCCTTTGAGCACGACGTGCGGCCGGACGCCGAAGAACGCGGGGTCCCACAGCACGAGGTCGGCGAGCTTGCCGGCCTCGACCGAGCCGACCTCCGCGTCCAGGCCGTGCGCGATGGCGGGGCAGATCGTGTACTTGGCGACGTAGCGCCGGGCGCGCAGGTTGTCCTCCAGTCCGCCCCGGTGCCCCTTCATGACGTGCGCGGTCTGCCACGTGCGGATCACGGTCTCGCCGATCCGGCCCATGGCCTGCGAGTCGGAGCCGATGATCGAGATCGCGCCCAGGTCGTGCAGGACGTCCTCGGCCGCCATGGTGGTCGGCCGGATCCGCGACTCGGCGAACGCCAGGTCCTCCGGCACCGACGGGTTGAGATGGTGGCAGACCATGAGCATGTCGAGGTGCTCGTCGAGTGTGTTGACGGTGTGCGGCCGGGTCGGGTTCGTCGAGGACGGCAGGACGTTCGGGTGCGAGGCCACGGTGATGATGTCCGGCGCGTGACCGCCGCCCGCCCCCTCGGTGTGGTACGCGTGGATCGACCGGCCGCCGATCGCGTTCAGCGTCGACTCGACGTAGCCGGCCTCGTTCAGCGTGTCGGAGTGCAGCGCGACCTGGACGCCCGAGGCGTCGGCCACACGGAGGCACGCGTCGATCGCGGCCGGCGTCGACCCCCAGTCCTCGTGCAGCTTGAAGCCGGACGCGCCGGCGCGCAGCTGCTCGTGCATGGCCTCCTCGGACACGGTGTTGCCCTTGCCGAGCAGTGCCACGTTGACCGGCCAGGAGTCCATCGACTCCAGCATCCGGGCGAGGTGCCAGGCGCCGGGGGTGACCGTCGTGGCCTTGGTCCCCTCGGCCGGGCCGGTGCCGCCGCCGACGAGAGTGGTGACCCCGGCCCCGAGGGCCTCGGCGATCAGCTGCGGGCAGATCAGGTGGACGTGTGAGTCGACCGCCCCGGCGGTGAGGATCTTGCCGTTGCCGGCGAGGACCTCGGTGGACGGCCCGATGACCAGGCCGGGGTGGACTCCGTCCATCGTGTCGGGGTTGCCGGCCTTGCCGAGCGCGACGACGCGGCCGTCGCGGACGCCGACGTCGGCCTTGACGACGCCCCAGTGGTCCAGCACGACCACCCCGGTGATCACCAGGTCGGGTGCGCCCTCGGCGCGGGTCGCCATGCCCTGGCCCATCGACTCGCGGATCACCTTGCCGCCGCCGAAGACCGCCTCGTCGCCGGCCCCGGCGCCCCGGCTCAGGTCCTCGGTGACCTCGATGAACAGGTCCGTGTCGGCCAGGCGTACCCGGTCGCCGGCGGTGGGGCCGTACAGCTGGGCATAGCGGGCACGCGAGATCTCAGCCATCACGCAACCCCGGCACGGTGCGGCGGCCTGCGAGCGGTACCAAGGTGACCTCCCGGGTGATGCCCGGCTCGAACCGCACGGCGGTGCCGGCCGCCACGTCGAGCCGGTGGCCGCGGGCGGCCTCGCGGTCGAAGTCGAGCGCGTCGTTGGCCTGGGCGAAGTGGTAGTGCGAGCCGACCTGCACCGGCCGGTCACCGGTGTTGACCACCGTCAGGGTGATGCGCGGGCGGCCGGGGTTCAGCTCCACGGTCCCGTCGCCGGTCACGATCTGACCGGGCGCGAACTCGCCGTTCAAGGGATCGGGTGATGGACGGTGACGAGCTTGGTGCCGTCGGGGAAGGTCGCCTCGATCTGCACGGAGTCGAGCATCTCCGGGATTCCTTCCATGACGTCGTCGCGGGTGAGCACGGTGCGGCCCGACTCCATGAGCTCGGCGACGCCGCGTCCGTCGCGCGCACCCTCCAGCACGTACGCGGCGATGATCGCGGTCGCCTCCGGATGGTTGAGCCGTAGCCCGCGGGCGCGGCGGTCCCGCGCCAGCCCCGCCGCCACGTGGATGAGCAGGCGTTCCTGCTCGTGTGGGGTGATCAGCACATACGGACGCTATCCCCGGCCCGGGCCGCTGAGAACGGGCCGGTCACCGATGTAACAGGAATTTCACAACCGAAACGTGCCGCGTGACCGGCGCGAGGGGGAGCGTGAGGAGAACGTGACACGCGTGAAACGGACGGGAAACCGGCCGGGAATCGTACCTCCCGATCGTGGCGGCATCGCCCCAGATCGGAGGTTTCATGACGGACAGCAGCATCCGCCGGAGTTATCGCGGCTGGGCCCTGAACGAGACGCTCGAGGACTACTCTCTCCGGTACGCCCCGAAATCGTTCCGCCGGTGGACGCCGTACGTCGTCGCCACCACCGCGCTCGGCGGGATCGCCTACCTCGCCGACTTCGCGATCGGCGGTTCGATCGCGGTGACGCACGGCGTGCCCAACGCCATCGCGGCGATCCTCGTCACGGCGATGGTCGTCTTCGTGACCGGCATTCCGATCGCGTACTACTCGGCGCGGTATGCCATCGACATGGACCTGCTGACCCGGGGAGCGGGCTTCGGCTACCTCGGCTCGACGATCACGTCGCTGATCTACGCGAGCTTCACCTTCGTCTTCTTCGCGTTGGAAGGGTCGATCATGGCCCAGGCCCTGAAGTCGGGCCTGGGCCTCCCACTGCCCGCGGGCTACCTGATCTGCGCGTTCATCGTGATCCCGTTGGTCATCTTCGGGATGACGGCACTCTCGAAGCTGCAGGTGTGGACCCAGCCGGTCTGGCTGCTGCTGATGGTCGCGCCGTTCGTCGTGATCGCGGTCAAGGAGCCCGGCAGGTATGCCGACTGGCTGCACTTCGGGGGCCGGCATCCCGGCGGGGCGACGTTCACGCTGATCGGGTTCGGCCTCGGTGCGGGTGTCGCCCTGTCGCTGATCGCCCAGATCGGGGAACAGGCCGACTACCTGCGGTTCATGCCGGAGAAGACCAGGGACAACCGGCTGCGCTGGTGGACGGCGGTGATCGCCGCGGGCCCGGGCTGGGTGGTGCTCGGCGCGCTGAAACAGCTCGGCGGCGCGTTCCTGGCGTTCTACGTCGCGCATGAGGTCGGCCTGACCAGGGCGGTCGAGCCGATCGAGCAGTACACGCGTGGAATCGGGGGCTGGCTGCACGTCGGCGCCCTGGCGGTGGCGGTGTTCTTCGTGGTGCTCTCGCAGATCAAGATCAATGTCACGAACGCCTACTCCGGCTCGTTGTCGTGGGCGAACTTCTTCTCCCGCACGACTCACCGCCACCCGGGCCGGGTGGTGTGGATCTTCTTCAACGTGGGGATCGCGCTGGCCCTGATGGAGTTCGGCGTCTTCGGGTTCCTCAACACCGTGCTCGGCTTCTACTCCAACGTCGCCATCGCCTGGATCGGCGCGGTCGTCGCCGACCTGGTGATCAACAAGCCGCTGAAGATCAGCCCGTCCTACATCGAGTTCAAGCGCGCCCATCTCCACAACTTCAACCCGGTCGGCTTCGGGTCGATGCTGGTGGCGTCGGCGGTGTCGATCGCGGCGTTCTTCGGGGCCTTCGGCGAGCTCGCCAGGGCCTTCTCGCCGTTCATCGCGATCGCCCTGGCGTTCGTGCTGTCGCCGGTGATCGCGATCGCCACGAAGGGCAGGTACTACATCGCCCGCCCGGATGAGCTGCCCGAACCTCTCTTCACCGACGAGGGACTGCTGTCGGAGACCAGTCTGACCTGCACCGTCTGCGACATCGCTTACGAGCGGCCGGACGTCGCGGCGTGCCCGTTTCACGAAGGGACGATCTGCTCGCTGTGCTGCAGCCTGGAGGCGGGCTGCCACGACGTCTGCAAGAGGAACGGGCCCGCCGACCTCGGCATGCCCGTCCTGCTGCGTACGACACCGGAGGCCCTGGAGAAACGCGGAGCCGTGGCGTTCTCACGTCTCGGCCGGCGGCCCTAGCAGCTCACCTACGCACCGCGTCGACGCGCCCGCCGTCCTCACCGAACAGCAGTATCCGGTCGGTGTCGACGGCCAGGCGCACCGTCTGGCCGACCGCGATCCCCGATCGCTGCTCCAGCCGGAACACCACGTCCGCCCGGCGGTGGGTGCCGTCGTGCGACACGCGCTCGACGGGGGTCTCCTCGGCGAGGATCCCCGCCGTCCGCAGCAAACGGCGCAGCAGGCCATCGTCGCCTCCCGGCCCGGCGGGTGACGGCTCGTCGTCGCGGAAGGCCTCCGTGTCGACGAGCGAAATGCCCGCCTCCACGTGCGCCAGCCATTCGTGCCCGTGGAACTCCATGGTGCGCACACGCCCGGAGATCAGGCCGTCCGGCGCCGGCCGCAGCGCGTCGGCGCGGATGCCGAGCGTGATGAACGAGCCGTGCCAGGACACGAGCGACGCGGCCCGCGGGTCCGTCCAGGGCAGGCGCAGGTGCTGGTCCCCGAGGCCCAGCACGATCCCCTCGTTCTGCTCCGCCCGCACCGTGGCCCGCACGAGGTTGATCGGCGGGGCGCTCAGGAACGCCGCCACGAACATCGTGGCCGGATCGTCGTACACCTGCTGGGGCGTGCCGACGTCCTGCAGGACGCCCCGCCGCAGGATGGCGACGCGGTCGGCGAGGGTGAGGGCCTCGGTCTGGTCGTGGGTGACGTAGAGCGTGGTCACGCCGAGGGAACGGACGAGGGCGCCGATCTCCATGCGCAGTTCGGTGCGCAGGCCCGCGTCGAGGTTGGACAGCGGCTCGTCCATCAGGAAGACGTTGGGCTGTCTGATCAGCGCCCGGCCCATGGCCACCCGCTGGCGCTGACCGCCGGACAGCGTCGAAGGCAGCCGGTGAAGCGTCTCCTCGATCCCGAGCGCCCGTGAGAGCTCGACGATCCGCTCGTGCGCGGCCGGCGAGCTGTCACCCGCGACCTCCAGCGGGAAGGCGATGTTCCCCCGGACGTTGCGGTGCGGGTAGAGCGCGCCGTTCTGGAAGACCATGGCGAGGTTCCGATCGCGCGCGGGGAGGTTGTTGGCGAGCGTCCCGTCGAGCCAGAGGCGCCCCGAGGTGATCTCCTCCAGCCCCGCGACCATCCGCAGGATCGTCGACTTTCCGCATCCGGAGGGTCCGAGCAGGACGAACAGCTCGCCGTCGGCAATCCGCATGCTCATGTCGCGGACCGCGTGGAAGCCGTCCGGGTATACCTTGTTCACCGCGTCTAGGACGACTTCGGTCATCGCTGACACCTCGTGTTAGCGTGACGGTCACGGTATGGTGACCGCCGATCGCGTGATCTGGTCGCGGGTCCCCGATACACCCGATGACGAGTGACGGCGGAACCCACCGCGGCTCGCCGAAGTTGAGCCAGTACACCGCGTCCCTCTGTGATTTGTCCAGTCAAACGCTGTTGGCCCGGATGCCGCAGGTCGCGACTAGACTGCCGACGTGGTCGGCCGGATCCGCGATGAAGACATCGCCCTCGTACGTGAACGGTCGCCGATCGACGCGGTCGTGGGGGAGTACGTCCAGCTACGCAACGCCGGCGGCGGAGCCGTCAAAGGCCTCTGCCCGTTTCATGACGAAAAATCACCGTCTTTCAACGTTTCCAATGGTTTGTGGCACTGCTTCGGCTGCGGAGAGGGCGGCGACGCGATCGCCTTCATCCAGAAGATCGAGCACCTCTCCTTCGCGGAGGCGATCGAGCGGCTCGCCGCCAAGGCCGGCATCCAGCTCCGCTACACCGAGGGCGGCTACGTCCCCGACAAGCAGAAGGGTGAGCGCACCCGGCTCGTCGAGGCGCACAGGGCGGCGGCGGAGTTCTACGCCGAGCAGCTGCTCACCCCGGCGGCGGAGATCGGGCGCAGGTTCCTGTCCGAGCGCGGGTTCGGGCGCGAGGACGCCGCGCGGTTCGGCGTCGGCTACGCGCCGAACGAATGGGAGGCGCTGGTCCGCCATCTGCGCGGCCGCGGGTTCGCCGACAAGGAGCTGATCACCGGCGGGCTGGCCAGCCAGGGCAGGCGCGGGCCCATCGACCGGTTCCGTGGACGGCTGATCTGGCCGATTCGCGACCTGACCGGCGACGTCATCGGGTTCGGGGCGCGCCGGCTGGAGGAGCGCGACGACGGCCCGAAGTACCTCAACACCCCTGAGACGCCGCTGTTCAAGAAGGGCTCGGTCCTGTACGGCGCCGACCTGGCGAAGAAGGAGATCGCCCGGAGACGGCAGGCGGTCATCGTCGAGGGGTACACCGACGTCATGGCCTGCCACCTGGCGGGCGTCGGCACCGCCATCGCCACCTCCGGCACGTCGTTCGGCGACGAGCACATCAGGATCCTCCGCCGGCTGCTGATGGACCAGGACGAGGCGAGCGGCGAGGTGATCTTCACCTTCGACGGGGACGCCGCCGGCCAGAAGGCCGCGCTGCGCGCGTTCGAGTCGGAGCACAGGTTCGCCGCCCAGACGTTCGTGGCCGTGCAGCCGGACGGCCTCGACCCATGCGACCTGCGCATGAAGCACGGCGACGCGGCCGTCCGTGATCTCATCGCATCGCGGGTGCCGCTGTTCAGGTTCGCCATCCGCGCCACCATCGAGAAGTACGACCTCGACACCACCGAGGGCCGCCTGGCCGCCATCGACGCCGCCGCCCCGATCATCGCCGGGATCAGGGACCGCGGGATGCGCGACCGGTACGCCATCGACCTCGACCGGTGGACCGGCTTCCTCGACGAGCAGTTCGTGCTCCGCCGGGTGCGCGAGCACGCCTCACCGCGCCGCGGTGACGCGCGGGGCCGGCGACCCGAGGCCCCTGCGGCACGTACGCCTCCGCCGCGCCGGTCCCACGATCCGAACGACCCGATCGCCCAGGTCGAGCGCGAGACCCTCAAGCTGGCGGTGCAGCGGCCCGCGCTGCTCGGGCCAGCCTTCGACGTCGTGCCCGCGGAGGCGCTGATCTCCCCCGGCCACGCGGAGGTGCGGGCGCTGATCGCCGAGCTCGGCGGCATCGCCGCCGCGACCGGACCGGAATGGGCCGGGCGGCTGCGTGAGGCCGCTCCGAATGACGAGGTCAGAGACATGATTACCAGTCTCGCCGTGGAACCGCTGCGGTCCAACGGAGATCCGGATGACCGTTATGCCTGCGCAATGCTGTCCAGATTGCAGGAAGTACAGGTCACGCGTGAGATCACGAAGCTGCAATCTAAACTGGGACGGCTGAATCCGGTCGAGCACCAAGAGGAGTACAACCGCCTTTTCGGCGACCTTGTCGCTCTTGAGCAGCAGAGACGCGCGTTGCGCGAGCGAGGCATCGGGTCGTTGTGACGGGGGGACCAAAAAATAGGTCCCCCGAGATGCGGCCATCTTGACGCACACTGTCATCGTGGGCCCTTCGGCGCTGCCCAGCGAGACGCCATCGGTTGAGCAGGTGGCGGACCTCGTCGCACGCGGCAGAGAACGTGGAATATCAGTCGACGACGTCGCTGCCGCGATCGACCGCTCTGACCTGCCGGCCGACTCGATGGACAGGGTCGTCCGGATACTCTCCGAGCAGGGTGTGGAGGTCCTCGAGTCCCAGAGCGGGCACGAGGATTCCGCGCGCGCTGACGGGGACGATGCCGGCAGGCGGGCACCGACGAGCGACCTGGTCCGGATCTATCTGCGCGAAATCGGTCGCGTGCCGCTACTCACGGCAGAAGAGGAAGTCGTACTGGCGAAATCTATCGAGGCGGGTCTGTTCGCCGAGGAGAAGGTGGCCGCCGCGGCCATCATCACCCCGGGGGAGAGGACCGACCTCAAACTGCTCGCCCACGACGGAGTTCGGGCGAAGCAACGACTGATCGAGGCCAACCTGCGCCTGGTGGTGTCCATCGCCAAGCGTTATGTGGGCCGCGGAATGCTGTTCCTCGATCTCATCCAGGAGGGAAACCTCGGGCTGATCCGTGCCGTCGAGAAATTCGACTACGCCAAGGGATACAAGTTCTCGACCTATGCGACCTGGTGGATCCGACAGGCGATCACGCGGGCGATCGCCGACCAGGCCCGGACCATCCGGATTCCGGTCCACATGGTGGAGACCATCAACAAACTGGTGCGGGTGCAGCGCCAACTCCACCAGGATCTCGGCCGGGAGCCGACCCCGGAGGAGATCGGCGCGGAGATGGACCTGTCCCCCGAGCGGGTCGTCGAGATTCAGCGTGTCGCCCAGGAACCGGTGTCCCTGCAGTCGCCGATCGGGGAGGAGGACTCCGATCTCGGCGACTTCATCGAGGACGCCGACGCCGTCGTGCCCATTGAGGCGGCGGCCTTCATCCTGCTCCAGGACCAGCTCGAGGGCATCCTGGGGTCGTTGTCGGACCGGGAACAGCGGATCATCCAGCTCCGCTTCGGCCTGACGGACGGGCATCCGCGGACCCTGGAAGAGGTCGGCCGGGAGTTCGGCGTGACGCGGGAACGCATTCGCCAGATCGAGTCCAAGACTCTGGCGAAACTGCGCCATCCGACGCGCGCGCAGATGCTCCGTGAGTATCTGGAGTGAGCGACCCGGGCCGCTGCCCGAGCGGCGGCGGCCCGAGCGCGATGGCCAGACGCTGTGATCGTGTCCGCGGGAATCCCCGCACGGCATTGGACGCGTGTGGGTTGACGCAACGAGGTTAGGTAAGGCTAAGTTAAGTAGGCCTAGCCCGTTTCGCCCGCTGGAGACCTCATGCGCACTGTCCACGTGCTCGCCGCGGCGAGTGCCGCCCTCGTCTCGATGTCCGCGCTGTCCGCGTGCGGGAAGGAAGACAAGGCGGGTGGCAGGGGCGGTGGTGCGATCAAGGTCACGGCCACCGACTCCTCGTGCGACCTCGGTTCCCCGAGCGCGCCGGCGGGCGCCACGACCTTCAAGGTCACGAACAACGGCACGCAGGTCAACGAGCTGGAGATCCTCGCGCCGGACGGCAAGATCGTCTCAGAGCGGGAGAACATCGGCCCGGGCACCGGTGTGGAGGTGACCGTCCAGCTCGCCGCGGGCACCTACAAGGTCATGTGCAGCGCCGGGATGACCGGCAGGGGCCCGTCCCAGACGTTCACCGTGACGGGCCGGGACAGGGCGGCCGACCCGCGCCTGGACCAGGCGGTGGCCGGCTACCGGGTCTACGTGGGCGAGCAGGTCGACGACACTCTCGCCAAGGCGAAGAAGTTCGCCGCCGCGGTGACGAAGGGCGACGTCGCCGGCGCCAAGGCCCTGTACGCGCCGTCGCGGGTCGGCTGGGAGCGCATCGAGCCCGTCGCGGAGTCCTTCGGCGACATCGACCCGAAGGTCGACCTCCGCGAGGCCGATCTGCGGCCGGGCGCCCGATGGACCGGCTGGCACCAGATCGAGAAGGCTCTGTGGAAGAAGAACTCACTCAAGGGCGAGAGGCCCTTCGCCGACCAGCTCATCAAGGACCTCGAGGCGCTCAAGGCCAAGGTGGGCACCGCGTCGATCACGGCCACCTCGATGGCCAACGGCGCCAAGGAGCTGCTCGACGAGGTGGCGACCGGCAAGGTGACCGGTGAGGAGGAGGCCTTCTCCCACACCGACCTCGTGGACTTCAAGGGCAACCTCGACGGCGCCGAGAAGGTCTTCGACCTGCTGAAGCCGGTCGTCCAGGAGAAGGACGCCGCCCTGTCCGCCACCCTCGCCGACGAGTTCGGCAAGGTGCGGAAGCTGCTGGTCGAGTACGAGAAGGGCACCGGCTACGTGTCCTACGACATCGTCGGCAAGGAGCAGCGCAAGGAGCTCTCCGACAAGGTCAACGCACTCGGCGAGCCGCTGTCCAAGCTGGCCGGGGTGGTGGCCGGGTAATGGACCTCAGCAGACGCAGGCTCTTCGGGTACTCCGGCGCGACGCTGGCGGCCGGCGCCGCGGCCGGCGCAGGACTGCTGAGCGTCGCACAGGCCCACGAGGGACAGGCGAAGGACGACGGGGCCGTGCCGTTCTTCGGCGCGCACCAGGCCGGGATCTCCACGCCGGTGCAGGACCGCCTCCACTTCGCCGCGTTCGACGTCGTCTCCGGTGACCGTGATCGCCTGATCGGGATGCTGAGGGAGTGGACGGCGGCCGCCGCGGCGATGACCCGGGGGCGCCCGTACGGTTCGGCCGCCGGCGGCCTGCCCGAATCGCCGCCCGACGACACCGGCGAGGCGTTCGGCCTGCCGCCCGCGAGGCTCACGCTCACGGTCGGCTTCGGGCCCGCCTTCTTCGAGAAGGACGGCAAGGACCGGTTCGGCCTGCGGGCCAAGCGGCCGGCCGCCCTCATCGACCTGCCGCACTTCCCGGGCGACAACCTCGACCCGGACCGCAGCGGCGGCGACATCTGCGTGCAGGCCTGCGCGGACGATCCGCAGGTGGCGGTGCACGCCATCCGGAACCTGTCCAGGATCGGCTTCGGCGTGGTGGCCATGCGCTGGTCCCAGCTCGGCTTCGGCAAGACGTCGTCCACGACGCCCGGCCGGCAGACGCCGCGCAACATGTTCGGCTTCAAGGACGGCACTCGCAACATCGCCGGCGACGATGACCGGGCACTCGACCAGCACGTCTGGGCGGCCGGCAAGGACGGCACCGCCTGGATGGCGGGTGGGTCGTACGCCGTGGCCCGGCGCATCCGCATGCACATCGAGACGTGGGACCGCACCTCGCTCAAGGAGCAGCAGGACACCTTCGGCCGTACCAAGGGTGAGGGCAACGCGTACGGCGCGAAACGCGAGCACGATCCCGTGCCGCTGGACCGGCTGCCCGCCGACTCCCACGTACGGCTGGCGCACCCGGACGGCAACGCCGGCGTGCGCATCCTCCGCCGCGGCTACTCCTTCGCCGACGGCAGCGACGGGCTCGGCCGTCTCGACGCCGGCCTGTTCTTCATCGCGTACCAGCGGGACCCCCGCGCGCAGTTCGTCCCGCTGCAGAACAAGCTCGCCGCCTCCGACCACATGAACGAGTACGTCCAGCACGTCGGATCCGGCATCTGGGCCTGCCCGCCGGGCGTCCGCGGGGGAGGCTACTGGGGCGAAACCCTCTTCGCCTGAAATCCGGCGAATCGGGCATCGCGCCAGGTGTCACAGGACCGTAGTCTGTGATAATGGGGTTCCGGCTCATAGGCGACGAGACAGCCGTCTGGAACGCAGCCGCGCGTGTACTCGACGCGAACTGGACTGGTACGACCACGGTCCCCTCCCCGGGGCTGTACCCGCATCAGTGGAGCTGGGACTCGTCCTTCGTCAGCGTCGGCCTGGCGCATCACCGGCCCGACCGGGCCCGCATCGAGCTCATGTCGCTCTTCCGCGGTCAGTGGGCGACGGGCCTCGTCCCGCACATCGTGTTCAGCTCGAGCGTGTCGCGTCACGCGTACTTCCCGGGCCCGGAGTTCTGGCGCAGCCGCGCGCAGGCGGATGCGCCGCGCAGCGTGGACACCTCCTGCCTCGCCCAGCCGCCGCTGCAGGCCCTCGCCGCGCTCCGGCTGGCCCAAGGGCCCGACCAGGAAGGAAGCCGGGCGTTCCTCACCCGGCTCTATCCGTACCTGGCCGCCCAGCACGCCTATCTCGCGCGAGACCGCGACGTCGGCCGTTGCGGGCTGGTCAGCCTCTGCCATCCGTGGGAGTCCGGGCTGGAGAACAGCCCGGCGTGGGACCGGCCCCTGGCCGCCGTCGAGCCGCCCGGTGCCCCGTACGCCCGCGACCATCACCACCGCCGGACACCCGCCGATGCCGACCCCGACCGGTGTGTATCGCTGATCACGGCGATGCGGGACGCCGGCTACCGCCCGGAGTACCTCCGTGACGATCACCCCTTCGTCGTGGAGGACCCGCTGTTCAACGCGGTCTTCCTCGCGTCCACGCACGCGCTCGCCGAGCTCGCGGAGATCATCGGTGCGGACCCTGGCCCGCACCGCGAGGCGGCCGAGCGCATCCACACCGCCATGCTGGAGCGGCTCTGGGACGGTGAGACCAACTGCTTCCGCGCCCGCGACGTGCGCTCGGGCCAGTTGGTCCCGGTGGCCACGATCGCCGGGTTCGCGCCGTTGCTCGACCCCGCGCTGCCCATCGCGATCGTGCGTCACCTGGTCGAGCTGCTGCTGTCCGCGCGGTTCGCCGGGGCGGCCGGGTACCCGTTGCCGACCTGCGACGTCCAGTCGGCGGCCTTCGACCGCGCCGGATACTGGCGCGGGCCGACCTGGGTCAACACGAACTGGCTGGTGTGGCTGGGTGCACTCACCCACCACCTGAATGCCGTCTCGGACCTGCTGTTCGGCTCCACGCTGCGACTCGTGCGCCAGTCGGGGTTCCGGGAGTACTTCGACCCCTTCGACGGCACCGGCCGCGGCAGTCACGAATTCAGCTGGTCGGCCGCGCTCGTGCTCGACCTGCTGGCCCTCCGGCGCCGCTCGTGAGCCCGCGACGACCGGCGGTCCGGCGCCTCGCCGCGGAGCTGTAGCGTGACCGCATGCGATTGACGCGGCGGAGGAACCTGCCGGAGGGCATGACCCTCGAACGAGGCGAGAGGGTCCTTGCCGTCAGCGGTGAGACCGTCGCCACCGACGCCGCCCTGCACTTCTCCGGCGGGAGCGGGTTCACGCGCCTGCCCTGGGAGCGCGTCGAGCAGGCCGCCTGGAAGGACGGTCTGCTGGTCGTGCGGGAGGTGGGCGGGGCCCGGCACAACGTACGGCTGGCCGAGCCGGGCTCGGTGCCCGAGGCCGTGCGCGAGCGGGTCACCGCGACGGTCCTGGTCAGCACTCACGTCAAGCTGCCCGGCGGAGGCGTCCGCATCGCGGCACGCCGCCCGGCCAAGGGAGGCGGCGACCTGCGCTGGACGTTCGTCTTCGACACCGGTCTCGACCCGGCCGACCCCGGGCTGCTGGCCCAGGCCGAGCAGGCCCTGGAGGAGCTCCGCCGCCAGACGGGCCTTTAGCACGACCGGCGACAGGACTGCCGGGCTCGATCCACCGCCCTGTCGCCGGTCGCTCTTTGCACCCGAGAGCCCGCCAGGTCGGGCCCGCTAGGTGACGTCGGCGTGCTGGCGGGAGCGGCGCAGGATGGGCACCTTGGCGCCGACCTTCTGCCGGGCCGTGCCGGCGAGTTCACCGGCCTGGGCGCGCAGCACGCCGGCCGTCTCCTGCACGGTCGGGCTCTCCGCGACCCGCCTGGAAAGCCGCTTGATCTGCTCGTAGCGCTCCCGTCCGGCGTGCGTGCCCAGCACGTATCCGACGGCCGCTCCGGTGAGGAACACAAGGCGGTACTTCATGGCCATCCCCTCTGCCGATCGCCTAACACATACCCTTCAGCGGCCCCGGCAGTCGAGAGGAACGAGTGCCTCCGGAATGCGCTAACCTTGGAACTCGACGGAGCGGCCGATGAGTCGAGCGGCTGCCTCCTGCGGTCCTCCGTAGCTCAATTGGCAGAGCAGCCGGCTGTTAACCGGCAGGTTACTGGTTCGAGTCCAGTCGGGGGAGCCGATGACAGGGCCGGGCCACAGGCCCGGCCCTTTGTGCTGGGCCGTGTCCCAGCACTCGACGTTCGGGAGCGCGCTGCCGGGCACCGCGGCGGCAAGCGCCGCAGGACGCCCAGGATACCGACCCGATGAAGGATCTCCCCCTCGCTTGATGAGCTCGCGTTGAACCGTCGCGTTCCGCCTTCCGTACGTTCTGTGCCAGGACTCGGGCTCACCTTCTACATCCACGGGATGAGGAGGGCGTTCGCGTCTCCGCCGCTCGGCGGACGACGGCCCGGCGAAGACCCACCTGACGGGCGACGTCGAGGAAGGCCGGTACTGACATGCTTGAAAACGCTGGAGGAAGTGGCAGCCTTACATCGTCCTTACCTCCCGCACGCAACACTCTGATGCAAATACCGTTATCGGGGGTGACAGGTGAAGGGTGACACGGCGGCATGGACGCCGCCCAGCTGGGACGGGATCGTGCGCGAACACTCCGCGCGCGTCTACCGCCTGGCGTACCGGCTGACGGGTAACCAGCACGACGCCGAGGACCTCACTCAGGAGGTCTTCGTCCGCGTGTTCCGATCGCTGTCGAATTACACACCGGGCACGTTCGAGGGCTGGTTGCACCGCATCACCACCAACCTCTTCCTGGATCAGGTCCGGCGCAAGCAGCGAATCCGGTTCGAGGGCCTCGCCGACGACGCGGCCGATCGGCTGCGCGGCCGCGAGCCCAGCCCCGCGCAGGCGTACGACGACCGGCATCTCGACGGCGACATCCAGACGGCGCTCGACGCGCTCCCACCGGAGTACCGCGCCGCGGTCGTGCTGTGCGACATCGAAGGCCTGTCCTATGAGGAGATCGCCGCGACCCTCGGCGTGAAGATGGGTACCGTGCGCAGCAGGATCCACCGCGGCCGGGCGCAGCTCCGCGCCGCGCTCGAGCATCGCGCGCCCGAGGTGCGCGCTCCCCGGCGCAAGCCCCGCCGCGTCGGCGGCCGCATGCGCACCCACCCCGCCTGGACGACGCCCTAGCCGCGGCTACTACGAGCCCGGCCGGTGGACGCGGTGCGGTGACGCCACACGCGGGCCGGCCTCGTCAGACGACGGTGACCCGGTGACGGACGACCGCGCCGAACAGGTAGCCGAGCGTGTTGTACGGGGCGACGTCCGGCTGCACGGCGCCGCTCGCGTCGGCCGCCCGGGCCATCAGGACCTGCGGGCCCGGCGCCGCGGGCCGCCATGGAAACTCCCAGCGCAGCCATCCGGGCGCGCCCCGGTCGCCGCGGGACCGGGCCCGCCGCCAGGTCCGGCCGCCGTCCGTGCTCACCTCCACATGGCGTACGGCTCCGCCGCCGGACCAGGACCGGCCGTGCAGCGCGGTCCTGCGGCCGGCGCTGAGCCGCGCGTCCCAGGGCAGTTCGAAGGCGCTCTTGAGGACCTGACGGGTCAGCGGCGCGCTGCCCTCCGACGGGTGGCCGGGCCCGAAGAGGCGGTAGTACCTGGTGTTCCAGGGCGAGAACAGCGGCACGTCGGACACCTCGATGTCGCCGACCCACTTGATGCAGGAGATCCCGACCCAGGAGGGGACGACCAGGCGTACCGGGAAGCCGTGGTCCGGCGGCAGCGGCCGTCCGTTCATCTCATAGGCCAGCAGCACGTCGTCGAGGGCTTTCGCGACCGGGAGCGGACGCCGTACCCTCCCGAGGTTCTGGCCTCCGTCGATGAAGTCGGGGTCGAGGCCGCGCGGCATGACGTCGACCGCCCGGTCCGTCAGGCGGGCCCGTTCGAGGACGATCGACAGCGGCACACCGCGCCACCGGGCGACGCCCACGGCGCCGAGCTTCCACGGAGATCCCGTGACCGGCTGGTTCTGCTGGCCGGCGTAGAGGCTCCGCGCGTTCCCGGTGCACTCGATGAACGCGCTGATCGACCTGGCCGGCAGGCCGAGCAGGTCCTCGTAGGAGAACTCGACGGCCCGCTCCGGCGTCGGGGAGCCGTGCAGCCCGCTGCCGAACAGCCGCAGCCGCCAGGTGCGCGCGTCGATCAGCGGAGTGCGCGTGTGGTCGCGGACGAAGAACCGGTCGACCGGCGTGTGGTAGCCCTGCTCTCGCATCGCCTCCCAGCGCATCTCGGCGTTGGAGCCGTACACGACGAAGAGCTCCGGAGGCAGGGGCTTGAGGATGGGGCCGTCCGCGGCGCGAACCGGTCCGGCGGCCGCTTCATCCGTGATTTCCATACCGCACCTCGTCGGCAATGTAGCTATTCCCGACCTACATAGTAGAGATATGCCCCCCGGTTGGCCAGTGTCGCCCGTGCGAGGCGAGAATCCGTTGCCGGGGCGTTGCGTGGATAGGGGCGGTTCGTCGGCGCGGATCAGCCGATCGGGACATAGGGTGCGGCATATGGCGGTGATGTCCGAAGGCTTGGCGGCCGAGCTGGAGCGGGTTCTGCCCGCGGGCCGAGTGGTTCACGATCCGGACGTGATGGCGTCCTACGCGCACGACGAGGCGGAGTGGGCGCCGTACGGCAAGCCCGCGGCGGTGGTGCGGCCGCGTGAGACGGCGGAGGTCCGGGAGATCGTCGCCCGCTGCGCCGAGAGGGGAGTCCCGATCGTCGCGCGCGGTGCGGGCACCGGCCTGTCCGGGGGCGCCAACGCCGTCGACGGCTGCGTGGTGATCTCCTTCGAGGCGATGAACGCGATCGTCTCCATCGACCGGAACGAACGCCTCGCCGTCGTGCAGCCCGGCGTCGTCAACGACGACCTGCGGCGCGCCTGCGCCGAGCATGGGCTCTGGTATCCGCCGGACCCGGCGAGCGCGCCCTGGTCCACCATCGGTGGCAACGTCGCGACCAACGCCGGCGGGCTGTGCTGCGTGAAGTACGGCGTGACGCGCGACTACGTGCTCGGGATGGAGGCGGTCGTCGGCCGCGGAGAGGTCGTCCGGCTCGGACGCCGTACCGCCAAGGGCGTGGCAGGCTACGACCTCGCCGGGCTCATGGTCGGCTCGGAGGGCACGCTCGGCCTCGTCACGGAGATCACCGTACGGCTCCGGGGCGCACGGGCCGAGGAGCGCACGATCGTCGGCTACTTCGACACGCTGGTGGCGGCGGGCGAGGCGGTGGCCGCGGTCGCCGCGGCCGGGGTGGTGCCCAGCGCCCTGGAGCTGATCGACCGGCACTGCCTGCGCGCGGTGGACGACTGGCGGCACATGGGGCTCTCCGAGGGGGGCAACGTGCTGCTGCTCGGCCGTTGCGACGCGCCCGGCCGGGCGGGGGAGGAGGAGGCGGACGCGATACTGCGCTGCTTCGAGTCGGCGGGCGCCACCTGGAGCACCCGCTCGACGGACCCCGAAGAGGCCGAGGCGCTGTTCGCCGCGCGACGCCTCGCCTATCCCGCCGTCGAGCGGCTCGGCCCCGTGCTCACCGAGGACGTCTGCGTGCCGCGCATGCTGGTGCCGGAGATGCTCGCCCGGATCGAGCGCATCGCCACCGAGTACGACATCCACATCGCCAATGTGGCGCACGCCGGAGACGGCAACCTCCACCCGCTGATGATCACGTCGCCGGAGGACGAGGCCGCGCGCGAGCGCGCCCAGGAGGCGTTCGAGCTCATCGTCGACGAGGCGATCGCACTGGGCGGCACCGTCACCGGCGAGCACGGGGTCGGCCTGCTGAAGCGTCGTGGCCTGGAGGAGGAGGTCGGCCCGGTCGTGCTCGGCATGCACCGGGCGATCAAGGAAGCGCTCGACCCCGCGGGCATCTTCAACCCCGGCAAGGTGTTCGCCGTGGGCGACCGGCCGTCTCCGGGTCAGACCTTCGGCCCGTAGAGCTCCCACAGCTCGCCGAGGAAGAACCCGCTGAACCGCTCCAGCGCCTCCACGCCGTGCGGCCCATGGGTGCGGAACGTCGTGAGCTGCCGTGCGAAGTCCTCGACCCCCAGGTGCAGGACGCCCGCGCCGGTGATCGCCGCCTCCTCGTCTCCGCTGTCGGGCACGTGCCCCTCCAAGAGGCGGAAGAAGAGGGTCGTCGTGTCCGGCCAGAGACGTGACGACGACCGGTGGCGGACGTCCTTCCAGCCTGAGAGGGTGCGGGGCCGGTTCATGCCGTCGGTGAAATGCAGGCGGTACCGCATCAGTCTGCGGTCCGGCGCATCTCCCGGCGAGAACAGGTTGAACCAGCCCCGCTCGACTTGACACCGGCCCCCGCAGCCAGCGGCGTCAATCCATCCCTCGGCCTGAGCGGTGTGCTCGGGCTCCTCCAGAAAGCGGTTAACGTCGTCGACGGTGATCGTGAGCCGGAATCCGAGCTGCTGCCCGTTCTCCCGCCCGGTGACCTCGCCTGCCCCAGGACTGTTCACCCCGTCGGCGTAGAACCCCTTCATCTCCTCGGTGAACGACAGCGACGTGCGGGCGGGGGAAACCCCGGAATCGCCCGCCTCGCGCGCCGTGCCGTTCACCGCCCCACCGGCCGGGCCCATACGAGCCCGCCCGGTCGTTTCGAGCAATCGCGTGCACAGGCGATCGGCCAGTGCCGCGATGGTCAGCGACGGGTTCGCGCCCACCGCGCCGGGCAGTGCCGCGCCGTCCGCGATGTACAACCCGGGGTACCCGTGCACCTCCCCGTAGGGATCACAGACCCCCTCGCTGGGGTGGCGGCCCATCGGCGCGCCGCCCACCGGGTGCACGGTGACGATGCGCTTGCGGAACCAGATGGGGTTGTCGGCGTACTTGGCGCCGAGCACGTCCCCGATCCGTCGCATGGTGGTGCGCACCCGCTGGAAATACGCCTCGCTCGACTCGATCGTCCAGTCGACGTCCAGGCGGCCGCCCCGCAGCTTGAGGACGCCGTCGGGCACGTCCCGGCCCATGCCGAGCAGCGGCAGGGAGCTCACCGACAGCGCCCCGTCGCCGATCAGCTCCGACAGCTCCTTGGAGGTGCGGGTCTCGGGCGCGTGGGAGATGAACCCGCGGAAACGCTCGAACGCGAGCCGGACCATCCGGGCGATCTCGTGCGTGACGTCGGCCTCCTCGACCATCCAGTTCACAAAGCCCGGATAGCCGCCGTCCTGGATGTACGCGCCGCGCCCGGCTCCGGCGACCCCGTCCAGCTCGTCGGGCAGCCGGATCGCGCTGGTGATGACGGGGCCGCGGCTGGCGTCCAGTGGGCGGATGCGGGCGCGGTCCTTGGCCCGGAGCAGGAAGGTGAGCAGGTCGCCGTTGCCGGAGAACCGGGTGCCGAGCATGTCGCTCAGCCCGGGGAACCGCGCGCGGTCGCGCAGCAGGAGGTACGTGGTGCCGTACGTGCCGGCGGCGAGCACCAGACGGTCGCAGGAGATGGTCCGCGGCGGGCGCCTGCGGGCCTTCTCCAGCGGGTCGTGCTCGATGAAGTCGACCTCGTAGCCGCCCTCCGGCCGGGGCCGGATCGCCTGGACCTCGTGCAGGGTGCGCAGGTCGGCGCCGTGATGCTTGGCGGCGGACAGATAGGTGTGGTCGAGGCTGTTCTTCGCGCCGTCGTTGCAGCCGATGTCGCACTCGCCGCACAGGCGGCAGGTCATCCGCGGGAGATCGTGCAGGTTGCCGTAGCCGGGCTCGGCCAGCGGCAGGCCCAGCCCGGGTTCGGCCCCCGGTTTCGGGGCGAAGCTGACCGCCAACGATGGCAGCTGCCAGTCGAGCCCGAGCTCGGCCGCCGCATCCTGCATCGCATGTGTCTTCGGGGTCGCCGCGAAGGCGGGATGGTCCAGTGGGTACGGCGCACCGCCGAGCATCTTCTCGACCGTCTCGTAATGCGGGTCGAGGTCGGCGCGCGTCACCGGCCAGGATTCGTACCCTCCGCCGGGAAGCGCCTCTTCGTTGACGAACCAGTGCTCGTCCTTGCGCAGCAGTACGTTGGCGTAGATCAGCGAGCCGCCGCCGAGCCCGCTGGAGACCACGGAGTCGAAGCCGCGGAAGCCCCAGACGTCGAACAGGCCGTACAGCCCCTCGCGCGGATCCCAGAACGCGCGGCTCATCTCGGCGGGAGTACGGGCGAAGCTCCCCGGCGGGTAGTCGCGGCCGCGTTCCAGCACCACGACGGACAGGCCGGCCTCGGCCAGCCGGTACGCCGCGACGGAGCCGCCGAATCCCGAGCCGACCACCACGGCGTCGGCGTGCTCGACGCTCATGCGGCACTCCGCTTCAAGAAGTCGACGATCTTCGGAAAGACGTCCACATGGACGTTCTTGCCGGTGAAGGGATCGAAGTGGCCGTAGCCGTCGAGGATCTCGAGTTCGTGCCGGCCTGGCGCGACCTTGTTGAGCGTCTCGTAGCAGACGATGTTGGCCTGCGGGAAGACGTGGTTCTGATCGCCGGTCAGGAACAGGACCGGCGTCGTGATCGCCGCGGCGTTCGCCAGGTAGTCGTCGGGCAGCGCCCGGTGGCGGGGATCCGCGCGGTCGTACTTCACCGCTCGCCCGGCCCGCACCATCTTGCGCACGTGCCGGAAGTAGTGCAGCCCGGACGGGCCGAGCAGGTCGGCGATCCGCTCGTGGGTGACCGGCTCCAGGTTGTCGTGGACGTACATGGCGGGCCGGCCGCTGCCCCACATGAAGCTCTCCATGTGGCAGGCGCGCACGTCGCACTCACCGTGGAACAGTGAGACCAGGCGCGACAGCATCCAGCCCCGGGTCAGCGGCGGCGCGTCGCCGAACCGCGGGTCGAGGAAGGAGAGGCCGAGGACGTACTCCGACATCGGCGGTCCGAACGCGAGCTTCCACCGCGACCAGGCGGGCACCCGCGGGGTCAGTGAGACGCTGTTGCTCACGAGGCTGGTGATGCCCTCGACCGCGCCGCCGAACAGGCTCATCGAGAAGGACACCGAACCGAGGCAGTGGGCGATGACGTGCACCCGGCGGTCTCCGACGTGCCGGCGGAGCTCGCGCAGCGCGGCGGGGTGGTCGTAGTGGGCGATGTCGTCGAGCGTGTAGCGGTGGGTCTCGGTGTCGTACGGGAACCGGCAGCTCATCCGGAAGTCGACGGTCCAGACGTCGGCGAACCCGTTGTCCAGCAGGAAGCTCACCAGGTTGTGGTGCTCCGGCATGATGAACATGTCGCTCGACGAGGTGAGGCCGTGCACGATGAGCACCACGTCGTCGCAGTCGCCGCGGCGGAACCGCGTGAGGTTCAGGCCGAGGGCGTCCTCTGTCGTGAACGGATGCACGGACACCTCGGCGTCCTCGACGCCCTCAAGGGTGTATCGCGCGATGTGGCGCTCCATGTCGCTGGTCCTCCGTGTCGTCCCGGGCTCCACGATGTCGTGTGCCCGGATGCGGCGCATCGTGGTAAACCCTGACTTTCTTCAACGCAGGGTCTAAGGGGTGCGGTTCAGGACGCTGACGACGGCAACCCGTGAGGTGACGCCGAGCTTGGCGAAGATGTGCGAGATGTGGGTCTCGACCGTCCGGGGGCTGACGAAGAGCTTCTCCGCGATCTGCTGGTTGGTGCTGCCCTCGACGATCAGCATGGCCACCTCCAGCTCGCGTCGCGTCAGGCCATGCGGCCCGGAGCCGCGCCCGGCCGGCCCGGAGGCGACCCGCACTCCGAGCCGGCGCTGCTCGCGGGCGGTCTGGGCCTGGAGGGTGCGGGCGCCGCAGGTATGAAAGATCTCGGCGGCGGCGCCGAGCTCCTCCAGCGCCGGGCCGCGCTCGCCGGCCCCCGCGAACGCGATTCCGGCCCGCAGCCTCGCCCGGCCGGCGTCGATCCGCAGTTCGGCCGCGGCGAACACCTCGGCCGCCGCGCGC
>JAOPYL010000334.1 GCA_025964625.1 Actinoallomurus sp. | reverse complement strand
GGCGCGTTCCCGCTCGGCCTCGCGCTCCGCGCGCCGCCTCTGCCGTTCCCTGCTCATCAGAGGGTCGACAGCCAGTTCTTCACGATCGTCGCTCCCGCGTCGCCGGACTTCTCCGGGTGGAACTGGGTGGCGCTCAGCGGGCCGTTCTCCACCGCCGCGACGAAGCGCTCGCCGTGCTCGGCCCACGTCACCAGCGGCGCGGCGAACCGGCCCGGCGGCATCTCCCAGCGTCGTACGGCGTAGGAGTGCACGAAGTAGAAACGGGTCTGCGGGTCCACGCCGTCGAACAGCACGGACCCGGCCGGCACGGCGACCGTGTTCCAGCCCATGTGCGGCAGGATCGGAGCCTTCAGCCGCTCGACCGAGCCCGGCCACTGGGCGCATCCGTCCGTGGTGATGCCGTGCTCGACACCCTTCTCGAACAGGATCTGCATGCCCACGCAGATGCCGAGCACCGGACGGCCGCCGGCGAGCCTGCGATCGATGATCTGATCGCCGCGGACCTCGCGAAGCCCTTTCATGCACGCCGCGAACGCACCGACACCCGGCACGACGAGCCCGTCGGCCTCCAGTGCCGCGTCGAAGTCGCCGCTGACGGTCACGTCCGCGCCGAGGCGCGCGATCGCGCGCTCCGCCGAACGGAGGTTCCCCGACCCGTAGTCGAGGACCACGATCTTCTTCATGCCCACGGCACCCCCGGGGAGGTCACAGGGCCCCCTTGGTCGAGGGGATCCCGTGCGCGCGGGGGTCGTGCGCCACCGCGTCGCGCAGCGCCCTCGCCAGGGCCTTGAACTGCGCCTCCACGATGTGGTGCGCGTTGCGCCCGTACGGCACGTGGATGTGCAGGCAGATCGCGGCGTTGAAGGCGAACGCCTCGAAGATGTGCCGGGTCATGGTCGTGTCGTAGTCCGGTCCGATCATGGGCGCGATGTCGTCGGGCTCGGTGTGCACGAGGTACGGCCGTCCGGAGAGGTCGACGGTGACCTGGGCGAGCGTCTCGTCCAGCGGGACGCTGGCGTTCGCGAACCGCTGGATGCCGGACTTGTCGCCAAGCGCCTCGCGGAACGCCTGGCCGAGCGCGATCGCGGTGTCCTCGATCGTGTGGTGACTGTCGATGTGCAGGTCGCCGGCGGTCTTCACGGTGAGGTCGAAGGAGCCGTGCTTGCCGAGCTGGGCCAGCATGTGGTCGAAGAACCCGACCCCGGTGGCCACGTCGACCTGGCCCGTGCCGTCGAGGCCGACCTCGACCAGGACCCGGGTCTCCTTGGTGCCCCGCTCGACACGTCCACTGCGCACTCTCGGCTCGCCCGCGGCAAGACCGCTCATCGGCTCTCCTTAAGGGCGGCGCGGAACGCCGCCATCTCCTCGGGCGTGCCAACGCTCACCCGCAGCCACTCCGGCGGCCCGACCTCGCGGATCAGCACGCCATGGTCAAGGATCCCCTGCCAGACCCGCCGCCGGTCGGTGAACCGGCCGAACAGGACGAAGTTCGCATCCGAGTCGGCCACCTCCAGCCCCTCACCGCGCAACCAGCCGACGAGGCCGTCCCGCTCGGCGCGCAGCGCCTCCACCGCGCCCAGCAACTCGTCCCGGTAGGCGATCGCGGTGCGCGCGACCGTCTGGGTGACCGCCGACAGGTGGTACGGCAGCCGTACGAGCTGGAGCGCGTCGACCACGGACGGGTCCGCGGCCAGATAGCCGACGCGCGTGCCCGCCATGGCGAAGGCCTTCGACATCGTGCGGGTGACGATGAGGCGCGGGTTGCCGGGCAGCAGGGACAGCGCGCTCGGCGTGCCCTCCCGCCGGAACTCCGCGTACGCCTCGTCGACGACCACCATGCCCGGCGCGACCCGCAGGACCGCCTCGATCGCCTCGAGCCGCAGTGCGGTGCCGGTCGGGTTGTTCGGCGAGGTCAGGAAGACGATGTCCGGCCGGTGCTCCTCGATCGCGGCGACCGCGCGGGCGGCCTCCAGCCCGAAGTCCTCGTCGCGGTGCGCGTTGATCCACCCGGTGCCGCTCACCGCGGTGATGATCGGGTGCATGGAGTAGGACGGCTCGAACCCCAGCGCCGTGCGGCCGGAACCGCCGAACGCCTGCAGGATCTGCTGGATGATCTCATTGGAGCCGTTCGCGGCCCACAACTGCCGCGCGGTGAGACCGTTCCCGAGGTAGTCGGCGAGGTCCTTGCGCAGCTCCAGGGCGTCGCGGTCGGGATACCGGTTCAGCCCGCCCGCGATCTCGGCCACCGCGCGCGACAGCGCGTCGACCAGCCGGGGCGACGGCGGGTAGGGGTTCTCGTTGGTGTTGAGGCGGACCGGCACGTCGAGCTGGGGAGCGCCGTACGGCTCCCGGCCACGCAGATCGTCCCGGATGGGAAGGTCAGTGCTGAACGTCGCGCCGGCCTGTTCACCGTTCTTCGTCACTCCGGGGTCTCCCAGTCGAAACGGGCCTTCAGCGCGGCACCGTGGGCGGGCAGGTCTTCGGCCTCCGCGAGCGTGACGACGCGCTTCGCCGCCTCGGCCAGGGCCGCCTCGTCGTAGTCGACGACGTGGATGCCGCGCAGGAACGTCTGCACGGACAGCCCGCTCGAATGGCAGGCGCAGCCGCCGGTGGGCAGCACATGGTTGGAGCCGGCCAGGTAGTCGCCCAGTGAGACCGGCGCGTGCGCGCCGATGAAGACCGCGCCCGCGTTGCGGACCTGGGCGGCGACCGCGTGGGCGTCCGCGGTCTGGATCTCCAGGTGCTCGGCGGCGTAGGCGTCGACGACCTTGAGGCCGGCGCGCACGTCGTCGACGAGCACGATGCCCGACTGCCTGCCGCCGAGGGCAGCCCTGATGCGCTCGGCGTGCTTGGTCCGCCCCACCTGCCCGGCCAGCTCGCGTTCGACCGCGTCGGCCAGCTCGGTCGAGTCGGTGACAAGCACCGCGGCGGCGAGCGTGTCGTGCTCGGCCTGGCTGATCAGGTCGGCGGCGACGTACACCGGGTCGGCCGTGTCATCCGCGAGGACCATGACCTCGGTCGGGCCGGCCTCGGAGTCGATGCCGATCACGCCCTTGAGCAGCCGCTTCGCCGCCGCGACCCAGATGTTGCCGGGGCCGGTGACCATGTTGACCGGACGGCACTCCTCGGTGCCGTAGGCGAACATCGCGACCGCCTGGGCGCCGCCGGCCGCGTACACCTCGTCCACGCCGAGCAGCGCGCACGCGGCGAGGATCACCGGGTGCGGCAGCCCTCCGAACTCCTTCTGCGCGGGAGAGGTGACCGCGAGAGAGCCGACGCCGGCCTCCTGCGCGGGCACGACGTTCATCACCACGCTGGACGGGTAGACGGCCTGGCCGCCGGGGACGTACAGCCCCACCCGCTCGACCGGCACCCAGCGTTCGGTGACCGTGCCGCCCGGGACGACCTGGGTGGTCACGTCGGTGCGGCACTGGTCGCGGTGGACCAGGCGGGCCCGCCGGATGCACTCCTCCAGAGCGTCGCGCACGCCGGGGTCGAGCTCGTCGAGGGACCGCCCGATGGCTTCGACGGGCACCCGCGCGGACTCCCGGTCGACGCCGTCCAAACGCGCGGTGTGCTCCCGTACGGCCGCGGCCCCGCGATGGCGTACGTCATCGCAGATGGGCCGCACCTTCTCCAGGGCGGCCTCGACGTCGAGCTCGGCTCGCGGCAACACGGAGCGCAGGTCGTCCGGCAGGGACCCGCGCAGGTCGATACGGGAAATCACCTGATCAGTCTACGAAGGACGCCCGGCGGCCCGGGCGCGGGTCTCATTTCGCGAGACGACCATGGCGAAAGTCCGGGACGCGCAGCGTGCCGTCGAGGACCGTGACGGCGCCGCCCCTGAGGATGACGCGGTCCCCCCGCGCCGACACGCGGACCTCTCCCCCGCGCGAGGACGCCTGGTAGCCGACCATCTCGGTGCGCCCGAGGCGTTCGGCCCAGTACGGCGTCAGCATGCAGTGCGCCGAGCCGGTCACCGGGTCCTCCCCGACGCCGACGCCCGGACCGAAGAAGCGGGAGACGAAGTCGTACGCCGAGTCGGTGGCGGTGACGCAGACACCCCGCGCGTCGATGCGGCCCAGAGCGGCCAGGTCGGGCGTCAACGACCGGACCGCCTCGGGGTCTTCGAGGATCGCGAGCAGGTCATTCTGCCCGTTGCGCCCGGTCCAGGCCGGTGAGACGCCGAGCGCCTCGGCCAGGCCGGGCGGAGCGTCGACCCTCTCCGGCGGGCACGCGGGGAAGTCCATCGCCAGCAGGCCGTTCTCCCGGTGCACGGTCAGGACGCCGCTGCTCAGCGTCTGAAACCGGATCGGCCGGTCCTCGGGCACGGCACCGGTCTCGTACAGCACATGCGCGGAGCCGAGCGTGGCATGCCCGCAGAGGGCGACCTCGACCTCAGGCGTGAACCAGCGCAGTTCGAAGTCGGCGTCCGGGCTGTCGACAGGGCGAGGGAACGCCGTCTCCGACAGGTTCATCTCCATCGCGACACACTGCATCCAAGCGGGCTGCGCCGGCTCGGCCAGGAGGCACACGGCGGCGGGGTTGCCGGCGAAGGGGCGGTCGGTGAAGGCATCGACGACGTGAATCCGCATGCCGTCACCCTAGAGCGACCAGGTCACGCACCGCGGGCGAGGGAGTCCATGGCCGTCTGATCCTCGCGAGTGTCGGGGACTTCGCCGACGAAGGCGCCCCAGCGCCGCGGACGAGCCACGATCCAGCCGAGGATGAATCCCACGCACAGACTCGCGAGGATCGAGAAGATGAAGTTCAGCCACATGACGGGCCTCCGCGGGAGAGCAATCGGCGGGGGATCCCGCCGTACCGCGTGCCGACGGCCACGCGGATCATCCGACGGTAACGCGGCAGGTTACGGGGCTGTGTGGCGGTTGACGTGATCTAGTTCAAGGTGACTAGGGTCACATCACCCGTCGGATGACTTCCCCGCCGCGGCCTTTACATTGTAGATCATTACTCTCGGGACCGGGTGAGCGAAGATCGCCGCGAGGCCGTAATCTGGCGCCGTGACCGAACGGCTGCCGATCTTCCCGCTGGGCGCCGTGCTCTTCCCAGGGCTGGTGCTGCCCCTGCAGATCTTCGAGGAGCGTTACCGCCTTCTCATCCGCGACGTGCTCGACGGTGAGGAGCCTCACCGCTTCGGTGTCGTCTCCATCGAGCTCGGCCACGAGGTCGGCCCCGGCGCCGCCCGCCGGCTCGCCGCCGTCGGATGCACCGCGGAGGTGCGCGGGGTGCAGAAGCACGACGACGGACGGTTCGACATCGTGACGACGGGCGGCACCCGGTTCCGCATCGAGGACATCGACGACTCCCTGCCGTACCTGCGGGCCGACGTGACCCTGTTGCCGGACGAGAGCGGGCCGGGGGCGGAGACCGCCACCGAGCCGGTGACCCGCCTGTTCCGCCGCTACTGCGACCGGCTCGTCGCGCACGGCGCCGAAGTCGCCGACCTGGACGACCTGCCCGAGGATCCCATCCAGCTGTCCTATCTCGTCGCGGCCTCGCTCATCCTGGACCGATCCGACAAGCAGCGTCTCCTCCAGGCCGGACACGCCGCGGCCAGGCTCCACCTGGAGTACGAGCTGCTGAGGCGCGAGAATCTCCTACTCGAGGCGTTTCCGACCGTTCCGGCGTCGGAGTTCCTCGGCGGAGGCGTCAGCCCGAACTGAGCGGCGGCCGAGGAAGGGGAGCCCGTCACGTGGCATCGAACAGGAAGCCGGGCGGCAAGGGCACGCCCGCGACCGTCGCGGCGACGCGCGCGAAGGTCGCCTTCACGCTGCACCCGTACGACGCGGACCCCGGCGCGGAGTCCTACGGCGAGGCCGCGGCGGACGCTCTCGGCATCCCGCGCGACCGGCTCTTCAAGACACTGGTGACCGAGGTCGACGGGACCCTCACCGTCGCGGTCGTGCCGGTCTCGGCCTCACTCGACCTCAAGGCCCTGGCCGCCGCGGCCGGCGGCAAACGCGCGGCCATGGCCGATCCGGCACAGGCCGAGCGCGTCACCGGATACGTCCGGGGCGGCATCAGCCCCCTGGGCCAGCGCAAGAGCCTGCCGACGGTCGTCGACGCGTCCGCGTCAATCTTCCCTACCGTCTACGTCTCGGCCGGGCGGCGCGGCCTGCAGATCGAACTGGCCCCCGCCGACCTGATCCGGCTCACCCGCGCGTCGACCGCGGAGATCGCCCGCGGCCGCCCTCCTTCGTGATTCCCGGCCTGCCACGTCCAGCGCTTCGAGGAGCCCGTACACCACCAACGCGATCAGCGGCCACGCGATCACCACGCCCACGGCGTGCAGGTCGAGGGCGGCCTTCGCGGTGACCCCGTCGTGGCCCGTCCGCACTTCATGCTGAAAGGCGGACAGCCCGATCAGGTGTCCCACCCACCAGGCCGCCAGCCCGGCACAGGTGCCGCCGGCCGCGAGGCCGGCGAGCAGCCCCATGTCGCGGAGCCTCCCGGCCAGGAGGTAGGCGACGACGCCGCAGAGAAGGCCGGCCGCGGCGGTCAGCACGGCGAACCAGCCGTCCGCGGCGATCAGCGTCTGGCTCTCCGGATCCCCGAGGAACGCCTGCCCTCCCGCGATGACGTACGTCGTGCGGGGCGCGACGGCGGTCCACAGCAGCCCGACGGGGACTCCGAGAACCGCGACCACAAAAGTCGCCACCACTCCGATCCGAAGCTGGCCGGCCATCGGACCTCCCCCCACCCACATCGATGATCGCAGCGTAGCGCCTCCCCCGTGCGCGCCCTCGATCGCTCCGCCACGTGCGTCGTCTGAGATAGTCTGCCCGCCATGTCTGGATTCAGCCCGGCATTCGAGCGGCTGGGGGCCGCGTACGCGGCGATCGCCGCCCAGCAGCAGGAGGCCCTGGCGGATTTCCTGCCCGCCGCCGACTGGAGCGCCGACCTTGCGATCGGCACCTACACCCAGGGCGATGTGACACTGCGCGTCGCTCTCCTCGGCAGCTTCGCCGAGGAGAACCGCAGCTGGCTGTGGGGCTGGGCGAACCCGCAGTTCGGCCCCGAGCACCCGGCGGTCGTGAACCCGAGCGCCATCGGGGCCCGGCTCGCCGTTCCGGAACTGACCGCGCCGGAGCTGGACCTGGCCTGGTACGACGGCCCGGCACGCAGCGCCGGGGATGTGGTCGCCATGGCCGCTACCGGTCTTCTCGGCTCGCCCGGCACCATCCCCGGCCGCTATGACGGCGGCGTCGCCTACTTCGCGATCCGAGACCCCGGCGCACCGCGTGCGCCGTGGGACTCGATCACCGCGGCCCGCATGATCACGAGCGGCCTCACGCTGTTCCCGGCCGACCACCGGCTGACGGTGACGCGGTTCTTCAGCCACCACCGGCTCCCCTATCGAGAGACCGAGGCGTCGATCACGGCGACGCTGCCCGACGGCGGCTCCTGCACGGCGGAGTTCGACGACGACCGCTTCGTCTCGCTGTCGACGGGGCTGACCGCCCACTGAGGGGCGGAGGACCGGACGGACGTCGTCCGGCGAAGTCACCGTGGCGTGGAGATGCGCCCGGCCGTGGCAGCGTCCGGGAAATGACCGTCTTGCCGGTTATGGTCGGCGGCCAGGTACGGCCGGTCAGAGGCCGAGGTCGTCGAGCTCCTTCAACAGGTCCGCGCGGGATCCCGGCGTGGGGGTCTGCGCCGCGGCGCCGGTAGGCGCGGGCAACGGCCTGGTATTCCCGCGTTCGCCACTCCTGACACGGCGCTCGCGGAAGATCCAGCCGCCCGCGATCCCGGCCACGAAGCCGAAGAGGTGGCCCTGCCAGCTGATGCCCTTGTGCGGCAGCAGCACGGAGAACTGGTAGGCGAAGCACAGCGCCATGACCAGCCCGACCGCGATGTCGATGCGGTGCCGGTCGAAGAATCCCCGCACGATCACGTAGCCGAAGTAGCCGAAGACCACGCCACTGGCGCCGGCCGTGACGGTGTGCGGGCCCGCGGTGAGCCAGGCACCGACGCCGCTGACCACCACGATGAGCGCGGTCAGACCCAGGAACCTCTTGACCCCGCGGAAGGCGGCGAGGAAGCCGAAGATGAACAACGGCCCGGAGTTGCCCTCGATATGGGCCCAGCTCAGGTGGAGGAACGGCGCCGTCACCAGGCCGGTGACGTCACCGAGGTCGCGTGCGTGGATGCCGTAGTCGAGGCTGAGACGGTAGTCGTCCGCCCAGTTGACGATCTGCACGAGCCAGATGATCGCCAGGAAGCCGACCATCACCCAGAACGCCTTGAGCGCCTCCGCGATCACCGCCTCGGCGTCGGCCGGCCCTACGTTTTCACTGCTCATGATCACCGCGCCTTCCGGCCGAGGGAACGTCTCCCCGAAAGATAGCCCGGAAGAGGCCCTCCGGGGCCCCTCAGACCGGCGCGCTCTTCCGCTCGGCCACGATCACCCGGCGTACGGCCTCGGCGGCCCAGTCATCCTGGGTCATGTCGCGCATGCGCTCGCGAAGCGCCCGCCAGTTGCCGGAGGTGGAGAACACCGCCTTACCGAGCCCGGTGCCGGCGACGAGCGCGCCCAGCGCGAGCGTCCGCCGGTCGGGGGCCGACTGCGTGGTGACGGCGGCCACCACCCGTTGCTGCGCCTCCCAGAGCCCGACGATGTCGCGTACGGGGTACCGGGTCTCGGCGAAGACGCCCAGTGTGCGGTGGCGGTCGACGTCGACCTGGCCGCTTTCCGCCATCCGGGTCAGCAGTCGCTCCCCGAGGCCCGACGCGCGGAGGCGGGTCACCCACTCCTGCGGCGTGCGGCCCCGTGGGGAGGCCGCGATCTCGACGAGCAGCCCGTCGAGGATCGGGTTCCCGGCGGATGCGTCACCGGCCGTCACCAGCACGGCGCCTTCCACCGCAAGCCGGCCGGCCAGATTCAGTTCGGACAGCAACGCGCCGCCGACCCCGGAGTCCAGCTCGGCCGGAGCGAGGCGGCACTTGCCGCGGATGTCGTGGGCGAGGAGCAGCAGTTCCTCTGCCAGCGTCACGGGCACGCCCGGAACACTAGGGGGCCCGCACGTCGCCTCGGTAAACGACAGGCAAAGTGTTTAGCCGGTCATCACCTTCCCGCGGATCCGCATCGCCGTCAGGTGAGGCAGGCGGGGCCGAGGAGCTGCTTCAGGTCACCCATCAGTGCCGGGGAGGCCGTGACCCGGAGCTTGTCGTCGAGCCGGACGACCGTGGTCCTGGGGCCGTTCTGCAGCTGCAGGTGCACCTCGGTCTGGCCGGGGTGGGTGCCCAGCACTTCTCTGAGGCGCTGCACGACCGGCGGGGTCACCCGGGTGACCGGAAGGGAGACGGTGAGGGGCCGTCCGGTGTCGCTGACCGTGAGGTCGGGCTGGGTGACCTCCATCGCGATCAGCTTCGGCGTGTCCTCACGCTTGTCGAGCCGGGCCTTCACCACGAGGATCGCGTCCTCGGCGAGCAGCGTGGAGCAGAGCTGGTAGGCGGACGGGAAGATCATCAGCTCGATGGCGCCCTCGAGGTCCTCGAGCATGGTCAGCGCCCAGGAGTCGCCCTTCTTGGTGACCTTTCGCTGCAGCCCCGACACCAGCCCGCCGACGGTCACGATCTGCCCGTCGGGCCGCTCGTCGGCGGTGAGCGCGGCGATCGAGCAGTCGACGTTGGCCGACAGGATGTGCTCGACGCCGAGCAGCGGGTGGTCGGACACGTACAGGCCGAGCATCTCGCGCTCGAACGCCAGCAGCGTGGTCTTGTCCCACTCTCCCGTCGGGATCACGACGTCGAACGTGGTGTCCTCCACGTCGTCACCCCCGCCGAACAGGGAGTCCTGGCCGATCGCCTCGTTGCGCTTGATGTCGATGATCGCGTCGATGGCCTGCTCGTGCACCATCACCAGGCTCTTGCGCTCGTGTCCGAGATCATCGAAGGCGCCCGCCTTGACGAGGGACTCGACCACACGCTTGTTGCACACCTGCGGCGGCACCTTGCGCAGGAAGTCCTGGAAGTCGGTGAAGCGGCCCTTCTCCTTGCGCGCCCCGATGATCGCGTCGACCACGTTGCCGCCGACGTTGCGGATCGCCGACAGGCCGAACAGGATCTCGGTGTCGCCCTTCGGCGTGAAGTCGGCGTCGGACTCGTTGACGTCGGGCGGCAACACCTTGATGCCCATGCGGCGGCACTCGTTGAGGTAGAGCGCGCTTTTGTCCTTGTCGTCCTTGACGGAGGTGAGCAGCGCCGCCATGTACTCGGCCCGGTAGTTGGCCTTGAGGTAGGCGGTCCAGTAGGAGACCAGGCCGTACGCGGCCGAGTGCGCCTTGTTGAAGGCGTAGTCGGAGAAGGGCAGCAGGATGTCCCACAGCGTCTTGATGGCCGCGGCGGAGTAGTTGTTCGCCTTCATGCCGGCTTCGAAGGTGACGAACTGCTTGTCCAGCTCGGACTTCTTCTTCTTGCCCATCGCACGGCGCAGGAGGTCCGCCTGGCCGAGGCTGTAGCCGGCGACCTTCTGCGCGATGGCCATGACCTGCTCCTGATAGACGATCAGGCCATGGGTCGTGCCGAGGATCTCCGCCAGGGACTCCTCGAACTCGGGGTGGATCGGCGTTATGGCCTGCTGGCCGTTCTTGCGGAGCGCGTAATTGGTATGGGAGTTGGCACCCATCGGGCCGGGCCGGTAGAGGGCGCCGACGGCGGAGATGTCCTCGAAGTTGTCCGGCTTCATCATCCGCAGCAGCGAGCGCATGCCGCCGCCGTCGAGCTGGAACACGCCCAGGGTGTCGCCGCGGCCGAGCAGCTCGTAGGTCTTCCTGTCGTCCAGCGGGAGCTTCAGCAGGTCGAGTTCGAGCCCCTTGTTGAGCTTGATCGCCCGCAGGCAGTCCTGCATGATCGTCAGGTTCCGCAGGCCCAGGAAGTCCATCTTCAGCAGGCCGAGCGTCTCGCAGGTCGGATAGTCGAACTGCGTGATGATCACGCCGTCGGAATCACGGCGCATGATCGGGATGTGGTCGGTGAGCGGCTCCGCCGACATGATGACGCCGGCGGCGTGCACCCCGGTCTGGCGGATCAGGCCCTCCAGGCCCTGCGCCAGATCCATGATCTGCTTGACGTCGGTCTCTTCTTCGTAGAGCCTGCGCAGCTCGCCGGCCTCGCCGTGGCGCGGGTGCTTGTCGTCGAAGATCCCGGACAGCGGGATGTCCTTGCCCATGACCGCGGGCGGGAAGGCCTTGGTGATGCGGTCGCCGAGGGCGTACGGGAAGCCGAGGACGCGGCCGGCGTCCTTGATCGCGGCCTTCGCCTTGATGGTGCCGAAGGTGGCGATCATGGAGACCTTGTCGGCCCCCCACTTCTCGGTGACGTAGCGGATCGCGTCGGCCCGCCCGCGTTCGTCGAAGTCGATGTCGATGTCGGGCATGGACACACGGTCGGGGTTGAGGAACCGCTCGAAGATCAGGCCGTGCTTGAGCGGATCGAGATCGGTGATGCCCATGGCGTACGCCACCAGGGAACCCGCCGCCGAGCCGCGACCCGGGCCGACCGCGACCCCGTTGTTCTTCGACCACATGATGAAATCGGCGACGACGAGGAAGTAGGACGGGAAGCCCATCTGGACGATGACGTCCATCTCGAACTCGGCCTGGTTTCGGTGCTCCTCGTCGATGCCGTCGGAGAACCGCCGTTCCATGCCCCGCCAGACCTCTTTGCGGAACCACGACTCCTCGGTCTCGCCCTCGGGGACCTCGAAGCGCGGCATGAGGTTGTGGTATTCGAACATGCCGGACGCGTCGACCCGCTCGGCGACCAGCAGCGTGTTGCGGCAGCCCTCGGCCCAGATGTCGGAGGTGTCGATCGCCCGCATCTCGTCGGCGGTCTTCAGGAAGTAGCCGGAGCCGCCAAACTTGAAGCGGTTGGGGTCAGCGAGCTGCTTGCCGGTCTGGATGCACAGGAGCGCGTCATGTGCGGCGGACTCGGACTCGCGGGTGTAGTGGGAGTCGTTCGTGACGACGGGCGGGATGTTCAGCTTCCTGCTGATCTCGATGAGCCCGTCGCGGACCTGGCGCTCGATGTCGAGGCCGTGGTCCATCAGCTCCAGGAAGTAATTGTCCTTGCCGAAGAGCTCCTGGTATTTCGCGGCCGCCTTGAGCGCCTCGTCGGGCTGGCCGAGCCGCAGCCGGGTCTGCACCTCGCCGGACGGGCACCCCGTGGTCGCCATCAGACCGGCCGAGTGCTCGGCGAGCAGCTCGGAGTCCATCCGGGCCCACTTGCGGACGAACCCCTCGGTGTAGGACCGGCTCGTCAGCTTGAAGAGGTTGTGCAGGCCCTGCCTGTCACGGGCCCAGAGCGTCTTGTGCGTGTAGTGGCCGCCGCCGGAGACGTCGTCGCCCTTCTGGCTGGGCCGGCCCCAGCGCACCGGTTCCTTCACGAAGCGCGAACCGGGCGCGACGTACGCTTCACATCCGATGATCGGTGTGACGCCGGCGGCGGTGGCCTGTTTGTAGAAGTCGTAGGCGCCGTGGGTGTTGCCGTGATCGGTCATGGCGATCGCGGGCATGCCCTGCCGGTCCACCTCGGCGAACATCTCCTTGAGACGGGCCGCCCCGTCGAGCATGGAGTACTCGGTGTGCACGTGTAGATGCACGAACGAGTCACTCATGCGCGATGCGCCTCCTTCAGGCATGCGGCGCCCCGCGTGTCCAGAACACGCGCCGCGCCGGAAGCTTGTCGTCTGGGGGTCGAAGCCGGTTGGGCTCCGGTTCCCGAGCCTAACGGGACGGCCGGACAGTTCGGCTCCCGATACTCCATGATGTCCGGTTCGTGCCGTGGACGCGCGGCTGGCGCCGGCCCGTGTCCGCGGCGGACCACCCGCCGCCGGCGCGTCCCGGGCGCGTCGGCGACCTGGGTACTACCTGGGGAAACGCAGCTCTTGATCGTTTGTGTCACGGTTCGCGCACTGTCCGCTCTCTTGTATGGTCAGGGCCGATATTGGGGTAATAGGACGGGCCGATTCGAATCAAGCGGAGGCTGGGTGTCCACGACGCTGGAACCCCCGGGCACAGCGACCGAGGGCGAGGACGAGGGGTACGCCAAGTCCCTGAGCAACCGCCAGATCAAGATGATCGCGATCGGCGGTGCCATCGGCGTCGGCCTGTTCCTCGGGGCGGGCGGCAAGCTGGCCGAGGAAGGCCCCGGTCTCGTCCTCTCCTACGCGCTGTGCGGCATCGCGGCCTTCTTCGTCATGCGCGCGCTGGGCGAGCTGGTGCTGCACCGCCCCACCGCGGGCAGCTTCGTCTCGTACGCCCGCGAGTTCATCGGACCGTGGGCGGGCTTCACCAGCGGTTGGCTCTACTGGCTGAACTGGGCCATGACGGGCGTCGCGGAGACCACCGCCGCCGGCATCTACGTGCACAGGTGGCTACCCGGCGTCCCTCAGTGGATCACCGCGCTGGCCGCCCTGATCGTGCTCCTGGCGGTGAACCTGCTGTCGGTCCGGCTGTTCGGAGAGCTGGAGTTCTGGTTCTCCGTCATCAAGGTGCTCGCCATCGTCACCTTCCTGTTCATCGGGCTCGCACTGGTGCTGACCGGCGCGGGGATCGGCCACGACCACGCGGGTGCCGGCAACCTCACGGCCCACGGCGGGTTCATGCCGCACGGTGTGCCCGTGGTGCTCATGAGCCTGCAGGCCGTGGTCTTCGCCTACTCCGGGATCGAGATGATCGGTATCGCCGCGGGCGAGACGGAGGACCCGCGCAAGGTGCTGCCCAAGGCGATCAACAGCGTCGTGTGGCGGATCGGCGTCTTCTACGTCGGCTCGGTCGTCCTGCTGACCATGGTGCTGCCCTGGACGGTCTACAGCGGCGCCGAGAGCCCCTTCGTCACCGTGTTCTCCCGGCTCGGCGTGCCCGGCGCGGGCGACATCATGAACGCGGTCGTGCTCACCGCGGCGCTGTCCTCGTGCAACTCGGGCCTGTACTCGACCGGCCGGATCATGCGCGCCCTGTCCATCAAGGGCGAGGCGCCCAGATTCGTCGGACGGATGAGCAGGCGGCACGTTCCGTACGGCGGGATCCTGTTCACCGCGGTCGTGCTGGTCCTCGGTGTCGGCCTCAACTACGCCGTGCCGCAGATGGCCTTCGACATCGCCACCTCGATCGCCTCGCTGGGCGTCGTCGCGGTGTGGGCGACTCTCGTCTGCTGCCAGATCCGGCTGCGCGCGGCCGCGAACCGCGGCGAGATCGAACGCCCGTCGTTCCGGATGCCCGGGGCCCCGGTCACCAACTGGCTCACGCTGGCCTTCCTCGGCGTCGTCATCGCGCTGATGGCGTTCGCCGACGAGGCCAGCAAGATCGCGTTCTGGTCCCTGCCCGCGGTGGCCATCGTGCTCTTCGCCGGCTGGCGCGTCGTGCGGCGCCGGGCGTCCGCCTGACCCGCCACGCCTCAGCCCCCGCCACGCCTCAGGCCCGCGCGCCGGGCGTGCGAGGGCTGAGGCGTGGGCGGTCACGCCAGGGACAGATCGTGCTCCTCTGATACCTCCAGGCCCGCCTCGATGACGGCCGCCATGATGCGGGCGAGGCGATCGGCGCCGAGCCGGGGGGCACGTACGGCCATGGCCTGGACGATCGCGCGTTCGCGCTCCGGGTCACGCCCGGCGAAGCCACCCACCGGCTTCAGCCGCTGAACCGTGCCGGCCAGCTCGGCGCGCCGTTCGAGCAGGGTGGCCAGCGCCGCGTCGACCCGGTCGATCGCGGCCCGCGCGTCCGTGACCGTCGTGGGCCGCTCGTCGCCGATCAGCGGCCCCAGCATGGCGGCCTTGGCCCTCACCTCGGCCACCAGCGCCTGCTCGGCGTCCTCGCCGAGCATCAGCCCGCCCGCACCGGCCGAGAGGGCGGGGAGGGCCAGTCCCGGCTCGGCCGACACATCGACCAGCACCGGCCATCGGCGCCCGGCCTCCCGCACCATGGCGAGGTCGATCGTGGCGTGGGGCAGGTGAGTGCGTGTGCCGGCCTCGCACAGGACGACGTCCCGGTTCCCCTCCGCCACGCAGTACTCCGCCGCCGACAGCCATTCGTCCAGCGTGGCCGCCGGCGCCCGCTGCACGACCACCCGCCGCCCGGTGCGCGCGGCCGCGCGCAGCAGCTGGAAGTCCTGCATCCAGGCACCACCGACCACGATGCCGTCGGCGTGCGCCGCGATGGCCGGCAGGTCGAGCGCGGAGAACGGCTCCACCAGCAGGGGGCCGGCGTACGACCGGCGTACCCGTGCCAGCTCGGCGGCGGCGTCCACGCGGCCGTGCCGGCGGCGCAGGCTCGTCATGGCGACGTCGGGCGCCGCGGCGGGCCCGGCGATCATCACGGCCGTGTCCTGGGTCCAGAGATCCATCCGATTCTCCCTCCGGGCGGTCTCCGGAGACGAGCCGCCCACGCACAGTGGAAATGCGAAAGGCAGAGCCCGTGGGACTCTGCCTTTGCCGGCTCGGGGTGGTCGTCGCTCAGGTCACGGCGACCGGCTCACCCGGAGCCGGCTGCGTAAAGCCGAAATAGCGACGATCCATGAGGCGATGATAACCGCCCCCACCGCATGCTCACCACCTGGCGGAATCGGTGTCTCATCCTTCGAGACGGCGCCCGCCTCACCGGCCACGACCGGCGATATCCTTTCAGGAATGAAGCAGGAAATGGCGCATTACCGGAGACATCCGGCGGAGCCCCGAGTCGACCTGCTCAGCGCCCGCTACGTCACCCATCGCTACAGCGGGCACGCGTACCTGCTCGGCCGCGCCGCCTGATCGCCGGCGGCCAGACGCAGATGAGAACGCGATTTCGTGCAAGACGTGCTGTTCCGCGGCTTTCTGATCTCAGGGGCATGGATTCCCCCCTGACGCGCTCGGCCGTACGTGACGGGCTGGGCGTCGGGCTCGCCGTCGGTCTGTCCGGGCTGGCCTTCGGGGCCGCGGCGGTGGCGGCCGGGCTCGGCGTCGCCCAGGCCTGCGTGCTCAGCCTCGTCGCGTTCTCGGGCGCCTCACAGTTCGCGCTGATCGGCGTGGTCGCCGGCGGCGGCAACATGATCGCGGGCGCCGTGGGCGCGGTGCTGCTCGGCGGCCGCAACGGCCTGTACGGCCTGCGGCTCGCCGAGACGCTGCGCGTACGAGGATGGCGGCGGCTGCTCACCGCCCACCTCGTCATCGACGAGACGACGGCGGTGGCCACCGCGCAGCCCGGCCCTCGCCCGGCGCGAGCGGGCTTCTGGGCCACCGCCATCAGCCTGTTCACAGTGTGGAACCTCGCCACTCTGCTCGGCGCGCTGGGCGCGGCCAGGCTGGGCAGTCCGGAGACGTACGGCCTCGACGTGGTCGGTCCGGCGGCGTTCCTGGCCCTGTTGTGGCCCCGGCTGACCGCGGGCCGCACCGAGCGCCGGGTCGCCGCGCTCGCCGCCGTCGTGGCGGTCGCGGCCACGCCGCTGCTGCCCGCCGGCGTGCCGGTGATGCTCTCCGCCGTCGCCGCCCTGGCCGGCATCGTAGGCCGCCGGAGCGGCGCGGAGCCCGACGACCGCGGCGAGACAGAGTCCGTGACCGCGTCACTCCCCCCCATGACCGTCTCCGAGGAGGACCCGTGACAGTGTGGATCGCCGTCGTCGCCACCGGGCTGGGCTGCTATGCCCTCAAGCTCGCCGGTCTGGTCGCTCCGCGGCGGGTGCTGGCCGACCCGCGGGTGCGGCGCTTCAGCGAGCTGGTGCCGGTCGCGCTGCTGACCGCCCTGGTCGCCGTGCAGACCCTCGCGCACGGCCGGGCGGTGGTGCTCGACGGCCCCCGGCTGGCCGGGCTGGCCGCCGCGGTCATCTCCCTGCTGTTGCGCGCGCCGTTCCTCATCGTGCTGCTGGCTGCCGCCGTGGTGACCGCCGGCCTGCGCGCGTTCGGCCTGTAGCGCCACTCGCCGGTGACGGCGGTCACACCCGGTGTGCGGCGATCGGCATCGGGTGCCGTGGTGCGGGAGCCCGATCGCCGGGTCAGGACTCGTCGGCGGCGATCTCGAGGGCGCGGGCGAGGTCGTCCGGGTAGGGGCTCTCGAACTCCACCCACTGCCCGTCGGCCGGGTGCTCGAAGCCGAGCCGGACCGCGTGCAGCCACTGCCGGGTCAGCCCGAGCCGCGCGGACAGGGTCGGGTCGGCGCCGTACGCGAGGTCGCCGGCGCACGGGTGCCGTACGGCGGACATGTGCACGCGGATCTGGTGGGTACGCCCGGTCTCCAGCTTGATGTCGAGCAGGCTGACCGCGCGGAACGCCTCGATGGCGTCGTAGTGGGTGACCGAGGGCCTGCCGCCCGCGACCACGGCGAACCGCCCGTCGCCCGACGGATGCCGGTCGATCGGCGCGTCGATGGTGCCCCGCAGCGGGTCCGGATGCCCCTGCACCAGCGCGTGATAGCGCTTGTCGACGGTGCGTTCCTTGAACGCGCGCTTCAGCCGGGAGTACGCCAACTCGCTCTTGGCGACGACCATGGCACCGGTGGTGTTCGCGTCGAGGCGGTGGACGATGCCCTGCCGCTCGGCGGCGCCGCTCGTGGCGAGCGTGTGACCGGCGCCGAGCAGCCCCTCCAGCACGGTCCGCCCGGTCCAGCCGGGCGTGGGGTGGGCGGCGACGCCGATCGGCTTGTCGACGACGACGATGTGCGTGTCCTCGTACAGGACGGACATGCCCGGGACCGTCTGTGGCTGGGGCACCGGCGCGGACGGCGGCGCGGGCAGCGTCACCTCCAGCCAGGTGCCCGCCTGCATGCGGTCGGACTTGGCGGCGGCGTGGCCGTTGATGAGGACGTCACCGGCCGCGATGACCTCGGCCGCACGGGTCCGCGACAGCCCGAACAGGCGGGCCAGCGCCGCGTCGAGCCGTTCGCCCTCAAGACCGTCCGGCACGGGAAGGCTGCGATGCTCGGCCATCAGCGCTTCACGTCCGGCACGGAGTCGTTCTCCGGCCCGTCGTGGCCGGCAGGCCCGCGGCGGTCAGCCGCATTCTGGGCAGACCCGTCCTTCTCGGGGCTGTCCTTGTCGCGGCCGTCCTGGTCCTGCGCGGCCGGCCGGGACTCCGGCGCCTTCTCTGACGGCTTCTCCTGCGGATCGTCGTCCCGGTGCACCGTGCCGTCGACCTGCAGCCCGCGTGAGGCCAGCAGGACGGCCAGTGCGCCGCCGCAGACGATGGCCGAGTCGGCCAGGTTGAACACCGGCCAGTGCGGCAGCTCGATCCAGTCGACCACGTGGCCGCGGAGCGGCCCGGGCGACCTCAGCATCCGATCGGCGAGGTTGCCCAGGGCACCTCCGAGCAGGAGGCCGAGCGTCACCGCCCACGGCAGGCTTCGCAGCCGCCGGGCGAAGCGCAGGATCGCGACGACGACCCCGATCGCGATGACCGTGAAGACCAGGGTCATGCTGTTGCCGATGTTGAAGGCGGCGCCGCTGTTGCGGAGCACCCGCAGGGTCAGCAGGCCGCCGAGCAGTCCGATGGGCGGCCGGTCCGACAGCAGCGCCACGACGAGCACCTTGCTGATGACGTCGAGGGCGAGTGCGGCCGCGGCGACGGCGACGAGCACGCCGATGCGCCGGGGCCGGACGCCGGCGTCTTCCCCTGAGTTCATGGCGTCGCTCAGCGACGCTCCTCTCGCTGTTTGCATGTCACACATAGGGTCGCACGCGGAAAGGCCTGCAGGCGCGCCTTCCCGATGGGCTGACCGCAAGACTCGCACACACCATACGTGCCCTGCTCGATCCGGTCGATCGCGCGTTCGTTCTGCGCGAGCAGGTCGCGGGCGTTGTAGGTCAGCGCCATCTCCTGTTCCCGCTCGAACGTCTTGGCCCCCGCGTCGGCCTGGTCGTCGCCGGCGCCCTCGGCGGCGTCGCTCATCCGCTCGGCGATCTGCGACTCGGCGGTGGCGATCTCAGTGCGCAGGTCGATCATCTCGACTTCGAGCCGGCCGCGGACGTCGGTGAGCTCACCGGGCGTCCAGCGGCCCTCACCCTCACGGACGGGCAGCCGCTTCGCGGTGGCCGCGGAGATCTTTTGCGCCACGGCGGGCGCGCGCCGTGTACCGGCGCGCGTGGCACCTGGCGCCTCAGCTGTGGGATTCCTATCCTTCGGGCCGGCGGTGCCGTCCATGTTCGGGCCCCCCTTGCGCTGATCTTCATGACAGACAGTGCGGGCAGCATAGGTCGCGCTTCGCCGGGACGGCAAATGACCAGGTCTTGTAACACGCCGCATATGTCCTGTTACGACCCGTTAAACAACTCACAGCAGACCGCAGTCTTGCCCAATCTTGGCCAGTCAGAGGCTGTCCGAAACCTGGTTTGGCGCCGTTGAGATGGACCGGTTTCACCTAGATCGCTGGTCGGCGTGTCCGGTCGGCGGCATTGATCGGGAAGAAGTCGACGGCCCCGGTGCGTTATCGTCGTTATATCGGTTAGGCGTTGATGGGGACACCTGCCGCCGTACGCAGCCAACAGCGACCCGGAGACGGTGTGAGTCCGGGGGCATGCCCGGTGGTCTGATCACCCCGTAGCCGTCGGCAGAACGGTCCTGACGACCCAGTAGATCCGGCAGCCGAGCGTAATGAGCGGGTCGTTCTCCTCCGGGAGACGGCCAAGGAGGGTGGTACCGCGGGGCCCGCAGCCTCGTCCCTCCGGTCCACGTGATCGTTTCGTGACGCCGGAGGTGCACCCGATGCCGGATGAACCGCAAGTCGTGCCGCAGGCACACCAGAAGAAGCTGGGCAGCCTCCCCTCGCAGGTCGACCTGCCCGCGCTGGAACGCGAGGTCCTCAGCCGCTGGCGTGAGGGCAAAGTCTTCGAACGCTCTCTCGAGCAGACCGCCGCCGGAACGCCGTGGGTCTTCTACGAGGGTCCGCCGACCGCCAACGGCATGCCGGGCGTGCATCACGTCGAGGCCCGCGTGTTCAAGGATCTCTTCCCGCGGTTCAAGACCATGAAGGGCTACAGCGTCCGCCGCAAGGCCGGCTGGGACTGCCACGGCCTTCCCGTCGAGGTGGCGGTCGAAAAGGAACTGGGCCTCTCGGGTAAGAAAGACATCGAGGCCTACGGCGTCGCCGAGTTCAACGCCCGCTGCCGCGAGTCGGTGCTGCGGCACGTGGACGCGTTCGAGGCGATGACCGAGCGCATGGCCTACTGGGTGGACCTCGCGCAGGCGTACCGCACGATGGACCCGGAGTACGTCGAGTCCGTCTGGTGGTCGCTCAAGGTCATCTTCGACAAGGGCCTGCTCGTCCGCGACCACCGCATCAGCCCGTACTGCCCGCGCTGCGGCACCCCGCTGTCCGACCACGAACTCGGCCAGCCCGGCGGCTACGAAACCGTCGTGGACCCGTCCGTGACCGTACGCTTCCCCATCGCCGGCGGCCCGCTCGAGGGCGCGGACCTGCTCGTGTGGACCACCACCCCCTGGACGCTGGTGTCCAACACCGCCGTGGCCGTGCACCCCGACGTCACGTACGTCGTCGCGGCCCGCTCCGGCGAGCCCGGCCGCGTCGTCGTCGCCGAGCCGCTGTTCGCCCGGGTCCTCGGCGAGGGCTGGCACATCGTCTCCCGGCTCACCGGCGCCGAGCTCGTCGGCACGGCGTACCGCCGCCCGTTCGACCTGGTGGAGATCCCGGACTCGCACCGCGTGCTGTCCGCCGACTTCGTCACCACCGAGGACGGCACGGGTCTCGTGCACATGGCGCCGGCCTTCGGCGCCGACGACTTCGCGGCCTGCCGGGCCAACGGGATGCCCGTCGTCAACCCAGTCAATCCGGACGGCCGGTTCGACGCCGGGGTACCCCTCGTCGGCGGCGTGTTCTTCAAGGACGCCGACCGCCGGCTGGTCGACGACCTGGATGAGCGCGGGCTGCTGTTCCGCTCGGAGCCGTACGAGCACAGCTACCCGCACTGCTGGCGGTGTCACACCCCGCTGCTCTACTACGCGCTGCCCGCGTGGTACATCAGGACGACCGCGATCAAGGACCGGCTACTGGAGGAGAACCGCCGCACCAACTGGTTCCCGGAGACGATCAAGGAGGGCCGGTACGGCGAGTGGCTGCGGGGCAACGTCGACTGGTCGCTGTCGCGCAGCCGCTACTGGGGCACGCCGCTGCCGCTGTGGCTGTGCGACGAGGACCACGCGACGTGCGTCGGGTCGCTCCAGGAACTCGGTGAGCTGGCCGGCCGTGAACTGAGCACGCTGGACCCGCACCGCCCGTACGTCGACGATGTCACCTTCGCCTGCCCGCGGTGCGGCGGGGAGGCCCGCCGCGTGCCCGACGTCATCGACGCCTGGTACGACTCCGGCTCGATGCCGTTCGCCCAGTGGGGCGCTCCGCATCGCGAGAAGGAGACGTTCGAGGCCTCCTATCCGGCCCAGTACATCTGCGAAGCGATCGACCAGACCCGCGGCTGGTTCTACTCGCTGATGGCGGTGGGCACACTCGTCTTCGACCGCTCCTCGTACGAGAACGTCGTCTGCCTCGGCCACATCCTGGCCGAGGACGGCCGGAAGATGAGCAAGCACCTCGGCAACGTGCTCGAACCGATCCCGCTGATGGACAGGCACGGCGCCGACGCCCTGCGGTGGTACATGGCGGCCGTCGGCCAGCCGTGGGCCGCGCGACGGGTCGGCGACGGGGCGCTGGAGGAGATCGTCCGCAAGATCCTCCTCACGTACTGGAACACGGTGTCGTTCTTCGTCCTCTACGCCAACGCGTCGGGCTGGGCGCCGGGCGCGGAGGCTCCCGCGCCCGGCGATCGGCCGCTGCTCGACCGGTGGATTCTCGCCGAGCTGCACCGGACCGTCCGCGAGGTGGACACCGCTCTGGAGGGCTTCGACACGGCCGCCGCCGGGCGGCGGCTCGCCGAGTTCATCGACGACCTGTCCAACTGGTACGTCCGCCGCTCCCGGCGCCGCTTCTGGGAGGGACCCGAGGCGGCCGGGCAGGACCGGGATGGCGGCTCGCCGAACGCCGCCGCCTTCGCCACGCTCTACGAGTGCCTGGAGACGCTGACCCGGCTCATGGCGCCCATCGTGCCCTTCCTCACCGACTACGTGTGGGACGTCCTGCGTCCGGAGGGCGCGCCGGACTCGGTGCACCTCGCCTCCTGGCCGGAGGTGGACGAGGCGCTCGTCAACCCGGACCTGACCGTCCAGATGGCCCTCGCACGTCGCCTGGTGGAGCTGGGCAGAGCCGCACGGGCGTCCTCCGGCGTCCGCACCCGCCAGCCTCTCGGCCGGGCCCTGGTCGGCGCCGCCGGATGGGCGTCTCTGCCCGGGGAACTGCGCGCCCAGATCGCCGACGAGTTGAACGTGCAGGGCTTCGACACCCTCGCCTCGATCGGCGGGGACCTCGTCGAGTACGTGGTGAAGCCCAACTTCCGTGAGCTCGGCAAGCGCTTCGGCAAGCAGACCCCGAAGGTCGCCCAGGCCATCACCTCGGCCGATCCGACCGGCCTCGCCCACACTCTGCGCGACTCCGGTTCGGCGACGGTCGAGACGGCCGAGGTGGGTCAGGTGGACCTCACCCCGGATGACGTGATCGTCACCGAGCGGCCGCGCAGCGGCTGGGCGGTGGAGAGCGCCGCAGGGGAGACGGTCGGACTGGATCTGACCGTCACGCCGGAGCTGCGCCGTGCCGGGCTGGCCCGGGAGGTGATCCGCCTGGTGCAGGAGGCGCGCAAGAACAGCGGCCTCGACATCACCGACCGCATCGAGCTGTGGTGGCGGACGACCGACGCCGACCTGGACGAGTCGCTCCGCGAGCACGGCGCCGAAGTGGCGAGCGAGGTGCTCGCGGACGCCTGGCACGACGACGAGCCCGAGGCGGACCTGCGGGCCAATCGCGACGAGGAGCTGCGGCTGACCTTCTGGCTGCGCAGGTCGTCGTCCTGACGGCGCGACCGGCACCAGTGTGATCACGGCGGACCGGCGGACGCCGGCTCCGCCGTGATCACACATGATCTTCCGGCACGGAGCGGGGCGGGAGCGCTGGCTCTCCCTGGTTTCGTGCGGAATGATGCCCCTGTGGACCTTCCAGACAAGTCGGCTGAGTCTGATCCGGCGCGCATGCGCGCCTCGGATGCCGACCGCGACCGCGTCGCCGATCAGTTGCGCGAGGCGCTGGCGGAGGGCCGCCTCACGGCCGACGAGCACGCCGAGCGGCTCGACGCGATCTATCAGGCGAAGACCTACGCCGAACTCGCACCCATCGTGCAAGATCTTCCGGCGACGGGCGGATGGCGGTCGCCGAACGTCCCCACCGCTCCCGCCTCCCCCACCGTCCGTGACGACCTGCCGGCGCCACAGACGAGCACGCCCAACGTGGTGGCCATCTTCAGCGGCGCCGAGCGCGGGGGGCGCTGGCTGGTCGAGCCGCAGACCAACGTCGTCGCCGTGTTCGGTGGTGTCGAGCTCGATCTCCGGCAGGCGGTTCTGTCCCAGCGCGAGGTGACGATCAACGTCGTGGCCATCATGGGCGGCGTCACCGTGGTCCTGCCGCCGGGCGTGAGGGTGAAGAACTCCATGGTCGCCATCTTCGGCGGCTGCTCGGTGCCCCCCGAGGACACCATCGATCCGGACGCCCCGGTCGTCCGGCTCACCGGCCTCACGATGTTCGGGGGCGTCGACGTCAAGCGCCGGGGCGCGGACGGCGGCTTCGGCTCCGGCGAACCCGGCCGCGGGGACTTCAAGGATCGGCAACGGCACATCCACCGCGAGTTCCGCGACAAGCGGCGCGAGGTGCATCGGGAATTCCGTGAGAGGCAGCGGGAACTCCGGCGCCGGCAGCGGCGCGCGCTCTAGAGATGCGACAAAGGGCCCAGCCGATCGCTGGGCCCTTTTCGCTGCGGCGCTCAGTACGCGTCGGGGTGGTCCTTGTCGGGCTGGCACACCAGGCAGGGCGTGCAGCCGCGCTCCTTCGCCTCCGCGGCCGACAGGGTCTCCAGGTCGTCGGCGTCCTCGGCGATGTCCTCGATCAGGGCGCAGTCGGACCGGTGGTACCGCTTGGTGCCGCTCAGGATGCGCACGATCGAGAGTGTGGCCGACTCGTCGGCCGGCGCGTTGTCCGCCGGCCCGCCTTCCTCGTCGGTGCTCTCGTCGGCAACCGAGTCCCTCTCGGACTCGGGCTCGTCCGTGGGGACGCTCTGCTCCGCCAGGCCCTGCCTCGCCTCGTTCGCGTCCTCGGCGTCGGCGTCGGCGTCGTCGGCGTCGGCGTCGGCGGTGGCGTCGGCGGTGGCGTCGTCGGCGTCGGCGTCGGCGGTGGCGTCGGCGGTGGCGTCGGCGGTGGCGTCGGCGGTGGCGTCGTCGGCGTCGGCGTCGGCGGTGGCGTCGGCGGTGGC
>JAOPYL010000045.1 GCA_025964625.1 Actinoallomurus sp. | reverse complement strand
GCAGTTAATCCGGTACGTCGTTCAAGTCACCGCCAAGCCCTTGTACGAGGCCGGACGGCCTTCAGCCCACTTCGCCTGCCACGTCATCGGTCACGTAGACGGCGATCATGAGGCCCGCCCGCCAGGGGCGCGGCCCACGGCGCGCGGCCCGCCCCGAGCGCGGCCCGCCCCGAACGCGAACCCTCAGATCTACCTCAAAGGTCTTGGATCGCCTCGGGGCGCGGGAGGACCCTCAACCAAATCTTGCGCGAGAGACCCCCGAAACAGCCTTCCCCCCGGACGGCGCCCAACAGATGGAGCGAATCACGTGACGACCGCTTCCACACCGCAGCGGAAGAGTTCCGCGCCGGCTGCCCAGTATCAGCGACGACTCGGAACGTTCTCACTTCTCATGGTCGGCCTGAGCTCGATCATCGGCTCGGGCTGGCTCTTCGGCTCATGGAAGGCCGCCAAGGTCGCAGGACCGGCGGCGGTCTTCGCCTGGGTCATCGGCGCGGGCATCATGCTCCTCATCGCCATGTCGTACATGGAGCTCGGATCCATGTTCCCCAAGTCCGGGGGCATGGTCCGCTACGCCCAGTACTCCCACGGCTCCATGGTCGGCTATATGGGCGGCTGGTCGAACTGGGTGGCCATCGTCTCCGTCATCCCGATCGAGGCCGAGGCGTCCGTCCAGTACATGAGCTCGTGGAAGTGGCACTGGGCGAAGGGGCTCTATGACGGGAAGGAACTCCACCCCGCCGGGCTGGCCATCGCCGCGGTCCTCGTCATCTTCTACTTCCTCATCAACTACTGGACCGTACGCCTGTACGCGATGGCCAACGGCTTCATCATGATCGTCAAGTTCATCGTCCCGGCGCTGACGATCATCGGTCTGATCGCGTCCGGCTTCCACAGTGGCAACTTCACCCACCACGGCGGCTTCGCACCGTACGGCTGGTCCGCTGTGCTGACCGCGATCGCGACCTCCGGCGTGGTGTTCGCCTTCAACGGGTTCCAGAGCCCCATCAACCTGGCCGGCGAGGCGCGGAACCCCGGCCGGTCGGTGCCGATCGCGCTGATCGGCGCGCTGGTCATCTCGGCGGTCGTGTACGTCGGCCTGCAGACCGCCTTCGTCGGCGCGGTGCCCGGTCACCTGCTCGGCCACGGCTGGTCGGGCATCGACCTGAAGTCCCCGTTCGCGGACCTGGCGATCGCCGTGAACCTCAACTGGCTCGCGGTCACGCTGTACGCGGACGCCTTCATCTCCCCCTCCGGCACCGGCATGACCTACACGGCCACGACGTCCCGGATGATCCAGGGCATGCAGGAGAACGGCTACTTCCCGCGCGTCCTCGGCCGGGTCCACCCGAAATACGGCATCCCGCAGCCGGCGATGTGGTTCAACCTCGCTGTCTCGTTCGTCTTCCTGTGCCTGTTCCGCGGCTGGGGCACCCTCTCCGCGGTCATCTCGGTCGCCACCGTCATCTCGTACGTCACCGGCCCGGTGTCCGCCATGGTGCTCCGCCGGACCTGTCCTGACCTGCCGCGGCCCACACGGGCGCCCGCCCTCAAGGTGATCGCCCCGGCGGGCTTCATGTTCGCGTCGCTGCTGCTGTTCTGGTCGAAGTGGCCGCTGACCGGTGAGGTCATCCTGATCATGGCCCTCGGCCTGCCGATCTACCTCTACTACTGCTGGAAGGAGCGTTTCGAGGGCTTCGCTCCGCACCTGAAGGCCGGTGTCTGGCTCATCGCCTACCTCGGCTGGATGGCGCTGCTCTCGGCGCTCGGCAGCGCCAAGTTCGGCGGGTACGACGTGTTCCCCTACGGCGTCGACATGGTCGTGGTGGCCGTCACGTCGCTGGGGTTCTACGCCTGGGGTGTCCGCAGCGGATGGGCCGGGCCGTCACGCGAGGTGGCCGGCGAGTCCGCGACGGAGGACATCAGCACCGAGGCGGCCGGCGGAGACCTCGCCCCGGTCGTATAGCCGAGGTCCGCGCTCTCTCGCCCCCCGTCCTGGCCCCGGAGGGCGAGAGAGCGCGGCACCTCACTAGAGTCTGTCCGCGGTCGCGGGGAAGGCCCGCCGCCCGGTGAACCGCCTCTTCGTAAAGGAGCGCTGGTGCGTCTACTCGTCGTGGAGGACGACATCCGCGTCGCGGCGGCGCTGTCGTCGGTGCTCCGGCGCCATGGCTTTCACGTCGAACTGGCGCACACCGCCGGTGACGCGCTCGACCGCCTGGACACCGATCCGGACGTCATCCTGCTCGATCTGGGACTGCCCGATCACGACGGTTTCGAGCTGTGCGGCCGCATCCGCGCGGTCCGCGACGTACCGGTGATCATGGTGACCGCGCGTTCGGACGTACGGTCCCGGATCCACGGCCTCCATCTCGGCGCGGACGACTACGTCGTGAAGCCGTACGACCTGGGCGAACTCATCGCCCGGATCCACGTCGTGAGCCGGCGGCGCTCAGCTGCCCAGGGGCGCGGTGCGGACCGGGCCGGGCCCCCCGCGGGCGTGCTGATCGCCGGACGTGTCCATCTCGACCCGCAGCGCCGGGCCGTCACCGTCGACGGAGTCCCGGCGAACCTGACCCGCAAGGAGTTCGACCTGCTCACCGTGCTCGCCCGGGAACCCGGCGTGGTGTTCCGCCGCGAGCAGATCATCAGCGAGGTCTGGAACACCAGCTGGCAGGGCAACCAGCGCACGCTTGAGGTGCACGTGGCGTCGCTGCGAGCCAAGCTGAAGGTGCCCGGAGTCATCGAGACCGTACGCGGCGTCGGCTACCGCATCGCCGCCTGCGACGGTCCGCCGGCCGGGCGCCCCGCGCTCGGCCCGGTACGCTGAGCCCACTTTGCGCGCACGACTGATCTGGGTCCTGCTCACCCTCATGGCCTGCATCCTGCTCGCGCTCGGCATCCCGCTCGGCACGAGCATCGTCCGGGAGCAGCAGAACGCGCTCTTCCAGGACCGCGTCGACGACACGGCGCACTTCGCCGCGCTGGCCGGAGACGCGCTTCCCGGCACGCTCTCGACGCTGCGTACCGAAATCACGCGTTACCAGCGGGTCTACGGCATCTCCGCAGCGGTGGTCGGGCGTGACGGCGGGCTGTGGATCACCACTGACGGCTATCCGGGCAACGACTCCGGCGATGTTCCGACTGCGCTGCGGCAGGCGTTCGCCGGGCGGCACAGTGCCGACAGCCCGACGATCTGGCCGTGGAGCGGCCGCACACTGACGGTGAGCGCGCCCGTCGTACAGTCCGGCGACGTGGTCGGCGCGGTGGTGACGGTGTCGTCCACCCGGCGGATGCGCAGCGCCGTCCTGCACGACTGGGTGCTGCTGTGCTCGGCCGAGGTCGTCGCGCTCCTGCTGTGCCTGGTCCTGGCGTTCACCCTCGCGAGGTGGATGCTGCGGCCGGTGGAGGCGCTCGACGCCGTCACCCACACCATCGCCACCGGCCGGCTCGACGCGCGGGTCGCGGCCGCGGGCGGCCCACCGGAGATTCGCCGCCTGGCGGCGTCGTTCAACGAGATGGCGGGGCAGGTCGAGACGGCGATGGAGCGGCAGCGCGCCTTCGTGGCCGACGCCTCGCACCAGCTCCGCAATCCGCTGGCCGCCGTCATGCTGCGGCTGGAGGGTCTGGCCATGAGCCTGCCGCCGGGCAGTGAAGAGGAGATGCAGAGCGTCCGGCAGGAGGCGCACCACCTCACCCGGGTCCTCGACGACCTGCTCGACCTCGCCCTCGCCGAACAGGGCGGCGCCACGGTGGAGCGGTTCGACCTCGCCGCGCTCGTCGAGGAACGGGTCACCGCCTGGAGCGCCGTGGCGGAGCTACGCGACATCCAGGTGCAGCGCATATGGGACGGTCCGGTACGGGGCATCGGCGACGCCACCGGCCTCGGCAGCGCCTTCGACGCCGTCATCGACAACGCCCTGAAGTTCTCTCCCGCCGGCTCCGTCGTACGGGTCGAGGTCTCCGAGGTGGGCGACAACGTCGAAGTCCGGGTGACCGATCAGGGACCCGGCGTGCTCCCGGAGGAGCTCGCGCGCATCGGTGACCGCTTCTGGCGCAGTCCGCGACACCAGAACGTGGACGGCTCCGGCCTCGGCCTTGCCGTGGCCCGCACCCTGCTCACCGCCAGCGGAGGCCGGCTGGAGATGACCGCCGGCGCCAGGGGGGGCTTGGTGGTCACGATGACGATCGCGGCCGAGCGGCCCTCGGCCGTCACGGCTTGATCGACCGGTAGTACCGCAACGCACCCGGGTGCAGGGGAATCGGGTCCGTCTGGATGGCGTTGCGGACGTCCAGCAGCTCCGCCGACGGCACGCCCGCCGCGATCGTGTCGCGTTTGCGGATCAGGATCTCGGTGACCCGGTAGACCAGCCCCTCATCGAGCGATGCGGGCGCGACCAGGTAGTTCGCCAGTGCCAGGGTCAGGGTCGCATCGACACCGTGGTAGGTCCCCTGTGGAATCGTGGCCGCACGGTAATAGGGCCCGTTACGCTCGCGGATCGTCTCGGCCAGCGTGCCGATCGGGATGAGCCGGATGGGCATCTGGCGGGCCAGCCGCGACATCCCGGCCGTCGGGAGACCGCCCGACCAGAAGAACGCGTCGATCCGGCCCTGCCGCAGGGCGGTGGCGGAGTCCTCGAGCCCGAGCCGGGCCTGCGTCAGGTCCTTACCCGGTGCCAGCCCGGCGGCGGCCAGCACGCGTCTGGCCACGAGCTCCACGCCGGAGCCGCCCGCGCCGAGTGAGACCCGGTGACCGCGCAGATCCCGGATCGACGTGGTCGGCGACGACACGGGCACCACCAGGTGGATGTAGTCGTCATACAGGCGGGCCAGCGCTCGTACCGGCGCTCGCCCGGCCGGCCCGGAGACCGCCGCCCCGGCCGCGTCCGCCGCCACGAACCCGAGCCGGTCCCGGCCGTCGTTCAGGCGACGCAGATTGTCCACCGATCCCGTGGTGGAGTCGACCGGCGCGCGTACCCCGGCGAGCCGATGGTCGATCCAGTACGCGAGCCGCTGCCCGTACAGGTAGTAGACGCCGTCGGCGACACCCGTCGCGATGGGAAGCGGTCCCCGGTGATATCCGGGTTCCGGGTCGGCCAGCGCACAGCCTCCGGACAGCCACAGCCCCGCGAGCAACGCGGTTCTCCGGTCCGGCAGGCCCCGGTCCGGTGAGAGGAGTGGTCGCGCACGGGAGACCATGGGGCATGATCTCACCCCGCGGTCCCGCCGCCCATCCGGGTTGCCCAACCGTGATCAAGAACGGCACGGACGCCCTTATTCACCGGGACCGCCATGTCGTTTCCCTGCCGAACTTGTCCCTTTAATACGTGGCGCGAATGTCGGCACCGCACACGGATGGATACAGCCTGTTGCCACTGTGGCCCTATGATAAATATGGTTTGTTTGTGGCATTAGCCGGGGGTTACCGGTATGGTGCTCGATGCGCCGCTGATGTTGCGTCTCGCGGCGAACCATCTACCTGCTCCTTAGCTGGAGGAACTCCATGCGCCTTAAAAAGGCGAGCCTTGCTTTTGCCGGTGCGGCGGCCGCTGTCGCCGTCACCACCATGGCCGCGTCCCCCGCGTGGGCCTGCAATGACAAGGACCCCGGGCTCAAGCTCGACTCGATCTGCAGCGCCGCAGGTCTGCCCACCTGGACGGTGAGCAACCCGAACGGCTGGGGTTCGGTGCCGTTCACGTGGGTCGACAACAAGGGCGGTCGCAGCCAGGGGAAGATTTTGGCGCCCGCCAACGGCAGCGTGACGCTGCCGACTCACGCTCCCAAGGTGTTCGTCGTCGCCTACCGGCCTGACCAGGGCCACTCCCTGAAGGACTTCCCGGTGTGGAAGAACCACGGGACGGCCGGCAAGCTGCACTGCAAGGCCCCGAAGCCGCCGACCACCATGCCGTCGACGCCCCCCACCACCACGCCGTCGACGCCCCCCACCACGACGACGCCGAAGCCGGCGCCTTCGCTGTCGGTTCCCCCCAGTGGCCAGGCGGCCCCCGCGACGCCCGTGAAGGCCCAGCCGCAGTTCACCGGCTGAGGACCGATCACCAAGGACGGCCCGGGAAAGCAGTGCGTTCCCGGGCCGTCGCCCTGTCAGACGAATCCGAGTCATCGAGGACGGGACAGATGTCAATCAGCTTCGCCACGTCGGGACCGCGCGTAGCGGCCGTGGCGGTCGCCGCCGGGCTCAGCCTCACGCTGGCCGGGTGCGGGGGTTCCGCGAAGAAATCCGATCAGGCCGGCGCGGCCATGAGCCAGCCGAGCGCGGCGGCCGACGCGGGCTCCGCGACGTTCGGCAACGGTCCGAGCACGATCGCGACCGCACGCAAGGCGACGGTGAACATCTACCAGAACGCCGGGGACTCCACGCCGAACCTGCAGCTGCACAACCCGAACCCCGACGGAGCACCGCGCGTGTTCCTCGTGGTGGACCGCAAACCGGGCTGGCTGCATGTGCTCCTTCCCGTCGCGCCGAACGGCAGCGAGGGGTGGATCGCCCAGAAGGAGGTCGTCACGAACACCACCACGTACTGGGTGCAGGTGCTGCGCTCAGCGCACCACCTGCACGTCTACAAGGGCAAACGGCTGCTGATGAATGTCCCGGCGGCCATCGGGAGCACCGACACCCCGACGCCGGGCGGGCGCTACTACCTCACCGAGCTTCTCCAGGCACCGGATCCGAAGGGCGCCTACGGCCCTTATGCCTTTGGCCTGTCCGGTTACTCGACGAGTCTCAAGCAGTTCAACGGCCACGACCCGATCATCGGCATCCACGGCACCAACGAGCCGAAGCTGGTCGGCACCTCCGTCAGTCATGGATGCGTTCGCCTGAACAACTCCGTGATCACCCGGCTCGCGAAGATGCTGCCACTGGGCACTCCGGTCCAGATCACCACCTGACTCCGCAGACCCGCGATCGGCGCGAGCACGCCGGCGGCTACCAGGCCCCTCCGGTCGGGGACGTGACGGTGATGTGCACGCGGCCCCAGGAGTTGTTGACGTAGCCACCGGGATTCCACAGCGACTCGGGGCGTTCAGGCTGGCTGGCGGCGGCACTGTCCCATGCCCTGGCGGTGATCGTCTGTTCGCCCGCGGGCAGGTCGAGCGTGCTGTTCCAGTGCCGCCACTCCCAGGGACCGGGCTCCGGACCGAGATCGGCCTGCCGCCATGTGCGGCCGTCGTCGAGGGACACGTCGACGCGGGCGATCCCCCGCTTGTGCCCGCCGTAGGCGTACCCGCTGACCCTGGTGCGACCTGCGGGCACGGTGGCGCCGTCCTCGGGCTGGAGGATGTCGCCGTTGACCGCGACCGGCCCGAGCTGCAGGCCCTCGCCGGGTGCGGCAAGCTCCGGATCGGCGTCGGCGGGCAGCAGCCGGTAGCTCCTCGACTGGAAGTAATTGTCGGAGGGCCGGTCCTGAGCGGTGACGCGGTGTACCCATTTCACGCTGCGGGCCCCGACGTAGCCGGGCACGACGAGGCGTACCGGCCCGCCGTGCACCCGCGGCAGGGGCTCTCCGTTCATCGCCCAGGCCAGCAGGACGTCACCGGCGGTGGCCTTGGGCACCGGAATCGACCCACCGAACGGCTGAGGCGGCCGGGCGGACGGTGAGACGTCGGCGCCGGTGAACGCGATGTGGGCGGCGTCGGGCCGCAGCCCGGCCTCGGCCAGGACATCCGCCAGACTCACCCCGGTCCAGCGGGCCGTCGAGATGGCGCCCGGCCCCCAGGGGGCCTCGCCCGGAATGTCGCGTACTGCGAGCAGGCCGGCACGCCGGTTACCGGCGCACTGAAGCGTGGCGACCAGATCGTGGTGCTCGAAGCCGGCTTGGAGCCGGCCCAGAGAAAACGTCGCCGGAGCGCTGAGAAGGCCATCGAGCTCAAGGCGCCACGTGTCCGGGTGGATGCGAGGGATCGGACCGTGGTTGCGGGCGTAGAACACCTCGATCGGGGTCAGCCGCCGCTCGCCGAGCACCGAGCGTGGCGGCTCGGCGTTGAAGGGCTCTCGCTCGTGCACGATCATGTCGTCGCGCTTGGCCCACAAGGTCATCGGCTGGTCTCCTCTGCCACCACGGCGGCCTCGCGGTCAAGCCCCGCGGCTGGATGCGCGGGCCGCCGAGTCGACGCCTGACCAGCGCTGCGAGCGGCCGCCTATCACCCCTGCGTAGCCACTTGCCTACGCAGAGCTTACCAACCAGAGACCTCCGCGCGTCGGCCGATGTGGAGTTCACCGACCCAGGCGGCGGGCGCGGGCCTGCCGGCCGGTCTGGCGACCCGCGCGATGGACCACGACTCTCGGTGATTGTTGCTCCGGCTGGGCAATTTGTCACGATTTCACAACCTTTCTACTTCTCATCTTCTGTCGTGCATTCCCCAGAGCCACAATCTCCCCTTGTGTCGGACTAATGGCAGTCCGACCCATAAGGGGGTTTCGTGAAGAAGCTTGTCGTCGCTGCCGCGACAGCCGGTCTGGGCCTATCCGGGCTCGGCCTTCTCGGCGCCACAAGCGCGTCAGCGGCCACGGACGCGTCCGACGCCTTCCACCCGGCGAGCCTCAAGTGGCACGCCTGCCAGCCGGACATCGTGACGGGAGCGAAGGCCTACGACAGCCTGAGCCCCGTCCAGGTATCGAAGATCATCCAGTGCGCCGAGCTGCAGGTGCCGCTGGACTACGCCCACCCGAACGGCCAGAAGATCACCCTGGAGCTGACCCGGACCCCGCACACGGGCAAGGGCAACGCCAAGGGCGACATCGTGGTCAACCCGGGTGGCCCAGGCGGCGAGGGCGCCCTGTTCGGCCCGCGCGTCTACGCCCAGAACTCGGCCCCGATGCAGGCGGCCTACAACGTCATCGGGTTCGACCCGCGCGGCATCGGGTTCAGCACGCCCAAGCTGAGCTGTGACGTCAACTACAGCAACGCCCCGCGGCCGGAGTACGGCACGGGTGGCACGAAGGACGACGCGGTCTGGCTGAAGAAGTCCAAGGCCTACGCCGACGCGTGCGCCAAGAAGTTCGGTGCGGGCTCGAAGCTGGACCTGCTCGACCACATCAAGACCATCGACTCGGTCCGTGACATGAACACGATCCGGGCGGCGCTGGGCCACCAGAAACTCGACTACTACGGCGCCTCTTACGGCACCTACCTCGGCCAGACCTACGCCACCGTGTTCCCCAAGCGCGTCGGCCGCATGGTCCTCGACGGCAACGTCAGCCCGAAGGGCGTCTGGTACGACGCCCAGCTCGCGCAGGACTACGCGTTCGACAAGAACATCGAGTACTACTTCGGCTGGATCGCCAGGTACGACAAGACGTACCACCTCGGCGACACCCAGGCGAAGGTCGGTAAGTTCTACTACGACCTCCAGGCCAAGCTGGCCAAGCACGCGGTCACCGTGAAGGACCCCACGAGCGGCGCGGTCTCCGCCGTCGGCCCGGACGAACTCGTCGACAACGTCCAGACCGCGGGCTACCGGCGCAGCCAGGCCGTGTGGAACCTGTACGCGAGCGCGCTGTCCGCGTACAGGTCCGGCGACGTCAAGACCTTCGTCGGCGTCTTCGGGGGCCCGACCACCGGCGGCAGCGACGACAACGAGTTCGCCGTGTACAACGCCGTCCAGTGCACCGACGTCCAGTGGCCGCTGAACTTCACGAAGTGGCAGAAGGACGCCGTCCAGGTCGACAAGAAGGCACCGTTCGAGACATGGGGCAACGTCTGGTTCAACGCCCCCTGCCTCTACTGGCACGCCAAGGCCGGCACGCCGGTCAAGGTCGGCCAGACCAAGGACCTGCCGAAGAACATCCTGATGTTCCAGGCCACCGACGACGCGGCCACGCCGTACGCCGGCGCGCTGGAGCTGCACAAGATCCTCAGGGGCTCGCACCTGGTGGTCCAGGACGGCGACCGTACGCACTGCATCGTGCACCGCGGTGACCTCCGTCCGGGTGGTGTCGACTCCTACTTCGACGCCTACTTCCTGAACGGCACCCTGCCCAAGACGGACACCGTGCACGTTTCGCAGCTCGGTGACCCCACCCCGCCGTCAGCCTCCGCCACGAGCCTGGCGTCGGGCCCGCACAGCAACGAGCTGGTCAAATAGCACCCTGCGCAGAGCGAAGGGGGGCCTCCGGAAGGAGGCCTCCCCTTTGCGAGGCCCGGACCCCGGAGTAGGACACTCCCGTACGGTGCCGGCAGCTCGCCCGCGGGCCGGCGCGGATCTCGAAGCCGTCCACGACCAACTCCGGCACTCCAGCAATGCGGCGGTCATGGGGCCTGACCTGCGCCAAGAGCGGGCCCTCGGTAGTTTTGTGCCTGCCGCCGGGGGTACGGCGACAGGCATGACCGAGCAGCGACTCGGCCCGCGCAGCGACACGGGGAACGACGACATCCCGACGCGGACGGTTCTCGACCGCACCGTCGCGCTCCTGGCCGAGGGCTACACCTTCTTTGTCCGTCGCTTCCAGCGCTGGGGCACCGATGCGTTCGAGACACGGCTGCTGGGTCGGCGGGCTCTGTGCACCCGCGGCCGCGAGGCGGCGCGGCTGTTCTATGACGCCTCAAGGATCCGTCACGCCAGGATGGTGCCTCGCCCGATCCGCCGGACGCTGTTCGGCGAGGGCGCGGTGCACCTCCTCGACGGCGAGGAGCACCGACACCGCAAGGCCATGTTCCTGTCGGTGACCGCCGAGCCCGCGGCCCTCACCGCGCTGTCCCAGATCGCCGCCGAGCGGTGGGAGGCCGCCGCCGGCCGCTGGGAGGGCTCCGACCGCATCGTCCTGTTCGACGAGGCTGTGGTCACCCTCGGGGAGATCGCGTTCACCTGGGCCGGCATCCCCCTCGAGCCGGCTGAGGCCGCTCCCCGGGCGCGGGACCTGGCCCAGATCGTGGACGGGTTCGGCAGCTTCGGGCTTCGCCAGGTACGCGGCCGGATGGCCCGTTGGCGTGCCGAGCCGTGGGCCGGGCGGCTGGTCCGCGCGGTCCGCGCCGGACAGCTGAACCCGCCGGTCGGCAGCCCGCTGCAGGTGGTCGCCTCGCACCGGGACCTTGACGGTGAGCTGCTGGACCCACGGACCGCCGCGGTCGAGCTGCTCAACATCGTCCGCCCCACCGTCGCGGTGGCCTGGTTCGTCACCTTCGCGGCGCTGGCACTGCACACCAACCCCGAATGGCGCGCCCGGCTGGCCGACGACAAGGAGGACCTGCTGGAGGCGTTCGCCCATGAGGTCCGCCGCCTCTACCCGTTCGCTCCGGCCCTCGCCGACCGGGCCCGGCGGGACTTCCACTGGCGGGGGCACCGGATCCCCCGCCGCCGCATGGTCGTGCTCGACGTCTACGGCACCTGTCACCACCCGGACCTGTGGCCGGACCCGCAGCGCTTCGACCCGGAACGGTTCATCAGCCGGGAACCGGACCCCTTCGCCTTCGTCCCCCAGGGCGGCGGCGACCCGGCCACCGGACACCGCTGCGCCGGGGAGAGGGTCACCGTCGAACTCCTCAAGGCGGCAACCCGGCTGCTGACCCGGCTGAACTACGACATTCCCCGGCAGGACCTGACGTACCCGCTGACGCGAATGCCGACCCGCCCGCGCAGCGGCTTCGTCATCGCCAACGTGCGGCGCGTGGTCCCACTTCGCGTCCCCGACGCCGCGCCTTCGAGGTAGAGCGGCTCGCGCCCGGGCAGCGGCGCGAACGTGGCGGCCGAGTCGGCAACAGCGCCACCCGCTCCCACAGCGAGTCCGCCCTGGGGAACGACAGAGGCGACAACGAAGTCTCGTCGCACCTCGTGACCTGCGCACATCCGCGTTGTGGCGCCTGGTAGGTCCCGATGGGAGCGCGTGTGGTCGCGATCGCTGCCGGGTATCTGTCACTTTGCAAGTGGCACTGGTGGCCGCGCAGGTCCGTTGCTCGGTCGCAGCTGAAACTTCTCCCGGAGACGATGGACGCCGTTCCGGGCTCCTTCGGGGACGAGAAATAGGGGGATGTCATGACAATGCCGCTGAGGCGCGCCAGAGGTGGCCGGCTGCACGGAACGGAACCGTCCGCGATGCTGCGGCCGGATCCCTTCGCGGACGTGCAGGAGCTGCTCAACCGGATCGGAGGGCTGGTCCAGCCTGGGGGCGAGACCGAGGCCGACCGCCCGTGGGTGCCGGTGGCGGAGATCGACGAGACCGACGATGCCTACGTCGTCAGACTCGAGCTGCCCGGCATCGCACCCGCGGCCATCGAGATCAGGATCAGTGACCGCGAGCTGTGCGTCAACGGCGAGATCCGTGAGGAAAGAGGAGATGAGGGAAGAGATGAGGGAAGAGGAGATGGGGGAGGTCGCAATGCGCTGCGAGTCCGGGTCGGGCGATTCCACTACCACGCCTCGCTGCCCTCCGATGTGGACGCGGACAACGTGGCGGCGTCAATGGAGCAGGGGATCCTGACCCTGCGCATCCCCAAGGCCCAGGACGGCCAGGGCCGCCGCATCGAGATCACGGGCGGGCGGTCTGAGGACGCGCGGCGTCGCTGACACGGCGCAGTCGTCTGGTGCCTAGGCGTCGTGGTCGTGATGCTCCCCGGGTGGTCATGCGCGCCGCCCGGGTGGGTTTGCGTGTCACGCCTGGGCAGCGGCGCCGGTGTTTCGGGTTGTTGCCGGCGGCCGGGGATGTGTGGTCATGCCTGCTGGATATGAACCGGTGGCGGAGATATCGGGCGCGGCAGCGCACGCTCGAAGCCAGGCACATGCGGTCGACGCGGTCCCGCTGCTGTTCGCCCCCGAGACCGCGGGCAGGCCGCTGCTCGGCTCGGCCCCGGCCGTCTCCGGCCGCAAGGAGGCACAGCTCATCCGTGACCACGGGTGGCTGTCCGGCCCCGCGGACGGCTGAACGGGCGCGGCGGTGGCGCCGGGCGTCAGCCCAGGCTCCACTTCTGGTTCGAGCCGCCGGTGCACTGCCACAGCTGCAGGGAGGTGCCGTTGGCGGTCCCTTTGTCCTTCACGTCCACACACTTGTCCGCCCCGGCGTTCACCAGGTCCCCGGCGCTGCTGAAGTAGAAATGCTGGGCCGGGCCGCCATGGCAGTTCGCGAGCTGGATCACGGCCCCGTCATCGTGGGAGCCCCAGGCGACGCCCATGCACAGGCCCATCGAACGCAACGTGCCGTCCTTGTAGAACGTCCACTTCTGCCCAGGGATGTTCAGACACCTCCAGATCTGCAGTGGATTGCCGTCCGTGGCCCGCCTGCCCGTCACGTCGATGCAGCGTCCCGATGCCGAGCCCACGATCGAGTGGGCCGCGGTGGCCGCCGCCGCGTGAAGTGTCTGCGCCCGGGCCGACGCGGGCGGTGCGGTGGAGTGCGGGCTCACCTTCGCGGACTTGCCGTGCTTCCCCTGCTGGGGCGTCTTGGCCGCGGCCGGTGGCATGGCCACGGGTGCCGGGCCCTGCGTTACGGTGCGCGTCGGGATCGGGCTCGGCGGGGAGGTGCGGACGTTGGGCGATTTGTGAGAGGCGTCCGCGGCGTTCATCGTCTTGGCCTGGCCCGGCTTGTGGAAGGCCAGCGCACCGATGCCCAGGGCCGCGGCCCCCGCGAGGACCACGACGACGCCGGCCGTGACCGCCCGGCCGGCGAGCGACGCTCTCTCGCCCGGCTGGCGCACGCTCGCGGCGAAGGCTCTGGCGAACTCCGGGCGCTTGGACCCGTTCGGCTGATCCGGTGTTGATTCGCCCACGACTCGCAGCTCTCCTTCGGAACGGCATCCGGCACTACGCCCCGCGTTCAAGGTCCGCCGGAGCGGGAGATTACCAGCCGCGATCATTTCACGGCATCCCGGGACGGATCACATCGAACCGGCAGCGTGTGTTGTCCCGCCCCCGCCTCGGACAACATCGGAGCGGATCCGGGAGGCGGCCGCCGTGTGGCCCTACCCACACTCGCGCTCTGGAGGGAAGTGCTGGCAAGCTGTGATCTCGTCTGCAGGTGCAACCGAGGCACAGACTCGTCTCACTCGCTTTCTGCACGCCGGGCCGGCTCGGGTCCGGGCGCCGGAAGCCGACCGTCAAGAAAGGCCGCGACATGCCCGCGAACGACGGCTCCCCCTCCACGACCGTCGGCGGCGTGACGTACCGGGTCACTCCCGAGTACCTCGCCCAAGCCGCCACCAACACCGACCAGACCGCCGCCGAGATCGACGCCGTGCTCGCGCAGATCAAGTCCTACGTGGTCAACCTGGAGTCGAGCTGGCAGGGCATCGCCCAGCAGCAGTTCCAGGTGCTGATGCAGGAGTACGACATCTACGCCAAAATGCTCCACGACGCCCTCACCGGGATCTCCTCCGGCCTGCGCGGCAACTACGTGAACTACCGCGACTCCGAGCAGACCAACATCAACAATCTGAACGCCCTCGGCGCGGAGATCCCGGCCGCGAACTTCTCCTGACGAACTTTTCCTGACGAGCTTGTCCTGACACCACCGGCTGCGAGGACCCGCTCGTACCGGACCAGCGCCACAACCCCATGGAGCGTCATCATGCCCGATGTCGACGGCACGCCCATCTACGTCAGCGAGGGACTGTCCGCCGCCGGAGGCTGGCTGAACAGTCAGGCCACGACCGCCGGCAACGACCTGTCCACCCTCAAAGCGCAGCTCGCCCCGCTGCAGGACACCTGGACCCAGAGCCAGGCCGCCGCCTACTACCAGGGCCTCCAGCAGGAGTGGAACATCGCCGCCGAAGGGCTGTTCGGCCCGGACGGTGTGCTGGGGCAGATCGCCCACGCGATGAACGTCAACTGGGGCAACTACTCCGACGCCGAGTGGTCGAACATCAGCACGTGGAAGCACTGACCGGCCGGTCCGATCACTGAACGAGCATGATGCGAGGAAGCCAACGTGGACGATGAACGGTGCCGGATCACGGTGGTCGGCGCGCGGCGGCGCGTCGACCTCGCGGTGCCTGCGCGTGCTCCGATCGCGGAGTACATCTCGACGCTGACGCGACTGTGCGGCCAGGAGACGGATGAGACCTTCCCGGCCGCCTGGTCGCTGGCGCTGCCGGGGTTGCGGCCGATCTCTCCGGGCACGTCGCTGACCGACGCCGCGGTGAGGGACGGCACGACGCTGTATCTCAGGGACGTCGTCGAGGGCGAGACCGACGAACCTCTGGTCACCGATGTCGGGGAGCTCGTCGAGGACGCCGGCGACCGGTGGCCGCGCTGGAACGCGCGCCACCGGGCGCTGGCGGTCCTCGGTGTCGGGCTCGGAGCGCTCCTCGCGGCCCTGGCGGCGCTCGTACTCGGGTCGCCGGACAGCCCGGCGTCCGGCCTGTCGGCGATCGTCTCCGGCTTCGGCCTCGCGCTGATCGCCGGCGTGGCCGTCCGGCGCGACTGGCCCGTGCCGGCGCCGTTGCGCCTGGCCGTGGCCCTCGCCGCCTGTCCCGTTCTCGCGCTCGCCGGCTACGCCCTGCCGTTCGCCCGGCACGGCACCGGCGCCGGCCTGGTCACCGTCGTGGTCGGCGCCAATGTCGGGGCGCTGTCGGCCCTGCTCGCCGTCGTGGACGTCTGCACCCTGACGGTGGAGACGCTCGCGGTGGTGGCCCTTCCGGTCAGTGTCCTGCTCGCGGCGCTGCGGGCGAACGGCGTCGAGTGTGCCGCCGTGGTGGGCGTCGCGGCGCTCGCCGTGCTTGGCGCCGCGCCGCTGCTCGCCGGGCGCCTGACCGCCCTGGCGCCCGTGCGCCGCAGTGAGTCGGCCGCGGCCGACCCGGCCGATGAGGTGGCGGTGGCGGTGGGCCGCAGCAGGGCGGTGCTCATCGCCTACGCGCTGACCGCATCGGTGGTCCTGGCGGCGTGCATGCTGGTCCTGGCCGGTTCGGCCGACCTGTTCGCCGTGGGCCTGGTCCTGTGCCTGAGCCTGGCCCTGCTCGCGCAGGCCGGGCAGAGCAACGTCCCCGCGGCGGTCGTCCCGGTCGCGGCGGCCGGTGGGGCCGGCCTGATCGCCCTCGCGGTGCGGGCGCCCGCGCACCTGCTGCACACGGCACAGGCCGTGGGACCGGTCGCGGCGTGGGGCGTCGCGGTGCTGCTGCTGTGCGCCGGGATCGCGATGACGGTACGCAAGGCCGGCGGCGAGGTTTCACGCCCGTCGTGGATAGACACGGTGGGCGTCCTGCTCTCGGTGCTATCCGTGCCGCTGGCAGTCGGCGTCTTCGGCGTGTTCGAGTACCTCATGGGGGTCGGCGGGCGGCTCTGACCGACTCCGCTCGCAGAGCGTCGGAGGCTGTCCACAGACATGATGGGGGGCGAGCGGTGAAGGCAGGCTGGCAGCGCGTCGCGCCCGGAGGCTGGGGCTCGCACCGGACGATCGGCGCCGCCGTGCGCGCCGCCTCCGACGGCGCGGTGGTGTCCGTGCAACCCGGCGTCTACCAGGAGTCGGTCGTGCTGGACCGCGACGTCATGGTGGTCGCCGCGAAGGGCGCGGGCACCGTACGAGTGGTCTCACCTCGCGGGCCGGCGCTCACCGTGCACGGGTGCGCGGCCACCGTACGCGACCTGGCCGTCGAGGCGCCGGGAGAGGTGGCCGTGCTCCTGCACGGCGGTTCGCCGGTGCTGGAGGGGTGCGAGGTCAGCGGCGGCCGCGTCGAGATCAGCGCGGACGCGGACTGCACGTTGCGCCGGTGCGACGTGCACGATTCCACACGCGCGGGCGTCTACCTCACCGGCACGAGCCGGGGGCTGATCGAGGACTGCACGGTGCGGTCGGTGGACGGCGACGGCATCCGCCTCGATGACGCGGCGCGGGCCGAGTGCGCGCGTACGACGGTGGAACGCGTGCTGGGCTCCGGTCTGCACCTGAGCGGAGACGCCGGCGGCGTCTTCGCCGACTGTGAGATCGGCCGGTGCGGTGACGCGGCGGTGCTGGTCGCCGCGCCGGCGCATCCCCTGCTGCGGGGATGCCGGCTGCACGACACCGGGTCGCAGGGCGTGCGCATCGAGGGCGCGACCGGGTCGCAGCCGGCCGGCGCCCCGGAAGGCCGCGAGGACGGCACCGCGGCGGGCCAGGACGAGCGGCGCGTACGCCTCGAGGGGTGCGAGATCTTCCGCACGGCCACCGAGGGCGTGCTCGCCGGCGGCGACTCCGGGATACGCCTCAAGGACTGCCAGGTGCGCGAGACCCGGGCCACCGGCATCCTCGCCGCCGAGTCCTGCCGGATGGACCTGGACGGCGTCCGCGTCGCGGACGTGGCCGGGACGGCGCTGGTCGTCATGGGCACCGCGGACGTGCGCGCCCACCGCGCGACACTGACCCGCTCGGAGGCGAACGGTCTCCACTGCTCCGGCGAGAGCGCCGTGGAACTGAACGACAGTGAGGTGTCCCGCACGGCGTTCACGGCCGTCCACCTCGGCGGTGGAGCGCGCGCCACCCTGCGGGACTGCCACGTCCACGACACCCCGGAGCACGGCATACGCGCGCACGAACGCGCGGACCTGCTCGCCGAACGGGTACGCGTCGAGCAGGCCGGGATGGCCGGGGTCTGTGTGGAGGATGCGGACGCCACCCTGCGCGACTGCCGGGTCAGCGATGTCATGACCGGCGCGCTGATCACCACCCGGCACCGGCCGCTCCTCGACGGCTGCGAGTTCTCCGCCGTGACCCGCACCGGCATCGAGATCGGACCGGACACCGGCGTGTTCATACGCGGCGGGAGCGTGCAGCGGACCGGTTCGGCCGGGATCTTCGTGGACGAGCGCAGCGAGGCGTGGATCGAGGACGTGGAGATCACCGACGCGGAGGGCAGCGCACTGGTCATCTGGACCGGAGCACGGCCCCGCGTGCGGTCGGTCACCATCGCGCGGTCCGGGAAGAACGGCATCTACGCCGGCGAGGGCGCCGCCGGGCTGCTGGAGGACTGCGACGTGTCCGCCACCGGCTTTCCGGCGTTGTACGTCGGTGCCAAGGCCACGCCGGTCCTCCGCCGCTGCGTGGTGCACGACACGAAGGAGGACCTCACTCTCGCCGACGGCGCCGAGCCGGTCTTCGAGGCCTGCCGGACCCGGGACGTCGCCGACAGCACGATGCCGCACACGGACGCCGAGGAGGTCTCCGCGCTCCCCGTGCCGGCCGGGAAACGCGGCTCGGCCGGTGGTACTCCCGAGACGGCGGAGGACGGCCGCAAGGAGGACCTGAGCGACCTGCTGGACGAACTGGACCGGCTCGTCGGCCTCGACCGCGTCAAGCAGGAGGTCAGC
>JAOPYL010000326.1 GCA_025964625.1 Actinoallomurus sp. | reverse complement strand
CGGCGCTCCCGCGGACTGAGCCCGGCGACACCGAAGATCAGCTCCACCAGGTAGCCCGCGATGACCATGGCGGCGTAGAACACGCCGGTGATGAACAGGGCCATCCGCAGGCCGTAGTACTTCCGGTAGATGTTGATGATCGGCAGAATGATCAGATCGCCGAAGATGAAGGCGATCACGCCGCCGAAGCTGATGCCGCCGTTCCACAGCACGGCCGCCAGCGGGACGTTGCCGATCGAGCAGACGAAGCTCACCACGGCGACGACCGGCCCGATCAGCGGTCCCCATAGCCTGGCCGCCACCGGGTGGCCGGTCAGGAAGAAGCTCTGCCAGAAGGAGCCGGGCACCCAGGCGGCAACCGCCCCGGCGATCAGCAGGCCGATGACCAGGTCTTTCAGGATCGCCGCCCACTCCATAACGAACACGTGCGAGATCGCGGTGAACGCCTCGCCCGAGAACAGGCGTCGCCAGAAGGAGCCCTGCCGCTGGACGGCCATGTCCATCGCGGCGTGTCCTTCCATCGACCCGGCGATCCCGCGTCCGGCCTGCGCGCGGGCCTCCCGCAGCAGTCGCTCGCGTAGGAACAGCCGGAACAGCACCGCGACGACCACGATCATGATCGGCCCGCCGACGAATTCGGCGGCGGTGAACTGCCAGCCCATGAGGAGTGCCAGGATGATGCCGAGCTCGATGACCAGGTTGGTGGAGGCGATCTCGAAGGCCATCGCCGCCGTGAAGCTCGCCCCTTTGCGGAAGAGCGAGCGGGCCAGCGCGACGGCGGCGTACGAGCACGATGATGACGCGATCCCGAGCGCGGTCGCGATCGCGAGCGTGCGAGGCCGGTCATCGCCCAGCAGTCGCACGATCGTTGACCTGCGGACGACGGCTTGTACCACCGCCGACAATGCGAACCCGAGAATCAACGCCCACAGGATCTCCCAGGTCATCGATCCGGCGATCGCCAGCGCACGACCGATGGCGCTCATACGTGAACCTTCCTGGACCGCGGTGTGACAGGAACGATCACTATGGATGCTATACCCCGGTTAGGTATGAGCCAACGAAGTACCCTGGTGGCCTCGTTGACGCGCCATTCCCGCGGCCGTCACACCGCCTTCGGGGGGCCGATGCCGGCGGACGTCCGGAGTCGCAGCGACGGGCGATCGGGATGGCATCCCGATCGCCCGCTCCTGGGAATTGCTCTCCCCTGCGAGCCGGACGGGCCCGGCTCCGGATACGGGCGTTTCCCCCGTCATCATCCCCGCGCCAACGGGATGTGAGCTGAGTCCCGTCCCGCCATTCGCACGTTAGGCCGACGTGTGAATACCCGAAGACCGAGTTATCCGGCTGGCGATAAATGCGCCATCGCATTCCGAATCGACCGCAACATTGCACAATGTGCGATCTCTTCTACTCTGCGCTCGGCGACCTACGCAGTCAAGGTGCCGAATAGTAAACAATGGTGCGACGCGCGTCATTATTAATCTCCCGCCCCATCGCGGACAATTGACGCGGGCTCGCGAGGGGGGAAGGCGGCCGCCCGGCCACCTCTGGTGGGACATCCCCGAACCGGACAGTATGGACGCGGCCGCTCGCCCCCGATACGGCCCCGCCGGCCCGGACGACGGCATGATCCCCTGAACGCCCCTGACAGGAAGAGAGCCCCTATGACAGCGCTCGCACACGGCGCGCTGGCCGCCTCCGCATGGAGCGGCCACGACACTCGGCTGATCGTGGCCGCGCTGGTCGGCATCGCCGCCATCGTGGTGCTGATCACCCAGCTGAAGGTTCACCCGCTCCTGGCCCTCATGCTGGGCTCCGGGGTGCTCGGCGCCGTCGCCGGCATGTCGCTCGACAAACTCATCATCAGCTTCAGCAATGGTCTGGGCGCGACCGTCGCCAGCGTGGGCGTGCTCATCGCCCTGGGCGCGATGCTCGGCAAGCTGCTGGCCGACTCCGGCGGCGCGGACCAGATCGTCGACACCATCCTCGCCCGGGCCGGCGGCCGCCGCGCGCTGCCCTGGGCGATGACGCTCATCGCCGTCCTGATCGGGCTGCCGATGTTCTTCGAGATCGGGCTGGTGCTGCTGGTCCCGGTCGTGCTGCTCGTCGCCAAACGCTCCGGGCAGCCGCTGATGCGCATCGGCATCCCCGCCTTGGCCGGCCTTTCGGTGCTGCACGGTCTCGTGCCCCCGCATCCCGGGCCGCTGGTCGCCATCAGCACGGTCAAGGCCGACCTGGGGGTCACCTTGGCGCTCGGGTTGCTCGTCGCCGTGCCGACCGTGGTCATCGCGGGCCCGATGTTCGGGCGCGTGGCCGCACGCTGGGTGGACGCGACCCCGCCGGCGGACCTGGTCATGGACGAGCCGGCGGACCTGGTCACGGATGAAAAGGACGAGGAGGCCGCCGCGCGGCGGCCGAGCTTCGCCGTGACCGTGGCGACCGTGCTCCTGCCCGTCGTGCTCATGCTCGGCAAGGCCGTCGCCGACATCTGGCTCGGCAAGAACGGCCCCCTCCGTCAGGTGCTCGACGCGATCGGCACGCCGCTGTTCGCCCTGCTCGCCGCCGTCGTCGTGGCGATGTTCACGCTCGGGCGCAGCGCGGGCTTCGACCGTGAGCGGATCTCGGCCACCGTCGCCGACTCGCTCCCGCCCATCGCGAGCGTCCTCTTGATCGTCGGCGCCGGTGGTGGTTTCAAGCAGACCCTGGTCGACTCCGGCGTGGGCAACGCCATCACGCACGCCGCGCAGGGCGCGAACCTCTCGGTCCTGCTGCTGGGCTGGCTCGTCGCCGTCGCCATCCGTCTCGCGACCGGCTCCGCCACGGTCGCCACCATCTCGGCGGCCGGCATCGCGGCTCCCTTGGCCGCCGGTCTCAGTACCACGCACACGGCTCTGCTCGTGCTGGCCATCGGGTCCGGATCGCTGTTCTTCTCCCATGTCAACGACGCCGGCTTCTGGCTGGTCAAGGAGTACTACGGGATGAGCGTCGGCCAGACCATCAAGAGCTGGTCGCTGATGGAGACGATCATCTCGGTCGTGTCGATGGTCTGCATCCTGCTGCTCAGCCTGGTGTTGTGACGGCCGAGACAGGAGGAGGGGCGGCCCGGCGAGCGCGTTCGCGGCGCCGGCCGCCCTTCAGTTCTTGCGGCCCACGGCTCCGTACATCCACTTGGTGGCCGCCGGGGCGGGGTCGTCCGGGTCGGGCCGCCAGCCGTCGAGGGTGACCAGGCCGGGCTCTACCAGCTCGAACCCGTCGAAGAAACGCGCGACCTCCGCGTGCTCGCGGAAGTAGATGGGCGTCGGCGTGGTCGCGTAGACGGCCTCGATCTGTGCGACCGCCTCCGCCGACTTGCCGTCCACGGTGGCGTGGGTGGCCGTGATGTGGCTGCCGGGCGCCAGGGCGTCACGCAGGTCGCCCATGATCCGAGGCCGCTCGTCGATGGTGAGGAAGTGCACCATGGCGATGAGCAGGACGCCGACCGGGGCGTTGAAGTCGATCAGTTTCCTCGTCTGCGGGTGCTCGAGGACCTCGGCGGGGCGGCGCATGTCCGCGGTCGCCACCGTCGTGTTGTCGTCGGCCGCCAGCAGCGCACGGCCGTGCGCCAGCACCACCGGGTCATTGTCGACGTAGACGACACGGGCGTCCGGGACGATCTCCTGGGCGATCTCGTGTGTGTTGCCGGCGGTGGGCAGCCCGGATCCGATGTCGATGAACTGCCGGATCCCCTGCCGGGCCATGAATCGCACCGCGCGGCGCAAGAACGCGCGGTTCTCCCGCGCCAGCTCACGAATCTCCGGCATCGCCTCGGCGACCCGGTCGACAGCGGTGCGATCCGCCCGGAAGTTGTCCTTGCCGCCCAGGTAATAGTCATACATCCGGGCGACGCTCGGCCTGCTGCTGTCGATACCCGGCAGACCGGGATCGCCTTGCTCCTCCACGACGTGGCCTCCATCCGAGATCGCCCGGCAGCCGATCCACACCCGGTTCTGATGGCGGCCCGGGAGCGTCGCGATCCGATGATCATTCTAGTGGGCATCCGGCGCTGCGAGTAAAGGATGTCAGTCAAAAGAGGGACATGTGCGTTCGTCGTCATCCGGAGACGGTCCGGACCGGGACGTTCCAGCCGGAGACGCGCACCTTTACCGCGGACCCGTGAGCACTGTTAAGAAGGGTTCCTAATGAATCCGACCGGCTCGTAATCCGGAGTGCCCACCGGGTCAACAGGTCCCGGTTCAGGAGACGACGGGCGACGGTCCGTTCGAGGTCAGCCCGTGCTCGGTCACCCGCCCTGGTCGCCGGGCGGCAGATGCGGGCTCTCCTCGTCGGCCGGCCCCTGGGGCTCGACTCCGGTCGCGTGCTCCGGCGTGGAGGTTCCGTAGGGACGGCCGGACCTTCCGCGGGTGCCCCTCGTACGGCGGCCGGCCTCGCCCTCCTTGGCTGCGATCTTCTCGGCTCGCCTGGACGTGCTGGTGCCGACGCCCAGCGGTGTCCGGGCCTCGGTATCGGTCGGCGGGACGCCCTTGCGCTCCTGGTCGGAAGGCTCACGTCCGGGCCATTGCGGCCCCGGCGGGGGAGGGCCGAAGGCTCGGTCACCGGCCTGGCGCACCTCCTCGCTTCCCGTGCCGACATCGGGCGAGTAGCCGTGATGCTCCTTGTCGTCCTCCTCCAGGCGGCTCGTGTCCTGGGGTTCCCGTGGATCGTTCATGTTCCAGCACTCCGTTCGGTTCTCGGTTGCCGGGATATCCGGCGCGGACGCGGATCAGGGCGACCCGGTGGGCTCCGCCCGGTCGCGCCGGAAGCTCCCGTGGCCATGTCACGCCTCCGCCAGCTGGACGGACTCGAGGACGAGACCGTCGCCACTCTGGAGCTCCAGGTCGGTCCCGCCGCACTCGGGACAGGCGGCCGGCAACCGGTCGGACGTGGTGGTGCGTCCACACGATCGGCAGGCGAGCCGGGCCGGTTCGGTGACGACGTCCAGATGCGCGCCGTCGGCCACGGTGCCGTCGGAGACCATGATGAACGCCTGGTTCAGAGCGGGTTCGCTGATGTGCAGCAGGACCCCGGCCCGTACCCGCGCCCGGCGTACCCGGTGCCCCCCTGCGCGACGCTCCACGGCGTTCACGACGGCCTCGGCGATTCCCTGTTCGTGCATCTCGCTCACATGTTCCTGATCTTCCAGTACCGCCTGATGTCGGGCGCCGTCTTGACGACCAGTACTGCCAGCCCGGCCAGGGTCGCGCCGATGAACAGGCGTTTCAGCACCGTTCTTCCCCTCTCCAACGCGGCGGCCGGTGCGGCCGTGAGCCGCCCGGCGACCGGTCCCGGACCGGTCGCCGGGCGGTCTTTCCTCATCGGCCGGACGTCTCCGGAACCGGGCACGGCCCCGGCGGCCGCGGGCCGATCCGCAGCAGCGGGCCCGCCTGGGCGGCCGGTCCCTCGACGTCCACCCCGGAGACCTCCGGAGCGGCCGCCGTGATGGCGCGTTCGATGGTGTCGGTGATGGTGGCCCGCGACGAGGGGCAGCCCTTACAGGTGCCCTTCAGCCGGAGCCGAACCACCCCGTCGGACGTGATGCCGAGCATTTCCACGCCGCCGTCATGCAGCCCCAGATATGGACGTACCCCGTCAAGCGCGGCTCCGACCCGCTCAGCCGTGGTCAGCGGATGCAGGTCGTGCACGACGAGCAGCCCGGAGACGAGATCGTCGGCGGTGAGGAGGTGGAGCGTCTCGGCGGCGCCGGTCTCGGTGACGATCTCCATGATGCGGTCCAGGCCGGCGCCGTACAGTCCGACCAGCGTCCGGACCAGTTCTTCGGCCTTGGCCAGGGTCGCGGCGTCGGCCAGGCGGCCGAGGTCGGTCAGGAGCGCCTCGACGCGGTCACCGGCCGCGTGCACGTCATGAGTCTCCGGCATCCGCGCCGGCCCCCTCTCCACGGCACGCCGGCCACCGGTCACAGGGTGGTGAAGGCGTGCGGACTGTGCAGCTTGCGCAGCTCATTGCCCTTGCCGAGGTACATGTGGACACCGCACGGCAGGCACGGGTCGAAGCTGCGCACGGTGCGCATGATGTCGATCCCCTTGAACGTCTCCGGGGGGTTCTCCTCGAAGATCGGGGTGTTCTGCACCGCGTCCTCGTACGGCCCCGGGGTGCCGTACACGTCGCGGACGCTGGCGTTCCACGGCGTCGGCGGGTACGGGTGGTAGTTAGCGATCTTGCCGTTCCGGATCACCATGTGGTGGGAGAGGAGTCCGCGTACCGCCTCGGTGAAGCCGACGCTGACGGCCTCCTCCGGTACGGTGAACGGCGCCCAGGTCTGGGTGTGTCCCTGTCGCACCTCGGCAAGGGCCTGCTCGGCGAAGTGCAGGGCGCACGCCGCGGCGTAGGCCTGGAAGTAGGTGCGCGCGCGGTTGCGTTCGAGCGCGTTGGACAGCGGTTCTCCGTTCCAGGTCGGGATCTTCCACTCGAACGTCTTCTCGGGCAGGGTGGCCGTCTTCGGCAGGTTGATCACGACGCTGTGGCCGGTCGCCCTGACATAGCCGACGTCGACCAGCCCGGAGAGGGCCGTGGACCAGAGCCGGGCGATGGGCCCGCCGCCGGTGTCCAGCGCGAGCAGGTTCTTCCCGTCGTACCAGCGAGGTGACATCACCCAGCTGTACTTGTCGGCGAAGTCGCGCTTCTGCGGGTGCGGGATCGTGTGCTGGTTCCACGGATGGCGGACGTCGACCGGGTTCCCCAGCGGGTCGTGGGTGACGAACGGCTCCTGGTCCACCCAGTCGTCGTAGTAGGAGCTGCCGAGCAGGATCCGGATGCCGAGGTTGATGTCGACCAGGTCGCCGGTGACCAGTCGGCCGTCGACGATCACACCCGGGGTGACGAACATCCTGCGGCCCCAGTCGGCCATGTTCTCGTACCGGAAGTCGCAGTGCTCCGGGTCGTTGAACGCCCCCCAGCAGCCCAGCATCACCCGCCGCCGGCCCACCTCTTCGTAGCCGGGCAGGGCCTCGTAGAAGAAGTCGAAGAGGTCGTCGTGCATCGGCACGACCCGCTTCATGAACTCCACGTATCTCATCAGGCGGACCAGGTAGTCGGTGAACACCTGCACGGTCGCGACCGTGCCGACGCCGCCCGGGTACAGCGTCGAGGGATGCACGTGCCTGCCCTCCATCAGGCAGAACATCTCCCGGGCGAGGCGGCTGACCTGGAGCGCCTCACGGTAGAACTCGCCTTCGAGGGGGTTCAGGGAGCGCATGATGTCGGCGATGGTCTTATAACCGTGGTCGGCGGCGCGCGGCGCCTCGGTGCGCTCGGCCAGCGCCAGCACGCCGGGGTTGGTCTCGCGCACCATCTTCTCGCAGTAGTCGACCCCCACCAGGTTCTCCTGGTAGAGGTTGTGATCGAACATGAACTCGGCCGCCTCGCCGAGATTGATGATCCACTCGCCCAGATGAGGCGGCCGTACGTCGTAGGCCATGTTCTGGTTGTAGACCGAGCACGTGGCGTGGTTGTCGCCGCAGATCCCGCAGATCCGGCTGGTGATGAAGTGCGCGTCGCGGGGGTCCTTGCCCTTCATGAAGATGCTGTAGCCGCGGAAGATCGATGAGGTGCTGTAGCACTCGGCCACCTGACGGTTCGCGAAATCGATCTTCGCGTAGATGCCCAGGCTGCCGACGATCCGGGTGATCGGATCCCAGGCCATCTCGACGAGGTCGCGGTCCTTCTCCGAAGAGGTGGTCATCAGGTCAGCTCCAGGGCGCCTTGTATCCGGTGAGCAGTGCGCGGCCCTTCTGCCGCCACTTGGGTTCCTTGTCGACCGTCCGCAGGGTCATGGCGCGCAGTCGGCGGATCACCGCGCCGTAGATGCCGCTGGCGGTCGAGGACACCCGGGCACCGGGCGGTTCGTCCATGAAGGGCATGAACTTGTCGGGGAAGCCGGGCATGGTGCAGGCGATGCAGATGCCGCCCACATTGGGGCAGCCGCCGATGCCGTTCATCCAGCCGCGCTTGGGGACGTTGCACTTGACGACCGGTCCCCAGCAGCCGATCTTGACCAGGCACTTCGGCGAGCCGTACTCGGTGGTGAACTGGCCCTGTTCGTAGTACCCGGCCCGGTCGCAGCCCTCGTGCACGGTCTGGCCGAACAGCCACGTCGGGCGGAGCGCCTCGTCGAGCGGGATCATCGGTGCCTGGCCGGCCAGCTGGTAGAGGAGGTAGAGGATGGTCTCTGACAGGTTGTCCGGCTGGATCGGGCAGCCGGGCACGTTCACGATCGGCAGCCCGGCCTTGGACCTCCAGTCCCAGCCGAGGTAGTCCGCCACGCCCATGGCGCCGGTCGGGTTCCCGGCCATGGCGTGGATGCCGCCGTAGGTCGCGCAGGTGCCCGCGCACAGTACGGCGGTCGCCTTCGGTGCGAGCCGGTCGAGCCATTCGCTGGTGGTCATGGGCTGACCGGTCTCGGGATTGTTGCCGAACCCGCACCAGTAGCCCTCCTTCTTGATCGACTCGTTGGGGATGGATCCCTCGATGACCAGTACGAACGGCTCCAGCTCGCCACGGTCGGCCTTGAAGAACCACTCGATGAAGGGATCGGCGCCCTGCATGGGTCCGGACTCGAAGTCGATCAGTGGCCAGTGCACGGCGACCTTGGGCAGCCCCGGAAGCGCGCCGAGGACGATGTCCTCGATGCTCGGCTGTGTCGCCGCCGTGAGAGCGACCGAGTCGCCATCGCAGCTGAGGCCCGCGTTGATCCAGAGAATATGGATGACAGGCTCTTCCGGCTGCCGCGATCCGGTCGTCGGCGACGCGGTTGGTGCCGTCATGCAGCCTCCCTCGGACGGATGGGGCGACAGCCTGCCCGATCTGTCGCAGGGCCGACGCCACCGGCATCCCGCCGATATTCCGGGGACGTACAGCGACGCTATGGGCACGCCCTTACGATTCGACACCCTCATTCGGACAACCCCGGGTAAAGACTTAAGGGTGGCGGTAACTTCTTGAGCAGGACGAACGGCGGCTGAACGGCCGACGTGTCAGGTGACCGGTATTCCCCGAGCGTGCGTCAGCGCAAATTGCCTATCTGATCCCATTGAGGGCGATATCTCCGCTTACACGGAAATAGTTGTACGAGGCAAGCGCGGCGGCATAATCCGATCATTGCCGGTTATCACGGGCACACGCCTACAGTCGGGGAGGCATGCGGTGCCGAGTGAGGAATGGACCGGCTGGTCAGGCCCGGAGCGTGCGCGATCTCATGACCGCCTGATGCCGGATCCACCGCGCCATGCCTTCGTGGGGTGCCGGTAAAGCTTCCACGCGTCGGGCCGGCCGGGCGTGACGTCCAGGTCAGTGGGGGTAGGGCAGGTGGCATCGGCCACTTCGAGCCCGATGAGGATCATCTGAGGAGCCTGCCGCTGATCCCTGCGGACCTCACCGTCCTCGTGCCGGCCACGTCCACGATCCCAGGAACGGTTCGAACGCATGCAGGAGCAGATCCGCGGCTGGCGTCAAGCCGCCAAGCGAACACCCAACAGCCGAACATCGCGCGACGTTCCACTCGGGTCCTCGGCCCGCGTCATGGGCGTCGCGCTCTTACTCGCCCGTCGGGTGCTCACCCGGATGATCAAGGGGGAAAGGGGCGAGTCGCGAGGAGGCGTCTCACGCGGAGAAGGAGCGAACATGAAACGTATCGTTGGGGGGTTGGGTCTGCTGGCGGCCGGCATGGGCGTCGTCCGCTGGCTGTCCTCGCGCCCCAGCGAGATCACGAGGGACCGCACCCCCAGGAACCGCTGGATCATGGTCACGATCAACTGCGCCCCGCAGCGGCTGGCCTCGCGAGCAGACCTTCCCGAGCCGATAACCCGGCTGGGTGACGCCGTCGACATCAAGATCTGTCCGGCTCCCGGTGACCGCGGCACCGAGCTCGGCGCCCGGCTGCGCGACTTCCCGCGAACGAGGATCAGCGGTATCACGACTCGCAACATGGACGACGATCCCCGGCGCATGGTCGAAGAGGCGTTGCGCCACGCCAAGTCACTGATCGAGACGGGAGAGGTGCTGCGTCCGGACTGGCCGCCGTCCACGCACCCGACCCCGGCCGGGAAACTGCTGGAGCTCGCGGGCCGGCGAGGGGGGCGACTGTGAAGGCGCTGTGCTGGGAAGGCGTGAACAAGCTGGCCGTGGAACGCGTTCCGGACCCGCAGATCCTCAACGACCAGGACGCGATCCTCAAGGTCACGCTGACCACGACCTGTGGCTCGGATCTGCATCTCATCGGCGGTTACATCCCCACCATGAAGTCGGGCGACGTGATCGGGCACGAGTTCATGGGGGAGATCGTCGAGGTCGGGTCGGGCGTGCGCCGCCGCAAGGTGGGCGACCGGGTCGTGGTGTGCTCCTTCATCGGCTGCGGCCGCTGCTGGTACTGCACGCACGACCTGTGGTCGCTGTGCGACAACACCAACACCAACTGGGAGCTGGCGCAGGAGATCTTCGGCTTCGAGACGGGTGGCGTCTACGGCTACTCCCACGCCATGGGCGGATTCAAGGGCAGCCACTCGGAGTACATCCGTATCCCGTTCGCCGACTACGGCACGTTCCCCATCCCCGACGGAGTCAGCGACAAGGACGCGCTGTACGCGTCAGACGCCGCTCCCACCGGATGGATGGGCGCCCACCTGGGCGGCGTCAAGTCCGGCGACATCGTCGCCGTGTGGGGCGCGGGCGGGGTCGGTCAGATGGCGGCCCGGTCGGCCCAGATCCTCGGTGCCGAGCGCGTCATCGTCATCGACTGGCTGCCCGAGCGGCTGGCGATGGTCGAACGGTACATCGACGCGGAGACCATCGATTTCTCCAAGATCGACGTGGACGCCGAGCTTCGGGAACGCACCGGCGGCCGCGGCCCCGACGTATGCATCGAGGCGGTCGGCATGGAGGCCGTCAGCGTCCCCGATGGGCAGTACGCGTACGACAAGGTCAAGCAGCAACTCCGCCTGCAGCAGGAACGGCCGATCGCCGTCCGCGAGGCCATCTACTCCTGCCGCAAGGGCGGCTCGGTGTTCATCCTCGGCGTCTTCGGCGGCCTGGCCGACAAGTTCCCGCTCGGCCCGATGATGAACAAGGGCCTGTCGGTCGCGGGCGCCCAGCAGCACGGGCACCGCTACATCCCCATGCTGCTCAAACGGATCGCCAACGGTGAGATGTCGGCCCGCCATCTGGCCACACACGAGATGTCGCTGGACGAGGGCCCCAAAGGCTACGACATCTTCAAGAACAAGAAGGACGGCTGCGTGCGCGTGGTGTTCCGCCCGCACGGCTGACCCAGCCGGGGGTCGGCTCCCGGGCGCCCCGATCGCCGGGGTGCCCGGGAACGTGAACCGGGTACCGGCGGCGGCCGGCGTGACTCACATGCGACGGGCCGGTGGCGGCCCTTCGACCGGCTTCGCGTATCACTCGCCGCGATGGCGGGCGTATTGCAGAATGCGGCTATGCCGGTCAATCGACGCGCGGTTCTCGATTGCATCATGGGGCTCTCGCTGGGGGACGCGTTCGGCCAGCGCTGGTTCTCGCCCACCAAGGCGGAGGCCCGCCGACTGATCCTGGCGCGGTGTCTGCCCGATGTGCGGGGCGACCGTCTTCCCGGCGCGGGGGCGTGGAAGTGGACGGACGACACGGCGATGGCGCTGGGCGTACTCAAGGTGCTGTACGACCACGGCGAGATCGTCGAGGACGACCTGGCGCGAGCCTTCGCCGACACCTATGCCGCCGATCCGGGGCGGGGCTATGGGGCGGGCATGCACGAGTTGCTGCCCCTCCTTCGCGCGGATCCCTCCGGCTGGCGGGCGGCCGCCCGTGACCTGTTCGACGGACAGGGCAGCCTCGGCAACGGCGCTGCGATGAGGGCGGCTCCGATCGGTGCCTGGTTCGGCCCGGATCTGGTATCGACGGCGGAGCAGGCGGCCCGGTCGGCCCGGGTGACCCACGCCCATGCCGAGGGGATGGCCGGAGCCGTGGCGGTGGCCGTCGCCGCGGCCTTGGCGGTGGCCGGCTGGGTCGATCACGATGCGCGCTGGAGTGACCTTGTGGCGGGCCGCCAGGGTGATGACACGCGCGCGGGAGACGTGCCGCCGGAGTCGACGGCCGGCATGCTCTACGGAGCGGACCTGCTCAGGGAGGTCGCCGCGAACACCCCCGCGAGCGCGACCCGGGAGGGACTCCTGCGCGCCGCGGACCTGCCCGACGACCTCCCCGCCTGGAAGGCCGCGGACATCCTCGGCAACGGCAGTCGCATACGCGCCGACGACACCGTCCCCTTCGCCCTGTGGAGTGCCGCCCATCACATCGATCATCTGACCGAGGCGTTGTGGACCACGGCGGAAGGCCTCGGCGACGTCGACACCACCTGTGCCATCACCGGAGGCGTCGTCGCGGCCCGCACCGGCCGCGGCGACATGGGAGGAGCGGGACCGGCCATCGCTCCCGGCGAATGGCTCCATCTGGCCGAACCGCTTCCCCGCTGGGTTCTCCTCACCGCCTGACACGGGTGGCACCCGCGAACCGGCGGCCGTTCCGCCGTACTGCGGCCGGCGCCCCTGCCGCCGCGCAGGTCACGAGGCCGGTTTCAGGGCGACCACAGGTGACGGCTTCCGGTGCACGACGTTCGTGGGTCGTCCTCTGAGTCCCAGGATTCGCATGTTAGAAGTCGAACAAATGGGACATAACGGTTGAACGTGGCCGAATCCCCCATCGTTTCGGCGGTCATCCTCTCATACGGCAGGGGATCCGAACCAGGGTGCGCGGATACCGAGATCCGGGGTCACGTGTGACCGAAGAGGAGAACGATCTTGAAGGCGAGACCACAGATCGCCCTGGCCGTCACGGCCGGCTACATGCTCGGGCGGACTCGCAAGATGCGCTGGGCGCTCATGCTGGTGACGGCGGGAGCGGCCGGTCGGCTGCCTACCAGCCCGTCCGACCTGGCCCGGCACGGGGCGAAGGTGCTTGGTTCGTCTCCGGAGCTGAAGACGCTCGCCGAGACCGTCCGAGGGCGTCTGGCCGAGACCGGAAAGGCGGCGGTGATGTCGGCCGCCACCAGCCAGATCGACGCGCTGAGCGACCGGCTGCAGGAACGTACGGAGCTGCTCCGCCGGGCGGGTAAGCCGGCGGATGCGGCCGAGGAGACGGCGGACGAGGACGAGGGGGACTGGGACGAAGAGCCCGGTGAGGACGAAGCACCGGAGGAGGAGAGGCCGGCGAGGAAGAAGCCTGAGCGGCGTGCGGCCCCGAAGAGCACCCGCCGGGAGTCCGGCGGCGGCAGCGCACGGCGCGAACCGGAGGAGCCCGAAGCCGAGGAGTCCGCGAAACCGCGGCGGCGTGCTCCGCGGCCCAGTGGCGCCGTGGGCCGGTCGCCCGTCCGGCGGACACGGAGGTGAGTGGAGTGGCTTCGAAGTCGAAGAGCAAGCCGCTGGACGCGATCACCGCAAAGCTCCCGGACAAGGAGATCATCGGCGAACTGCACGCCGATCGCCTGATCGGAGAGGTCGGGAACCTGGTGGGCGCACTCGGGAACCGTGCGCTCTCGTCGATGCTGGACAAGGTCGAGGCCACCACGGATCGGCTGGCGGACCACGCCGAGAACGGCAGCCCTGGGCTGATGGCCGCATTGACCGGAGGGCAGAAGCCCGGCGAGGGAAAGTCTCCCGCGAAGGCGATGTTCGGCGCCGGTATGGGCGCGGTCAAGGAGAAGGTCAAGCAGGCGACCGGCGGTGGAGGCGGCAGCAGGGGCAAGAAGCTGAAGCTCACCAACATCGTCGAGGCGATCGATGTGGGCGCGCCGGTGGACCTGGCCTACGACCAGTGGACCCAGTTCGCGGACTTCCCGAGCTTCACGAAGAAGGTGCAGAACGTCTCCCAGGAGGCCGACGAGAAGCTGCACTGGAAGGCGCAGATCTTCTGGTCACGCCGCGAGTGGGATGCGACGATCATCGACCAGGTCCCGGACCAGCGGATCGTCTGGCGATCGAGGGGCCAGAAAGGGCACGTCGACGGGGCCGTGACCTTCCACGAGCTCACGCCGGACCTCACCCGCATCCTGCTCGTCCTCGAGTACCACCCGAAGGGGTTGTTCGAGCGGACCGGGAACCTCTGGCGCGCTCAGGGCCGGCGGGTGCGCCTGGAACTCAAGCACTTCCAGCGGCATGTGATGACGCAGACCGTCCTGCACCCCGATGACCTTGAGGGATGGCGCGGCGTGATCCGCGACGGTCAGGCGGTCGACGAGGACGATGCCACCGACCGGCGAGAGCGGGAACCGGAGGAGCCGGCCGGCGAGGAAGACGAAGCAGAGCAGGAGTGCGCCGAGGAGGACGCCGACACCTCCGAACCCGAAGACGACGACGAAGAGGCATTGCAGGAAGACGAGCAGGAGGAGTACGGCGAGGAGGAGCCCGACTCGGAGCCCGAGCCGCCGGCGCGCCCACGTGCGGCACGCCGGAGGAGCAGGGCCCAGGCCGGTTGATCCGCGCGACGCGACAGGAAGAGGAGGAACGGAATGACCACGGCCATACAGGCAGCAGGCGGCGGAGGCGGGGGCGGACGTCCGTCGGGCGGAGGGCTCGCCGATGTCATCGACACGATCCTCGACAAGGGGCTGGTGATCGATGCGTTCGTCCGGGTGTCGCTGGTCGGCATCGAGGTGCTGACGATCGACGTGCGTGTCGTTGTCGCGAGTGTCGACACCTACCTGCGATTCGCGGAAGCGGCGAACCGCCTGGACCTCGCCAAGACCGGTGGGGTCGGTCTCCCGGATCTCGTGGGGGGCATGCAGCAGAGCGGAGCCAAGAAGAAGACGAAGGGCGCCGCGCAGGGTGTGCTCGACGCGGCAGGGGAAAAACTGCGCGATTTCATTGGCGACCCCGATGACGACGAAGAAGAACCGGCGCCTCGCCGCAAGCGCCGTCGAGTGGAGGAGAGCTGACATGGCCGCGCCTGAGTGGGCATCCGAGGAGGAACACAACGCCGCCTGTTACGTCTACGGCATCGTGCCGGGAGACGTCGAGTCGACGCCTGACGCCCGCGGTCTGGGCGACCGTCCGGTGACGGTCGTGCGCCACGGGGAGATCGCGGCCTTGGTCAGCGAGATCCACCCCGACGATGCCATAGGCACGCCACAGGATCTCAAGGCTCATGACGAGCTTCTGAACGCCACCGTCATCGAGGCGCCCGTCCTTCCCCTGCGCTTCGGCGCGGTGATGACAACTCCTGAGGCCGTCGCCGAGGAGTTGCTCGCACCCCATCATGACCAGTTCCTCGCCGCGCTCGAAGAACTGGAGGGACGCGCCGAGTACATCGTGAAAGGCCGGTACGTCGAACGGGCCGTGCTTACCGAGCTGCTCGCGGAGAACGACGAGGCCGCTCGCCTGCGTGAGGAGATCGGCGACACGACGGAGGACGCGACACGCGATGTCCGTATGCGGCTGGGAGAGATCATCCAGCAGGGCCTCGCGGCGAAGCGTGACGCGGACACCGACAGGTTTATGCAGGCATTGTCCCCGCACTCGGTCGCGACCGCGGTACGCGAGCCGACACATGAGCAGGACGCCGTTCACGTGGCCTTGCTCGTCGAGACCGCCCGGCGGTCCGACTTCGAGGACGCCCTGGACGGCCTCGCCCGCGGATGGGAGGAGCGGATCGACCTGCGTCTGCGCGGTCCGCTCGCGCCGTACGACTTCGTCGTCAAGCCGAACTGAGGTGAATGCGGCATGGGACTGCTGCGGATGCTGGTCACGCTGCCGTTCGCTCCGGTGAACGGACTCGTCGCGATCGCCGAGGTCGTGCGGCAACAGGTCGAGCAGGAGATGTATTCGCCGATGGCGATCCGGCGCGACCTGGAGAAGATCGAACAGGCGAGGGCGGATGGCCTCATCTCCGCGGAGGAAGAGGCCGAGGCCCAGCAGGAAGTCCTCAACCGAATGCTCACGTGACCCCGTCCGGTCGCGGCTCGACAGTGTCTGCGCCCGCAGGGAAGGAGGACCCGTGCCTACCGATCGCGGCGACCGCGATGAGCGTACGGACGACGTATCCGATTCGGAGCACCAGGAGGACGACTACGACGAGGACTACGACGAGGACTACGACGACGAGCCCGGGGCCAACGTGCCACCGGGGGAACGCGGACGGCGCGGGTCTCTCGAGCTCACGGCCCAGGCCGCAGCTGAGGCCGGGCTGCGTCTCGTCGCCGGCATGACCGGCAGACGCGCTGAGGGGATCACGTCCCTGGTGCCGGCGGAGGACGGCTGGACCGTCGAGGTGGAGGTACTGGAGGACCGCCGCGTCCCCTCGTCGAGCAATGTACTCGCGCTTTATGAGGTGCAGATCGACAGGGAGGGGTCGTTGACGTCGTACCGCAGAACCCGCCGCTACACGCGGGGCCGGAGCAACACTGGCGAGGTGTCGTGATGCCGGGCGGATCGGGTCCCGCGGTTCCCCAGCCCTATGGCGGAGGGCAGGTATCCAGCCCCGGCTCAGGCAGTCTGGGTGACATCCTCGAACGGGTTCTCGACAAGGGGATCGTCATCGCGGGAGACATCCGCGTCAACCTGCTCGACATCGAGCTCCTGACGATCAAGCTACGGCTTCTCGTCGTCTCCGTCGAGACCGCGCGCGAGCTGGGCATCGACTGGTGGGAGAAAGACGCCTGGCTGAGTTCGAACCAGCGGGAGCTGGAGGAGGAGAACGAGCGGCTTCGCGATCGGCTCGCCGCCCTGGAGGAGGGCGACGGGGCGCGCCGGACCGTCGCAGGTCCGGAGAAGAAGCCTGCCGGGGAGCGCTCGAACAGATCACGGGGGCGTCATGGCTGAGTCCGGGTCCTATCTGTACGCCGTCGCGCGGGACATCGGCGATGTCCCGGCGTGCCTGACCGGTGTGGCGGAGACGGCGGTGCGGGCAGTTGCGCGAGGAGGCCTCACCGCGTACGTCAGCACGGTCCCGCTGACACAGTTCGGGGAGGATGCGTTGCGCCGCAACCTGGAGGATCTCGCCTGGCTGGAGGCGACCGCCCGCGCCCACCATCGCGTCGTGGGCGGCGTGGCGCGGGCGGCTCCCACGGCGCCCGTGCGGCTGGTGACCGTCTACAGCGGCGACGAACAGGTGTGCCGCCTGTTGGAGGACAGATCGGAGGAGTTCGGCACCGTGCTCAGCAACGTGGCCGGGCGGCAGGAATGGGGGGTGAAGGTGTACGTCGATCCGAAAGACGCCGTCTCCTCAGAACCCGCCGACGAGGGCGGCACGGGGGCGCGGCGGCCGGGGACGGCATACCTGAAACGCCGGAGGACGAGTCTGCGCAGCCGGGAGTCCACCTGGCGCGCGGCGGTCGAGCGTGCGGAGGAGATCGACGCCGCACTGACGGCCGTCGCCGTGGCCGCCCGGCGCCATCACACCCAGGATCCGCAACTGTCGGGCCGCGATGACTGGATGGTGCTCAACGGCGCCTACCTCGTCGACGCCGGCCGCGGTCAGGAGTTCGCGGCCCTCACCGGCACACTGGCCGGGGGCGGAGTCGACGTACAGCTCACCGGTCCGTGGGCGCCGTACTCCTTCACCGCGGAACTCGGCGGCCAGAGCACGGAGACCCGCGCGTGACGGCCGAGCACACACTGGGCGGCGCGCTCGCGGCCGAAGGCCGCATTCCGGCCGAGAGGGTAGCGCTGGTCGACCTGCTCGACCGCCTGCTGTCCGGGGGAGTCGCTCTGAGCGGCGACCTGGTCCTGTCGATAGCCGACATCGATCTCGTCCACATCTCGTTGCGGCTGCTGATCACGTCGGTAGGGGAGCTCGACGTGTTGGAGCGGTACGGGGATGAGTGAGCCCGGGAACGAGTACAGCCGGTCCGCCGACACCGGCCCGCGAGACGGGACACGAGCCGGCGGCCGGCGCATCGAGACGGACGCGGAGAACGTCGAGCGTGATCTGACGCGGCTCGTGCTCACCGTCGTCGAGCTCGTCCGCCAACTGGTCGAGCGTCAGGCCATCCACCGCGTCGACCGAGGCGACCTGTCCGAGGAGCAGGTGGAGGCACTGGGCCTGACACTCATGCGGCTGGAAGATGCCATGACAGAACTGTGCGAGCGTTTCGGCCTGGCCCCGAGCGATTTGAACCTCGATCTCGGACCGCTCGGGACTCTCCTGCCGGCGGACTGACCATAAGAGCGACCGGGCGGCCGGGCTCCCGCGGGGGCGGAGCGCCGGAGCCGCATGGTCGCGCCCAGGTTCGGCCGCGGTCGTCACGTCCAGTGACGGCCGCGGCCGGTTCTCAGATGGTGACGCCGGTCCGGTGGCGCAGCCATTCGTCGAACTCGATGGCGACGATGCGCTCGTCATGGACGCCGGCCGCCCGGGAGGAGGCCAGCCACACGACCGGCGGTCCCATGACGGCGGGATCGATGAAGTCGTGGTCGCGGGATATCTGCTCGGCGGGCAGCATGCCCGTGACCGTCGCTCCGCCGGGCAGCAGCAGGTTGACCGTGACACCGGATCCGGCCAGGTCGGCCGCCATGATCCGGGAGAGGGCCTCGGCGCCCGCCCGTGAGGGGCCGTAGGGGACGAAGCCGGCGCGGTTCATCGTGGCGTGGTTCATGGAGATGTTCACGATGCGGCCGTGACCGGCCGCCAGCATCCGCGGTGTGATCTCACGCGCCATGAGGAAGTAGCCGGTCAGGTTGGTCTCGATGACGGCGCGGAAGCCGTCGACCGGGACCTTCCAGAATCCCTCGGGGTCGGTGAGGAACCGCGGATTGACGGTCCGCATGCCGATCCCGGCGTTGTTGACGAGCATGTCGATTCCGCCGAGCTCGGACCATGCCTGGGCCACGGCGCGGCTCACCGACGACTCGTCGCGTACGTCCAGCTCGATGCCTGTCGCACCGGGAATGCGGGCCGCGACCTCGCGTGCGCGTGCACCCGACCGGCCGGTCAGCGCGACGGTGGCTCCCGCGTCGGCCAGTGCGGTGGCCATCGCCAGGCCCAGACCGCTGGTGCCGCCCGTCACCAGGACCTTCCGCGCGTCGAGTGCGAGCGCGTCGCCGTCCGTGGCGGCGTCTGGCCGGTTCGTGTGCATGGGGCCTCCATCTTGTCCGGAATGCGGCGGGCGCTCGCCAGGTGCCCGAGGAGATTTGTTCGATGACAAACTGTTCGGCTACAGACTAGCGTCGCGGCGTGAACTCCGAATTCAGGCTCGACGCGTCATCAGTGCCGGCGCCCGCCGGTGGCGGCGTTCAGGAGGCCGCCTACCACCTCATGCGGCGCGCCCTCCAGGAGCACACGGCGGCGTGGCAGGAGCACATGCCTCGGTTCACCAAATCGCAGTACGCCATCCTGTGCGCCATCGCCGGCCGGCCCGGCATCGATCAGGCGTCCGCCGGAGCGGTGGCCGCCATCGACAAGGCCACACTCGCCACCGTGATGCTCCGCCTGGAGCAGCGCGGGCTGGTGTCCCGTACGGTCGACCAGGCCGACCGCCGCCGGCGCCTCCTGGAGCTCACCGAAGCCGGCCGCGACCGGCTACGCGAGGCCGCGCACGCGGCGAACACGGTCAACCAGGCACTCTTGTCGCGCCTGGAGCCACAGGAGGGCGAACAGCTGCGCGCACTGCTGGCCAAGCTCACCCGGCATCAAGACCGGCTCGGCGCGGGGAGCGCCGGCCACGAGGACCCACCATGATGCCGCCGTCTTCGGGGGTCACGCCACCGGCCCGGTATCGGTACCAGCAGACTGTGGGAGTGAAACACGAGACGAGCCGGGAGCGGTATCTGGCCGAGGCCCTGCGGGGACACATGATGCGGCTTCAGGGGGTGCTGCGCGATGACGGCACGGGGGAGGTCCATCTGCCCGCCTGGCTGCGCCGTACCGACGGCGAGCAGCGGGTATGGACGGCGCTCGCGATCGTCGTGGCGATCGCGTTGCAGGTGGTGCTGCCGCGCCGGTTCGCAGTGCAGCCGCACCTGCTGCTGCCGGCGCTGGAGGCCGCGCTGCTGATCGGCCTCATCATCTCCAACCCGGTGCGCATCAACCGCGAGTCGACGGTCATCCGCGTCGGGGGGTTGGCCCTGCTCACCGTGATCGGCCTGGCGAACGGGATCTCGGCGGTCCTGCTGGTGCGGGACCTGGTCAACGGGAGTGCCGGGAACAGCGGTGGAACGTTGCTGACCAGTGGCCTGGCCATCTGGGGGACCAACGTCATCGTCTTCGCCCTGTGGTACTGGGAGCTGGACCGGGGCGGCCCGGCGGCGCGCGCGATCGGCCGGCGGCCGCATCCGGACTTCCTGTTCCCGCAGATGGCCACTCCGGAGATGTCGCCGCCCGACTGGGAGCCGGCGTTCCCGGACTACCTGTACCTGTCCTTCACCAACGCGACCGCGTTCAGCCCCACAGACGTGATGCCGCTCAGCCGCTGGTCGAAGATGCTGATGCTGCTCCAGTCGGCGGTCTCGATCGTCACCGTCGCCCTGGTCATCTCGAGGGCCGTCAACATCTTCAAGTAGAACGCGGTCCGCGCCGGCGGATCAGCGGACCAGCCCCGTGAGGGCCTTGACACACCGAGCGCGCAGTGACAATTTGAACGATCAAACACGGCCTTCACGGGATTATTTCCCGAGGGGAGTGCCATGATCGGTCGGGACAGCAGCGGTGTGACGATCTCTCAGGTCGCGGCGGCCGCCGGTGTTTCTCGCCAGACCGTGTCGAACGTGCTGAACAGGCCCGGTCGCGTCGCGCCGGAGACGGCGGCGCGGGTACGCCGCGCGGTCGAAGAGCTCGGTTACCGCCCGAACCGGGCGGCACAGAATCTGCGCGAGCGCGCGAGCCGGTGCATCGGCTTCAAGATCGATTCCCCGGCCGGGATGAGCAACCTCCTGGACCGCTTCCTGCACGCACTGGCCGACGCGGCCGGCACCGCCGGCTACCACCTGCTGTTGTTCACCTCCGCCGGCGTGGACGAAGAGGTCGTGGCGTACGAGGAACTCATCCGCACCGGCACCGTCGACGGCTTCGTGCTCGCCGACGTCGGGGTGAAGGACCGGCGCCTGCCGTGGCTGGCCAAGCGGGGCATTCCGTTCGTGTGCTTCGGCCGGCCCTGGGGTCTCGATCACGCGCGGTTCTCCTGGGCGGACGTGGACGGCGCGTCCGGCGTCGCGCAGGCCGTCGACCACCTGGTGTCCCGCGGCCATCGGCGCATCGCCTATCTCGGATGGCCGGCGGGTACGGGATTCGGAGACGAGCGCCAGAGCGGCTGGCGGGAGGGCATGCGCCGTCACGGGCTGGGGGACGAAGGTCTTTCCGGCGGGTGCACCGAGGACGTCGCCGTGGCGGCCGCGGTGGCCGGGAGCCTGCTGGCCCGGCCCGAGCCGCCGACCGCCTTCGTCTGCGGCAGTGACACCTACGCCGTCGCGGTACGGCTCGCGGGCGGCACCGACGCCGGCGGGTACCCGAAGGTCGAGGTGGTCGGCTTCGACGACTCACCGGCCGCGACGTTGATGTCACCGCCGATGTCGAGCGTGCGACAGCCTCTCGCCGAGATCGCACGCAGAGTCGTCGGCCTGCTCGTCGAAGAGATTCAGGGGCCCTGCACTCCGCCCGAGGGGGTGATGCTGCGTCCAGAACTGGTCTCGCGGCCGGAACCCGGCCGTTGAAGGCGATACTCCCCAGAGATAAGGACCGAACTCCCCAGAGAAAGGACGGAACGGTGGCAGGCATATCCAGGACAGTGCCCGCTTGGTCGCGCGGCGCGATCGCCATCGGAGCCATGGCGGTGGTGCTCGCCGCCTGTGGCAGTGGGAAGACCGGCAGCGGGTCGGGCGATGCCGCCGGCCGACTGAGCGGACGGGGCCCGATCACGCTGGCCCAGGGCAAGGACACCTCGGGGAACGTGCAGAACCAGGTCAACACCTGGAACAGCCGGCATCCGAAAGAACAGGTGCGGCTCATCGAGCTGCCCGAGGACGCCGACGCCCAGCGCCAGCAGATGGTGCAGAACGCGCAGACGAAGTCCGACGCCTACACCGTGCTCAACCTCGACGTGGTGTGGACGTCGGAGTTCGCGGCCAACCGGTGGATCACTCCGCTGCCCAAGGCCCAGTTCGACCTGTCGAAGTTCCTCCCCCCGACCGTGCAGACGGCCACCTACCGTGACCAGCTCTACGCCGCCCCGTGGAAGACCGACGCCGGTCTGCTGTACTACCGCACCGACCTGCTGAAGAAGGCCGGCATCAGCGCGCCCCCCAAGACCTGGGACGAGATGAAGACGGACTGCGGCAAGGTCAAGGGCGTCAACTGCTACGCCGGTCAGTTCGACAAGTACGAGGGCCTCACCTGCAACTTCTCCGAAGCCGTCGACAGCGCCGGCGGCGTCGTGGTGGACGATCAGGGCAAGCCGGACGTCAACACTCCGCAGGCCAAGCAGGGGCTGGACTTCCTGGTGCAGGGCTTCAAGAGCGGCCTCATCCCGAAAGAGGCGATCACCTACCAGGAGGAGCCCGCGCGCCGCGCCTTCGAGAAGGGCAATCTCCTCTTCCTCCGCCAGTGGCCGTATCAGTGGGCACTGTCGAACAAGCCCGGCTCCTCCAAGGTGGTCGGGAAGTTCGACGTGGCCCCGCTGCCGGGCCTGGGCGGTCCGGGCGCGCCGACGCTCGGCGGCCACAACCTGGCGATCTCCGCGTTCGCCAAGAACAAGGCGACGGCCCTGGACTTCATCTCGTTCCTCACCAGTGAGAACACCGAGCGCGCCAACCTGCTCGCCTCCTCGGAGGCGCCGACGCTGGCGTCGCTCTACGGCGATCCGGAGCTGCGGAAGAAGTTCCCCTACCTGCCGGTCCTCAAGGCCTCGCTCCTCAACGCCAAGCCCCGGCCGAAGGCCGTGCGCTACGGCGACGTGACCGCCGCGATACAGGAGGACGCCTACGCCGCCCTCACCGGGAAGATGACCTCGGACCAGGCGCTGGCGGATCTGCAGAACAAGCTCGGACAGCTCATCCAGCCATAGCGGTGCCCCACGGCGGGGGCGCTCGCTCCGCGTCCCGCCGTGGGCCCGAGGAGGGCTCCATGACCACGACAACCGCCGAGCCGGAGACCGGGTCCGTCCGCAGGGGCTCCGGCCGGGACGTCCAGGGCTCCGGCCGCCTGGCCGGCCTGCTGCTCTCGCCGACCCTCCTGGTGCTCGCACTGGTCGTCGGCTACCCCATCATCAAGGCGCTCCATGACTCGCTGTACCAGCGCAGTCAGGGGCTGGACGCACAGGGCTTCGTCGTTCAGGGCGACAGGTTCGTCGGCCTGAAGAACTACCTCGACATCTTCAGCGGTGACAGCTCGAGCATGTTCTGGAACGCGTTCTGGAACACCACGTTCTTCACCGTGACCACCGTCGTCATCGAGACCGTCCTCGGTGTCACGATGGCGCTCGTCATGCACCAGGCCTTCCGCGGCCGGGGGCTGGTGCGGGCTAGCATCCTCGTTCCGTGGGCCATACCGACGGTGGTCTCCGGCCTGCTGTGGCGCTGGATCTTCCAGGCCGACGGCGTCGCCAACGCCCTCATCGGCACGCAGGTGCTGTGGACGACAGAGGGATTCCACGCGAAGGTCGCCGTGATCATCGCCGACACGTGGAAGACGGCTCCGTTCGTCGGCCTGCTCGTCCTCGCCGGGCTCCAGACGATCCCGCGCGACGTGTACGAGGCGGCACGGGTCGACGGAGCCGGCGCGCAGCAGCAGTTCTGGCGGATCACCCTGCCGATGGTCAAGCCGGTCCTGCTCATCGCCGTCCTCTTCCGGCTGCTCGACGTGCTGCGCATGTTCGACCTTCCGTACGTGCTCATCGGTGAGCGCAAGCAGTCGGTCGAGACACTGACCATGCTCGCCTTGGACGAGGCGAACAACCTGCGCTACGGCCCGGCCGCGGCGTACGCGACGATCCTGTTCGTCTACGTCGCCCTCGTCGCCTACGCCTTCGTCAAGCTGCTCGGCACCGACGTCATCGGCCAGATGCGCCAGCAGGGTAAGGCGACCTCCAAGCGGAAGAAGAACACCGCGCCGGTTCGCCAGGAGGTGACAGCATGACCGCTCCATCCGCGCCCGTGGCGCGCCGGTCCGTGAGCATGCGCCGGGTGTTCACCTATGTCGGTATCGCCGTCGTGGCGCTCTACTGCCTGGTGCCGTTCTACTGGATGGTCGTCTCGGCGTTCCGGCGTCCGCAGGACCAGTTCGACAACGCGCCGCTGCCGTCGCCATGGTCGATCAAGAACTTCACCGCGGTCTTCAAGCCAGGCGTGGGGTTCCAGCGGGCGCTGCTCAACAGCCTCATCGTGGCCGGGACGACGACGATCCTCGTCCTGCTCGTCGGTACCTTCACCGCGTACGCGCTGGCCCGGCTGGACTTCCGCTTCAAGAACGCCGTGCTCGGCATCACCATCGCGACCTCGATGTTCCCCGGGGTCTCGTTGATCATCCCGTTGCTGAAGCTGTTCACGAACATCGGCTGGATCAACACCTACCAGGCGATGATCCTGCCCAGCCTGTCCTTCGTGCTCCCGCTCGCCGTCTGGAACCTCACGACGTTCTTCCGCCAGCTGCCCTTCGAGCTCGAACAGGCGGCGATGGTCGACGGGTGCACCCGCGGCGAGGCGTTCCGCAAGATCATCATCCCGCTCGCGGCGCCCGGGGTCTTCACCACCGCGATCATCGCGTTCATCGCCGCGTGGAACGAGTTCATCATCGCGCTGAGCATGGTCAACAAGAAGGAGATGCAGACCGCGACCGTGTCGATCTCGAAGTTCACCGGGGCATACGGCTTCGACCAGCCGTTCGGCACCCAGATGGCCGCGGGTGTCATCGTCACGGTGCCTCTCGTGGTCGTCGTGCTGATCTTCCAGCGCCGGATCATCGCGGGCCTGACCGCCGGAGGCGTCAAGTAGCCGCCCGGCCGACCACTGAAGGGACATCGTGCACGTCAAGGACTCCGCGCCCTGGTGGCGCAGCGCCGTCATCTACCAGATCTACATCCGGAGCTTCGCCGACCAGAACGGTGACGGCGTCGGCGATATCGCCGGCATCCGGTCCCGGCTGCCCTACCTGCGCGACCTGGGCGTCGACGCCGTATGGATCACACCGTGGTACCCATCGCCGATGGTGGACGCGGGCTACGACGTCGCCGACTACACCGGGATCGACCCGCTCTTCGGCAGCGTCGCGGATGCCGAGGCCCTGATCCGGGAGGCCCATGACCACGGCCTGCGGGTGATCACCGACATCGTCCCCAACCACACCTCCGACCGGCACCCGTGGTTCCAGGCGGCGCTGGCGGCGGCCCCCGGCGGCCCCGCGCGCGACCGGTACGTCTTCCGGCCCGGACGCGGCTCCGGCGGCGAGCTGCCGCCGAACGACTGGCGCAGCGTCTTCGGCGGCAGTGCCTGGACCCGGTTGCCGGACGGGGAGTGGTACCTGCACCTGTTCGCGAAGGAGCAGCCGGACCTGAACTGGGAGAGCCCGGACGTCCGGCGCGACTTCGAGGACGTGCTGGCGTTCTGGTTCGACCGGGGCGTCGACGGGTTCCGCATCGACGTCGCCCACGGGCTCATCAAGCAGGAGGGCATGCCGGACCTGGGCGCCGACGGAGAGGACGTCCTCGAGCCGACGAAGCGGATCGACCACCCGCACTGGGACCGCGACGGAGTCCACGACATCTACCGTGCGTGGCGCCGGGTCGCCGACGGCTACACGGGGGAGCGGACCTTCGTCGCGGAGGCGTGGGTGGCCGGCCCGGGGCGTCTCGCCCGTTACGTGCGGCCGGAAGAGCTCCACACGGCGTTCAACTTCGACTTCCTGCGGGCTCCCTGGGACGCCGGAGGGCTGCGCGCCGTGATCGATACGACCCTGGAGGCACTCGGTTCGGCCGGCGCACCCGCCACCTGGGTCCTGTCCAACCACGACGTCGTGCGGCACGTCACGAGGTACGGCCGGCCGCACACGGAGGGGCACGGGCCGCGCCACGACGTCCGTGAGCCGCTCGACCTGGGGCTCGGGACACGCCGCGCCCGCGCGGCCGCACTGCTCATGCTCGCCCTGCCCGGCGGGGCGTACGTCTACCAGGGGGAGGAACTCGGCCTCCCCGAGGCGGAGGACATCCCAGAGACCCTTCTCCAGGATCCGGTCTGGGAGCGTTCCGGGCACCGCGTCCGTGGCCGGGACGGGTGCCGGGTGCCGCTGCCATGGTCCGGGGACGCGCCGCCGTACGGGTTCGGCCCCGATGGGGCGAGTCCGTGGCTGCCCCAGCCAGAGACGTGGAAGGAGTTCACGGCCGAGGCGCAGGCCGGTGACTCCGGCTCGATGCTCGACCTGTACCGCGCCGCGCTACGCCTCCGGCGGGAGCACCCGGCCCTGGGCGACGGCGGGCTGCGCTGGCAGACCGCGCCCGAGGGGGTGCTGCTGTTCTCGCGCTCGCCCGGCTTCGCCTGCGCGGTCAACCTGTCCGGGACACCGTACGAACCGCCCGCCGACTCCGAGGTGCTGCTCGCCAGCGGCCCGCTCGACGGCGGCTCGCTGCCGCCCGACACGGCCGCGTGGATCACCGTCAACGACTGACTCCGTTCGCACATCGGGGGACATAGATGGGGAGGTACCCATGTCCAGATGTGCAGCCGCCCTTGCGGTCACGTTCGTCCTCACCGCCGGAATCGGCGCCGTGCATGCGGTTCCGGGTCATGCGGCGGATCCACCGTCATCGGCGGAACTGACCACGAACACCCGGCTTCCGGACCGGCGTTCGGTCGTCATCGGTGACCGTTTCTACTCGGTGTCCACCGAAGACGGGCTCTACCCGGCGATGGGTTGGCACACGCTCGGCGAGATGGGCGGCTTCTGGACACCTCCGCTCAAGCTGCTCGACGGCGTCTGGTTCGGCCTGGACGGAGCCTGGCTCGGCAAGCAGGCTCCCGCGCAGAGGTTCACCGCGGGGCACGGCTACACCAAGATCCGCTATGCCGCGCCGGACGGCGTGCGCGTCGAGCGCACGGACGTGGCGCCCGACGGGGTCCGCGCCGGGCTCATCGGCCTCACGCTCACCTCGGGGACAAGCCGGACCGTGCGCCTGGATCTGGACGCGCACTCGGAGTTGATGACGGCCTACCCGTGGGGATCGACGACGCCCGACCAGCAGGCGTCCAATCTCCCGGACACCGGCGCCTATCAGAACGGCGCGCTGGTCTTCCGCGAACAGGGCACACCGAAGGTGCCGAACGCGACCCGGCACGACTTCGCGGCGATGGTCGCCGCCGACCGCACCCCCGCCGCCCACCAGTTGGGGCCGGGGCACCGCGGGCCGCAGGACCCGCCGGTCATCTGCCCCGCGACGGGTACCACGCCGAAGCGCTGCGACGACTCGGCATTCGGCAGGGGGACCGGCGGCCGCCTCTCCTATGAGGTCAAGGTTCCCGCCGGACACGGGACCACCGTCTGGATCGCGATCGCCGGCTCGGACCACGGCACCTCCGAGGCGCGCGCCGCGCTCGGCACCGCGCTGCGCGACCCCGCGGGTCTGCTCGCCCGCAAGATCGCCGCACGGCGGGCCGTCGCCGGCGACACCGTCGTCGATCTCCCCGGTGACCGGCTGCTGCAGCAGAGCGTCGAATGGAGCAAGCAGAACCTCGCCGACTCCGTGCAGGAGGCACGTGACCTGAAGCTGCGGGTCACCGAGGAGGGCACGCGGTATCCGAGCCCGAAGGGGACCCTCGCACGGGCCCGATGGATCGGCGCGGGCTGGCCGGACTACCCGTGGATCTTCGGAACCGACGGCGAGTTCACCGCTTTCGCCACCGTCGCCGCCGGCCAGTTCGACCCCATCGAGAACCACCTGCGGACGCTCCGCGACGTCAGTGACACGGTCAACGACCGCAGCGGCAAGGTGGTCCACGAGGTCGTCTCGGACGGTTCGGTGTACTTCGGCGCCAACGACGAGGCCGGCAACACGGATGAGACGGCGAAATTCCCCAGCGCGGTCGCACTCGTCTGGCGCTGGACCGGCGACCGGTCCTTCCTGAACGACATGTACGGCTTCTCCGTACGGAACATGCGCTACATCGTCACCAAGCTGGACAGCGACGGCGACGGCTGGCCGGAGGGGCTCGGCAACGTCGAGCGGCCCGGCATGGGCGTGGAGAAGCTCGACAACACGGTTTACACGATCAGGGGCCTGTACGACCTCGCCGACATGGCGCGGGCGAAGGGCGACTCGGCCACCGCCAAGTGGGCCACCGGCCACGCCGACTGGATGACCAAGCGCTTCGACCAGGCGTGGTGGTACGGCGGCGACACGAACCAGTTCGCCGACTCCCTCGACGATCCCGCCAACCCCGCCAACGACAACACGAAGATCTTCCAGCGGCACTGGATCGGCGTGACCCCGATGGACGCCGAGCTCGTGCGCCCCGGCCAGGTCACGCGTCCGCTCTCCACCGACGAGCACGCGGGCGCGGCCCTGGCCAAGCGCGAGGAGCCCTGCTACACGGGCGCGAACGGGCTCTACCACACGGGCACCGGGCCCACCTCGGCCGACGGCGGCAACAAGGGGCCGTCGTGCGACAGTGCGGTGTCGAGCGTGCAGAGCGACCGTGAGGCCTTCACCATCAACACCGGGATCATGGCGGTCGCCGAGGGCAACTTCGGGCGCCTGGCCCAGCAGCGGCGGTACACCGACGCCAACGCGCGGCTCCAGCTCGACCCCGCCCTGTGGGAGATGCCCGGAGCGATGCCGGAGATCGCGCCCAGCCCGGATTTCGACCCGCCCAACATCGACCGCAAGCTGACCGAGCGCTCCATGGTCCTGCAGGCATGGGGGGCGTACGGAAACCTCTGGCCGGTGGTGCACCAGCAGCTCGGCGTCAGCCCGGACATGGGACGGGGACGGCTGGAGGTCGTGCCGCAGGTCCCGGCCGGGCAGTCCCGCGTGGCGGCTCGCGACATCCGGCTCGGTGACGGGGCGGTCGACGTCACCGCCGAGGCCGGAAAGGGATCGCTGCGCACCGTGGTGAACTCCCGGACCGGCGCCGCACTGCTGATCGGCCAGGTGCTGCCCTCCGGCGCCACGGTCGCGTCGGTGACGCTCGATGGACGGTCGGCCGCCTACACGGTGCGGCGGACCGCGCGCGGCAGCGAGGTCGTGACCGACGCCGGATCCCATCGCGGCGCGTCCGTTCTCGTCATCACCCTGCACTGATCCGGGGAGGCCGGGCGTCCCCCCACCGGCGCCCGGCTTCCCATCCCCCGGGAGACCCCCATGCCCCAGCCATCCCTCCACGAGCACCTCACCTGCGTGGCGGCGCCCGCGATCTGGCTCTCACCGCGCAGCGGCCAGCTGACCGGGGGCGTCGACGGCCTGTACGTGGCCGACCGTCGCGTGCTGTCGCGGCTGGTGGTGACCCTGGACGGGGTGGAGCCCGAGCCGGTCGGCGCGGCGCTGCGGGGCGCGGGCGGCGCCGGTTTCACGGCGGCGTCCGGTGCCGTGGAGGTCGAGCGGCTTCGCACCGTCAACCCCGACGGGGGCACCGAGCGGATCATCCTTCACAACCGCGGAGGAAGCACGGTCACGACCACGCTCGAGGTCGCGGCGGCGGCGGACCTCGCCCCGATCAGCGCCGTGAAGGACGGTGAGGAGGACCCCGGCCGCTGGGAGACGCCCCTGCACGACGGCTCCGAGTGGACCGCCGCAGACGGCTACCAGGTGCGCCTCGACGGCCGGACCCACGCCGAACTGTCCCTGAGCCCCGGCGAGAGCTTCGAGACGGTCATCACCGTGCGGGCCACCCCGCCGCCGACGACGGGGTTCCGTCCCGCGCCGCCGGCCGCACCCGCTCCGTGGTCAGGCGAGCCGCTGACGGTGCGCTCCGCCGATCACCGGCTGGACGCGCTGGTCGCCCAGGGCATCGAGGACCTGAGCGCGCTGCTGCTCACCGACGAGGGCGATCTGTACTGCGCGGCCGGCAGCCCCTGGTACCTCACCCTGTTCGGCCGGGACGCCCTGTGGACCGCCCGGCTGGCGCTTCCGCTCGGCCACGAGCTCGCCGCCGGCACGCTGCGAGCCCTGGCCCGGCATCAGGGGACCCGCCACGATCCGGTCACCGAGGAGGAGCCCGGCAAGATCCCGCACGAGCTGCGCCCCGCCCACGCCACCAACTGGCTGCCGCCGGTGTACTACGGATCGGTCGACGCGACGCCGCTCTTCGTCATCACGCTTGCCGAGGCGTGGCGCTGGGGCATGCCCGCATCCGAGGTCGAGGCGTTGCTGCCGGCCGTCGAGAGGGCGCTGGCCTGGCTCGGCTCCTTCGATGAGTTCGTGTCCTACCGGGGCTCGGCCGGCAAGCTCCTCAACCAGGGCTGAAAGGACTCCGCCGACGGCGTCCAGCACGCCGACGGCACTCTGGCGTCGCCACCGGTCGCGCTGTCGGAGGTCCAGGCGTACGCCTTCCAGGCCGCCACGCTCGGCGCCGACCTGCTCGACGCGTTCGGCAGGGCGGGCGGCGAGCGCCGGCGGCAGTGGGCCGCGGAGCTGGCGGAGCGGTTCCGCGCCCGGTACTGGGTGGACGGCTATCCGGCGATCGCGCTCGACGGCGAGGGCAAGCCGGTCGACGGAGCCGCTTCCAACCTCGGGCACCTGCTCGGAACCGGCCTGCTCACCGCGGCCGAGGACGAACAGGTCGCGCTTCGGCTCGCCGAGCTGGACTCCGGATGGGGGCTGCGGACCCTGACCAGCCGGGCCACCGGATACGACCCGCTCTCCTACCACCTCGGGTCGGTGTGGCCACACGACACCGCCATCGCGATCCTCGGCCTCACCCGTGCCGGCCACCACGAGCTCGCCGTCCGGCTGGCGCGAGGGCTGATCGCCGCCGCGCCCTCGTTCGCCTACCGCCTCCCCGAGCTGTTCGGCGGCCACGACTCCGGCGTACCGCCCGTGCCCTACCCGTCGGCGTGCCGCCCCCAGGCGTGGGCCGCCGCACTCTCTTCGGCCCTGGTCACCGCGCTGCTCGGTCTCGACGTCGACGTGCCGGCCCGCAGGGTGGCGCTGTCCCCGCTGCCGGGCTTCCGCGACCTGTCGGTGGACAATGTCCGGATCGGCTCGGCCGCTCTGTCGGTCCGGGTGGACTCCGACGGCACCGTCTCCACCGGCGGCGGACCACCCGGCGTGACCGTCATCTAGTGTGATCTTCATGGCTGACATGGACATCGCGGGGCGGGTGGCGCTACTCACCGGGGCCAGTGGCGGTATCGGGGGCGCGCTCGGCAGGCGACTGATCGCGGCCGGCGCGCGGGTGGCCTTCGCGTACGGGAGTCATTCCGAAGAGGCCGAACAACTGGTGGCCGAGGCGAACGACGCGGGGCTGGACGCGGTCGCGCCGGCGGGAGACCTGGCCGATCCGGGTACCCCCGCGCGACTTGTCGGCGAGACGGTGGAGGCGCTCGGCCCGATCAACATCCTGATTTCCAATGCCGGCTACTCGGTGCGGCAGGAGTACACCGACGTCGACCCGCGGGCCTGGGAGCGCACTCTCGCCGTCAACCTGCGGGCGCCCTTCCTGCTGGCGCAGGCGGTGCTGCCGGGCATGGTCGAGCGCGGGTGGGGGAGGGTGCTCTTCATGTCCTCGGTAGCCGCCTTCACGGGGGGCGTCGTCGGCCCGCACTACGCCGCGTCCAAGGCCGGCCTGCACGGCCTCCTCCACCATCTGGCACCACGGGTCGCCGGGCACGGGGTCACCGTGAACGCCGTGGCACCGGCGCTGATCGAAGGTACGCGGATGCTCCCGGCGGCACCCGACGGCGGCCCCGCGCTGCCGATACCGGTCGGCCGGTACGGACGTCCCGAGGAGGTGGCGGACCTGTCCATGGCGGTGCTCCGCAACGGCTACCTCACGGACCAGGTGCTCGGCCTCGACGGCGGCATTCATCCGCGGTGAAACCGGAAGAGGGGCCCGGCGCGGCAGCCGCGCACCGGGCCCTGACCGAGGGGCCATCGCGAGTGAGCCGATGTCGAGCGGGAACGCCCATTACGCCCCTGCGCAGCAGGAACGCTTGCTCTCCTCCAGGTAGTGCGGGTCGTGCCACCAGTACTTCTTGTTGGAGGGGTGGTTGGGGACCGGCGCGAGCATTCTGCCGGCCGGGGCCGCGGCGGTGTGCTCGGCCGTGGTGAAGGGGGCGAGAAGCTCGTCGACGGTGCGCAGCTCCCCGTTGACCATCACCTGCCGCACATTGGCCGCCTGGTCGATGTCCTCCAATGGGTTGCCGCCCAGGAAGGTCAGATCGGCGTACATGCCCGGTCGGATCTGACCGAGGGGTTCCTCGAGGAACTCGCCCGGAACCCGGGTGGCCGTGGTGAGGGCCTCGTAGGGCGTGAGGCCGTACTTCACCATGGCGCGAAGGTTCATGTGGGTGCTGACCGCGGTGTGGTCGATGGGCGAGTCCGTGCCGGTGAGGACCCGTCCGCCCCCGCGGATCATGGCGGCGATCTGCGCGACCTGGCGGGCGAGGTTCTCCCGCGTGACGGTCTGGTCGTTGGTCTTCGCCGCTGTCACGGCGGCCTGCAGTGAGGCGTACTCCCACGACGGGTAGAGCGTGGTCACCCGCCGGTCGGTGACCAGCGACGTGTCGTCCCGGAAGAGGGTCGCCGACACGAACAGCGTCGGGGTGCGCGCCGCGCCGGAGGCGTTGAAGATGTCGATGACGTCGCTGTATCCGGTGCCGAGGGCGGTCACGGTCCGGGAGTAACCGAAGCGGTTCGTCGCGCCGATGTGCTCCATGCCGTCGCCACCGAAGGCGAAGGCCGGATAGTGGTAGTGCGAGGTGGCGTGTACGCGGTGCTCGTGTGCCCAGGTGATGACCTTCTGCTGCCACTCGGTGGGCAGCCGCACGTACGCCTTCATGAGGTCGTAGTCGAGCGCGCCGGCACGTTCGAGCTCGAGGGCGAGCTGCTTCTCGTCGAAGGTGGGGCGCATGAAGTTGTAGAAGATGCGGGGACCGTCGACCGCCTCGCCCGTGGCGAAGTAGCGAGGCGCGACGCGTGCGCCGGACTGGACCGATTCACGGTCCTCGACCATGTGGTACGCCGGGCTTCCCGGCGAGCGGGTCGTCGTGATGCCCAGCGACAGCCACAGCCGGCCCTGCCGGTCGCCGTAGCAGTAGCCCTGCATCTCCCGGTGGTTGTGCATGTCGATGAGGCCGGGGATGACGACCGAGTCGCCGGCGTCGATCAGCCGGCCGTCGCGGCCGTTCCGGTGCGGCTCGACCGCGACGATGCGGTGACCCTGGACGACGATGTCCACGTCGTGGCGTAGCTGCCGGCTGCTGCCGTCCCACATGTGTGCGGCGTGGATGACAATGCGGCCGCGTGGCTGGGTGTTGGTCCAGGTCAGTCGCATGGGCACCGTACGGGTGCGCTTGCCGTCGACGGAGACGAGGCGGAGCCGGCCGTTGTTGAGGTAGAGCAACTGCGAGGAGTCGCCGCTCCAGCTCACGGCGTCGGTGACCTCGTGGCTGAGCTGCCGGGGCGTGCCCGCGGGCGTCCCGTCACGGTGGACGTCGACCACCCACAGGACGCTCGCCACGACGAAGGCCATCTTCGTGCCATCGGGGGACCAGACCGGTCCGTCGTCGCCCCGCGTCTGGATCGACCGATCGGGCAGCGGGTCGACGTAGGTACCGGCGCCGGTGCGACGGTCGATGAGCAGGATCTTGCTCAGACCCTCGCGGTAACGCGCCGAGTAGGGTTTGATCGCCGCCAGGGCGATGACGTTTCCGTCGGAGGACCAGGTCGGCCGGCCCGGCTCGAAGGTGGCCGGGTAGACGCGCTGGACGTTGCCGGAGGCGACCTCGACGGTGTACACCGCCCCGGTCTGGTCGAGGAACGCCAGGTGCGAGCTGTCGCGTGACCAGCTGCCGGACACCGCCGCGGCGCCCGGCAGGTCGGTGAGCCGGCGGTCCTTGCCGGTCCGCAGGTCACGGATCCAGATGTCCAGTTTTCCGGCACGGTCGCACGAGTAGGACAGGTAGCGTCCGTCCGGCGACCAGGCAGGGTCGCATTTCCACCAGTGGTCGCCGGTGAGCGGCCGCGGCGTCTGCCCGATCGTCATCGTGTAGATGTCGTTGAGCGCCCGGAACGCCACGTGTTCGCCGTCGGGGGACAGCACGGGGCTGCCGATGCCCACGACGGGCCTGGGCGTCGCGGAGTCGAAGTCGCGCCGGCGTTTGCGGTACGCCGGGGCGGCGACCGTGACGGGCGCGACGAAGCCGATGTCGTGCGGCCTGCCGCCATCCAGCGACCGGCGACGGATCCTGCCGTCGGCCGTGTAGAGGAACTCGCCCGGTGAACGCCACGACACCCGGAAGGGGAAGACCTCCTCGCCGGTCACCAGCGCCTTGCCGGAGCGCCACAGCTCGCTGCGGCCGTTCGCCACGAGGGTGTAGACGAGGTCCTTGCCGTCGGGCGTCCACGCCGGGCTGTGGATCACCTGGTCGGCGGGTACGGTGACCGGCGTGCTGCGCGCGCCGGTCGCGACGTCGACGACGTCGATGCGGGTGTTGGCCACCACGAACGCGATGCGGGTCCCGTCCGGCGACCACGCCGGTTCGTACTCCTCGACCGGAGTGTCGGTGACCTGGGCGACGGCGCCGGTGGCCGGCTCGAGAGTGTGGATGCCGTAGCTTCCCGACAGATCCGACGAGAAGACGATGTGCTTTCCGTCGGGGGAGAAGCGCGGCTCGCGGTGGTCGTAGGGTCCGTGTGTGAGCTGGCGCAATCCCGACCCGTCGGGGCGGATCAGCCATATGTTGAACGCGCCGTCACGGTAGGACTGGAATGCGATCTGCCGGCTGTCCGGCGACCACTCGGGCTGCGCGATGTCGAACAGGTCGCTTGTCAGCCGGCGCGCGGGGCCGCCGGACGAGGGCAGTACCCACAGCACTCCGACGACGTCGATCGCGATCGTCCGTCCGTCGGGCGACAGCTGGGCCGCCACGTCCGTACCCTCGCGCAGGGTGACCGTCCGACCTCTCCCCTTGCGGGCGGGCGCGTCGCGGCCGGGCACCTGGGGTGTCGCCGCCTCCGCTGGAGCGGCCGTACCCGTACCCACCCCCGCGATCGCCGCCGCGCCGGCCATGCCCGCCAAGAGGTTCCGTCTTCTGATCCCAGTCATATGGGCTCCCATCCCGATCGCACCGCACCCGTCGTACGCCGGCGCCAGGCATCATGAGCTTCCTGCGCGCTGGTCGCGTTGGCCTCCCTTCCGTTCCGGCGTCACCTCCGCCTTCTACGGCTGGGAACGTTAGTCCGGGAGTCAATGGAACACAGCAGTTTGTCCCAATGAGGCCAGATAGTCCGGTCTGTCGGTTCCGGCCGAATACCCACCCGCGCGGTGGC
>JAOPYL010000298.1 GCA_025964625.1 Actinoallomurus sp. | reverse complement strand
GCGTATGGCGGACCGTCCCACGCCGGCGTGTGAGCGCACGCGGGAATGATCTTGAACGCGACGTTCCAGTGGTGCGAACACCCTTCCCCCCACCTGGTGCTGCCGTATCCGGCTCATTAGTCAATCGCACAGTTGTGCAACTTTACAAGTATCCCTGCGAAAGGACGGCGTCGCGGAGCGGGCGGCCCGCGGAGGGCCAGGTCGATCCGGGGCCGGAGATATGCGGTCCTGGTGGGAGACCGGCCCGGTCGGTCCAGGCGCTCCGGTCCCGGCACATACCTCCCCTTAACGCGCCGCATGGCAGACTTGCGCCTTCGGTGAACCGATCAAAGGGGTACGACGGATGGCGTTGCAGAAGGGCGAGGACGGCCGTCAACAGCCGATACGGGTGAATCCGCTGTTCGGGGAGGCGAACCCGGTATCCGGCATCGAGGCGGTCCTCCCGCGGCACCGGCTGCCGGAGGGCCCGATGGCGCCGGCCACCGCCTACCAGCTCGTTCACGATGAGCTGATGCTGGACGGTAACTCCCGCCTGAACCTGGCCACGTTCGTCACGACCTGGATGGAACCGCAGGCGGCCACGCTCATGGCCGAAGGCGCCGACAAGAACATCGTCGACAAGGACGAGTATCCGCGGACCGCCGAGCTGGAGCGCCGCTGTGTCGCGATGCTGGCCGACTTGTGGAACGCCCCGGACGCCGACGCCGCGGTCGGCTGCTCGACCACCGGTTCCAGCGAGGCGTGCATGCTCGCCGGGATGGCTCTCAAGCGCCGGTGGATGCACCGCAACGCCGACAGGTACGCCGCGGGGGCGCGGCCGAACCTGGTCATGGGCACCAACGTCCAGGTGTGCTGGGAGAAGTTCTGTAACTTCTGGGAGGTGGAGGCGCGCCTCGCCCCGATGGAGGGCGACCGGTTCCACCTGGGCGCGGAGCAGGCCGTGGAGCTGTGCGATGAGAACACCATCGGCGTGGTGGCGGTCCTGGGCTCGACGATGGATGGCAGCTACGAGCCGGTCGCCGAGATCTGTGCCGCCCTGGACGCGCTGGAGGAGCGCACGGGATGGCACGTGCCCGTCCACGTGGACGGCGCGTCCGGCGGCATGATCGCGCCGTTCCTGGATCCGGGCCTGGAGTGGGATTTCCGGCTTCCCCGCGTCGCCTCCATCAACACCTCCGGCCACAAGTACGGGCTGGTGTATCCGGGTGTCGGCTGGGCGCTGTGGCGGGACCAGGAGGCGCTACCGGAAGAGCTGGTGGAACGCGTGAACTACCTGGGCGGTGACATGCCCACCTTCGCGCTGAACTTCTCCCGGCCCGGCTCCCAGGTGATCGCGCAGTACTACAACTTCCTGCGGCTCGGCTTCCAGGGCTTTCGCGCCGTCCAGCAGGCATCCCGGGACGTGGCGACGCACCTGGCCGAGCGGATCGAGGCGATGGGCTGCTTCCGGCTCCTCACCCGCGGCGACCAGCTTCCGGTATTCGCCTTCACCACCACCGATGACGTCAAGGAGTTCGACGTCTTCGACGTGTCCCGGCGGCTGCGGGAGTCCGGCTGGCTCGTGCCGGCCTACACCTTCCCGGCGAACTGTCAGGACATGGCCGTGCTGCGGGTGGTGTGCCGCAACGGGTTCTCCTTCGACCTGGCCGACCGGCTGATCGAAGACCTGCAGAACCTGCTGCCGTGGCTGCGCAAGCAGTCCGGCCCGATGCTAGGGCCCGAGGACGCCCCGAGCTTTCATCACTGACCGCACCGGTCACCGGGTGGGTAGGCAGACCGATGACTCCTCCGACCGCGCCCCCTTGACGGCGACGGCTGGTCGCCAAGGCCAGCAGTGTGATCGCCACCAGCGATCACCGGGTCAGATCGACACCTCGTACGCCAGGGATCGCGAGAAGTCTCTCGCTCAGCGTCGTCAACGCCATGCCGGCGTGCGGATGCGCGGTGATCTCCAGTGACCGGCCCGCCGGGGCGTTGGTCACCCGGGTGAGCCGAGGCTGGGGGACCAGCGACGAGACGGCGCGTTCGACCGCCTCGGGGGCGGCGTCAGAATCGAGGTCGACGGTCATGTCGACCGTCCGGCGGCGGCGCAGCGTCCGCCGTTCCGCCTGCTTGATCACCCTGAGTACGGTAAGCGACAGGATCGCGGTCGCCACGGCGGCGAGCCACGCTTCAAGCCCGATCGCCACGCCGATCGCCGCGGTCACCCAGAGCGAGGCGGCCGTGGTGAGCCCGCGGATGCTGGTGCCCCCGCGGAGGATCGCCCCGGCGCCCAGGAACCCCATTCCGGTCACGACCTGCGCAGCGATCCTGGTCGGGTCGGTATGCAGGGTTTGCGCGCCGACCAGCGTGAACAGCGCGGAGCCGAGCGCGACGAGCATGTGCGTGCGCAGCCCGGCCGGCTGGTCGTCGAGCTCCCGCTCCAGGCCGATCATGGCTCCCAGGGCGCCCGCGGAGACAACCTGGGCCATCACCAGTGACCACGACATAGCGCTACGTTAGTCTTCTGCGCCGGTCCGCCGGTACCGGACACCCTCATTTTCACTGCCCATCCGGATCAACCCCGTTCCGAGAAGCCGGCAGGCGGTGGGAACGGGTGCGGGCGTTCAAAGACCAGGCACCGACCATGACGGGCGGAGCGCGGCTCGTCGACCGGATCCGCGACCTCCAGGCGGCCGCCGCCACCGCTGATACGCCGCATGCCGATGGAACGGGTCAGGTCGTCACTGCTCAGCCCGGCTCGGTCCCGGTGCTGACCACGGCCGGCAGGTGCGGGACGGACGCGCGGCGCTGGTCTGTGGTGGTGGAGACACGCTGACGGGGTTCGTCGCTGTCCAGGTGCGCGGGCGGGCTGTCGCGACGAGCCTCGGGGATCACGGCGACGCCCATGGTGCCGCAGTTGGGGCAGGTGATCTCTCCGCTGGTGGGCGGGGGGACCGGAACGCCGTCGAGCCGGTAGAAGGCGATGGTCGCGCCTACGTCGTCGCGGAGGTACTGCACGTCGTAGTCGGCCGTCCAGGTGTAGCCGCAGCGCCCGCAGACGAACTTGTACCGTTCGACGGCCGTCTCGACCAGCATGGTCATCGCATTCTCCCGTCTCCGCGGACCCTCCTTCTTCCGATTCCCACCACGACTGTCGCGACGCGGATTCCGGTCGCACGGTGCCGCGGCGGTGTGGGATGCCCCAGGGTCACTCGGGACGGGAGGTCGAAGGCCGATTGGCCCCCTACAAGATCGGCGGCGATGCCTGGACAGGACATCGCCGCCGATCAAAGGAGTGCGCCGCGAGGGAATTGAACTCCGAACCCGCAGATTAAGAGGAACGAACCAGCATTCTGGACATTAGCCGCCGAGTTTGGTGTTGTAGGCGGCTATCTGCTTGTTGGCGGTGTCCTCCGCGGCGGTCAGGGCCTGCTTGGCGTCCGTCCCCTGGAGCACGGCGGCCTGCAAGGCGTTCTCGACGTCCTTGCGGACATCGGGCATCTCTCCGACCGAGCAACCCTGAGTGGCGTAGGTGAGCTTGGTCTGCTCGAGCTGCTTGATGGCCGTGGCGAACTGTGGCTTCTGCTTGACCCACTGCTGGTCGGCCGGGTCGTCGAGGGCGGCCTTGCTGATCGGGAAGTACCCGGTCGAGGTGTGCCAGGCGACCTGCGACTGCTTGCCGGCCAGGAACTTCACCAGTTCCCACGCGGCGCGTTCCTTGGCGGCATCGTCCTTGTGCATCGCCCACAGCGAGGCTCCGCCGATGATCGGGCCGCCGGTGTCGCTGGCGTTGACCTTGGGGTAGTAGCCGGTCGCCACCGTGAACGGGTTCTTCGCGGCCGCGGCGCCCTGAACGAACTGGCCGAGGGACCCGGTGGACTCCAGGCCGATCGCCACGGTTCCGGAGCTGAACGCGTTGTCACCGTTGTCGGTGTTGCTGTCCAGCTTCATCGCCAGGCCGTCCTTCACCATCTTCTGCCACCACTGCAGCAGCTTGATGTTGGTGTCGGTGGCCAGGGTGACCTTGGCGGCCCGCCCGGTCCGCCCGTTGTCGGCGTCGCAGATCGTCTTGTTGGCGGAGGCGTTCCACTGCTCGACGAACCAGCCGTAGAGCGTTGCCCCGAAACCGTACTGGACCGTCTCGCCCTTGGCGGCCTTGATCTTGCGGGCGTCCGCCATGATCTCGTCCAGCGTGGTCGGCGGCTTGGCCGGGTCGAGACCGGCCTTCTGGAAGGCCTCCCGGTTGATGTAGAGCAGCGGCATCGAGGTGTTGAACGGCATCGAGTACAGCTTCTTGTCGACGGTGTAGTAACCGGCGATGTTGGGCTGCAGGTCCGAGGCGTCGTAGTGGTCGACGTCGATGAACGACTGCATCGGGATGACCGTCTTGGAGTCGATCATGTACCGGGTGCCGATGTCGTACATCTGCATGAGGTCCGGCCGCTGCTTGGTCGAGGAGTTCTTGTAGGCGGCCAGCGCGGTGTCGTACTGGCCCTTGTAGTTCAGGGTTACCTTGATCTTGCCCTTGTTCTGCTGGTCGAACTGGTCCACCAGCTTCTGGAGCTGCTGGCCGTTCACGCCGCTCATGGCGTGCCAGAACGTGATGTCGACCTGACCCTTGCCCTTGAGGGCGTCCGCGCCCGGCGCCGTCAGGTTGTTCGAGCCGGACGAGCCGCCGCTGGACGTGGCCGACGAGCATCCCGCGGCGGCCGTGACCGTGGCGAGGAGTGAGAGCGCCCAGGCGCCTCGGCGCAGTGTTCTCCGCACAGATGTTCCTTTCCAATGCACCTAGGGGGTCAGGCAGGTCTCACTTCACGGCTCCGGCCATGAAGCCGCGGACGAACCACCGCTGGCCGAAGATCACCAGAAGCAGGGTCGGAATCAGCGTGATGGAGACCCCGGCGAGGACGAGGGCCTGCTGAGTGCCGTTTCCGTTGGACTTCAAGGCGAACACCGCGGTCTGCAGCGTGTTCATCGAGTTGTTCGACGAGGAGATGATCAATGGCCAGAAGTACATGTTCCAGCCCTGCAGGAACGACCACACCGCCAGCGCGGTCAGCGATGGGCGCACCGACGGGAGCACGATCCCGCACAGGAACCGCAGATGCCCGCAGCCGTCGAGTAGCGCCGCCTGCCGCAGCTCGTCGGGGAACTGCCGGAACGCCTGGCGCATCAGGAAGACGCCGAACCCGTTGGCCAGAAACGGCAGCACCAGGCTCCACCGGTTGTTCTCCATTCCCAGGCTGCGGATGAACAGCGCGTTGGGCACCACGATCGCCTCGTACGGAACCATGATCGTGGCCATGAACAGCCAGAAGATCGTCTTCCGCAGTGGCATCCGGACGAACACCAGCGAGTAGGCCGCCAGGCACGAGGTCACCAGGTGGGCCAGCATGATCACCAGGCCCACGAAGAGCGAGTTGGCCAACGCGGGCAGCAGCGGCACGACGGTCTCGTGCCAGGCCGCGACGTAGTTGCCGAACGAATAGTGACCGTTGAACAGCCCGGGTGGCCGGCGTACGAGCTGCCCCTCGGGAAGGAAGCCGCCGACGATGGTGAGCAGCACGGGGAACAGCAGCACGATCGCGGCCAGCACGAGCCACACGTACGTGGCCGTGGCCGCCGCGCGGCCCGGCTGGTTGGGGGATCTCTTCGAGCGCCGCAGCTCGGCCCGGCCGGCCGGTGCCGCAGGGGACGCCGGGGTCGTCTGTTCGATCAGCCGGCTCACCGGTAATGCACCCGCCTCTCGATGACGCCGAACTGGACCGCCGCGAGCGCCATGCCGACGATCAGCAGAACCAGTCCCTGCGCGCTGGCCAGGCCGTAGTCGTTGTTTCCGTTCTCGAACGCGTTGTGAAAGATCGAGAAGACCAGGGTCGTGGTGCTGCCGTTGGGCCCGCCGTCGGTCATCACCTGCACCTGGCCGAGTGCCTGCAGCGAGGTGAGGGTCGTGGTGACCACGGCGAAGAACACGCTCGGCGAGATCATCGGGAGCACCACCCTGGAGACGCCGCGCAGCCCGGTCGCCCCGTCGATCCGCGCGGCCTCCAGGACCTGCTCGTCCACGCCGGCCAGGCCGGCGCTCAGCACGAGGAGATTGAACCCGGCCACCACCCAGGTGGTCGCCCAGGCCACGGTGATCAACGCCCAGGGGGATTCCGTGGTCCAGCCCGGTGCGGTCATCCCGGCCAGCCGCAGCAGCCAGTTCACCGGCGACATGGACGGATCGAGCATCAGCAGCCAGATCACGCTCGCCGCCGACGCCGAGTAGGCGAACGGCAGTGTGAAGATCGTCCGGAACAGCCGCATGCCACGCAGCCGCTGGGTCAGCGGTAGCGCGAGCGCCAGCGGCAGGGTCACCCCGACGACCACGACGAATATCGTGAACAGCAGAGTGTGCAGCAGGGTCGTGCCGAATTCCGGGGTGAACAGCGCGGCGAAGTTCGCCAAGCCCACCGAACGCGACGGGTTGCCGTTGATGTCGGTACCCCGGGTGGCCAGGAAGATCGCCTGGAACAGCGGGAAGATGACGAACGTGCCCAGCCCGGCCAGCGCGGGCACGCAGAATCCGAAACCGAGCAAGGTCTCCCGCACCGGCGGTCTGCGCACGCGGGCACGCGTCCCGGTCGCGGAGGCAAGCCCCCTACCAGGCCCATTCGCTGAAGACGTCATGATGTCGCAGTCTGTAGGAGATCAACGAACTTTATGGGCCTCGACCATAACGGCAATCTTGCCACCGAAGGGCGAACCGGTAACGTCACCGGATATCGACATGACAACAACTCCGGCCACGCGTCGGCCCACAGCTTGATGGTCGCCGGACAGCCGGTCTCGCATTCCCGCGGGGATGCGACCACGGACCGCGACGACGTACGGCGGCTTATTCTCTCTCGCGGGTATCCGGACGGCCGATCGCGGTTGTGTCTGGTTTCCCAGGACGGCGCCGAGGTGGGAGAGGGATGCGGTCAAGGTCGTGGGCGAGAGTGATGTCGCCGTCAAAGTATGCGGCGGCCTGGTCGGTGAAACGGGCTTCGTCGTTGACGTGGTAACGCTCGGAGATGTGGGTGAGCACGAGTTCTCGAGCCCTGGCGTCTGCGGCGACCTTGGCCGCTTGGCCGGCGGTGAGGTGGCCGTAGTCCCGGGCGAGCCCGGCGTCCTCGTCGAGGAACGTGGATTCGATGATCAGCAGGTCGGCCTTGTCGGCGAGTTCGTGGACGGCGTCGCAGGGTCTGGTGTCCATGATGAATGCGACTTTCTGACCGGGCCGTGGGCTACTGCATTCGGCGAGGGTGACGCGGCGGCGGTCTTCCGTGACGACCTGGCCGTCCCGCTGCAGCCGGCCGATGAGCGGGCCGTGTACGCCGTGGGCGGCGAGCTGGTCGGGGAGCATGGTGACGCCGTCCGGCTCGACCAGACGGTACCCGTACGCCTCGACGGGGTGGTCCAGGCGACGGGCGGTCAGGGTGAACGGCGCGTCACCGGTGCCGAGGGTCGTCATGGTGCCGTTGAGCCGTTGTTCGCGGGTCTCCAGAGTGTCGTGGAAGATCGTGGCGTGCCGGAGCCGCTCCCAGTAGGAGGCGCCTGACGCCGGGTAGGCCGCGTTGACGGGGTGGTCCACGCCATCGCGGGACATGCGTTGGATGATTCCCGGTACCCCGAGGCAGTGGTCGCCGTGGAAGTGGGTGAGGCAGATCCAGGTGATCTCGCTCGACCTGGCCCCGGCGTGGGTCATCTGCCGCTGGGTGCCCTCGCCGGGGTCGAACAGCAGGCCATGGCCGTCCCATCGCAGCAGGTAGCCGTTCTGGTTGCGGGTACGGGTGGGCACTGCGCTGGCCGAGCCCAGCACGAGCATTTCACGGACGGACATGTACCCATGCTCCCCGCGGCGGCTCGTGCAAGGCCAACGCCGACTTCGGGCGCTTGCCGGCGCGGCCCGTACGCCGGTCGTCCCGGCCGAGCTGAGGCGCGGCCGGGACGAGCGGTGAACAGAACGGTCAGGCAGGGCCTACGCGGCCGGGCGCTCCCAGGAGATCTCCGGCGAGTGGTAGAAGTTGACGCCCATGACCGTCCAGCGCGGACCCTGGGCGGCGAGGCGCGTCCGGTACTCATCCCAGGACCGGCCGTGTTGCGGGGACCAGCCGATCTCGGCGATCCCGGCGAGCCGCGGGAAGGCCATGTACTCGACCTCGTGGATGCTGGTGAGGGTCTCGCTCCAGATCGGCGCCTCCACACCGCGGATGTTGCGCTCGGTCACGCCGGTGAAGAGCGTGGCGGGGTCCCACTGGTAGGACTTCTGGACGTTGACGTACCCGGCCCAGTTCTGGCCGTACGGCGTGTTCTTGTCGTACTGCATGTCCAGGTAGGCGTGGTTCGCGGGCGAGGTGACCAGCTGGACGCCCTTCTGCACGGCCGCGGTGGCCAGCGGGTCGTCGACCGGTTTGGTGCCGTCGGCGAGGCTCCAGTTCTGGGCCAGGGTGGCGGGGCCCGGACGGACGTTCGCCTGCGCGATCTCGTTCCAGCCGATCATGTTCTTGCCGTGCGCGTGGACGATGGGCTGCACGCGGTCGATGAACGTGACGTAGTCGGCGAGCGGTGTGCTGTGCGCCTCATCGCCACCGATGTGAATGTACGAGCCGGGGGTCAGCTTCGCCAGTTCCCCGATCACGTCGTCGAGGAACTTGTAGGTGATGTCCTTGTCCACGCACAGCGAGCTGAAGCCGACGTCGGTGCCGGTGTAGAGCGGCGGCGCCTTGCCGTCGCAGTTCAGCTCCGCGTATGAGGCGAGCGCGGCGTTCGTGTGCCCCGGGGTGTCGATCTCCGGGACGACGGTGATGAAGTGCTGCGCGGCGTAGCCCACGATGTCCTTGTACTGCGCCTGCGTGTAGTAGCCGCCCGGGCCGCCGCCGACCTCCGTGCTGCCGCCGTACGTCGCGAGCCGCGGCCGGCTCTTGATGGCGATGCGCCAGCCCTGGTCGTCGCTGAGGTGCAGGTGCAGGACGTTGATCTTGTACATCGAGATCTCGTCGATGTACCGCTTGGTCTCTTGGACGGTGAAGAAGTGCCGCGACACGTCGAGCATCGCCCCGCGCCACCCGAAGCGGGGGTAATCGGTGATGTGCACGCCGGGGACCGTCCAGGGTCCGGGCTGGACGCCTCGGCTCTCAACCCTGTACGGCAGCAGCTGGCGCAGCGTCTGGACGCCGTGGAACAGGCCCGCCGCGGTAGGTGCCTCAAGTCGCACGCCGTCGCGGGTCACGTCGAGCCGGTAACCCTCGGTGCCGAGGCTGGGCAGTGCGGCGAGGCGCAGTGAGATCGCATGGCCCGGGTCGCCGGGCCCGCGCACGACCGGCAGCGGATAACCGGTGGAGGGGCGGGCCAGCCCGGCGAGGAACGCCGCCACCCCGTCGACGTCGCGGGAGCGCGACCCCACGACGATCTTGGTGTCCCGGGCGAGCGTGAAGGGCTGGCCGGGCACCGTCTGCATGGACACCGGAGCCGGAATGACCCGTGCCGTCGTCGCGGTCGTTGCCGCGGAGGGTGCCGCCTGCACCGCTACCGGCCCGGCGAAGCCCGTGACGAGCGGGCCCAACGCGGCGACGACCGCCACGCCGAGGACCCGGGTGCCGAGGTGGGGGAATCCTCGGCCGGTGAGCCGCCGGCGCACCGTGCCAGCTTTTTTGATCAACATGCACCGGATCGAACAATAGTTTGCAAAGGCCGTCAAGAGGACAAAAATGATTTTTAGTGCGCTAGGTCACAAATAGAAACAGCCCCTGCGCGAAGATGCGCGTCCGCCGCAGCTATCCGGGCTGGATGCGGGTGCCGCGGGTGCTGACGTCGCGTTTGTCGCCGAAGGAGCGTGAGGGCGGCCGTGCAAGGACGGCCTGAGCTCGAGCGACGCGCTGGATTCGCCCATCTGGACCGTGGCCGGGCCCGGATAGTGTGAGGAATATGGACTTCACGGTGCGACGTGAGGGGGTGCCAGTGGTTCGGGACGAGTCCTGCATAGGCCGCCTCGGCATCCTTACCGTCGGTACTCGCGGACCTGCCGGCCCAGGGGAAGCGCTGGTCAGGATTCGCGGAGGGGCGGAGACCTATCTCGCCTGGTCCGACACCCCGCTTCCGAAAGGCACGACTGTGCTGATCATAGAATCCCATGGCGCCAGGACGGTCGACGTCATCGAGTGGGACGCACCATCGGATGAGATCGCTGATGGTGCTGGCTAGCGTCAGAGGACCCAACGCGCGTAAGGTCACGCGAAGCTCCAGGCCACAGTTCCCCTGGGCGACGTCGGGTTGACATCGCCCCAGGTCAAAGGGGCCTACTTGCGAGAATGGCCCTGTAGTAGCCCCTGTAGTAGCACTGAGGAGACGAGTGATGTTCGGCTACCGCGTTCCAGCCCCCGATGAGGCCATGCTGATTTCTGGAGGCCGAGCGGCCCGGAACGGTGCACCCTTTCGCGTCGTCACTGGTCATGGCGCTTTCATACTTCCGGTTTTTAGGAAGGTGCGCTTCCTGACGCTGGCCATGTGCGAGGCGGAGGTCTCGGAAACCTGCGTTACGAAGCAGGGCATCTCGTTGAACGTGCGCTCGGTGATCGCGTTCAAGGTCGGAAACGACGACGAGAGCATCATCAACGCGGGGCAACGGTTCTTGTCCGACCAGGACCAGATGTCGACACTGACAGGGCGGATCTTCGCCGGTCATCTGCGCTCGATCATCGGTTCGATGACCGTCGAGGAAATCGTCACCGAGCGGCAGAAGCTGGCGATCGAGGTCCTCGACGGTTCGAAGGCCGAGATGGCCAAGATCGGCCTCACCGTCGACTCGTTGCAGATTCAGTCCATCGACGACATGAACACCGGCTACATCGACGCGATGGCGGCCCCCCACACCGCCGCGATCCAACGGCAGGCACAGATCGCGCAGGCGCAGGCCACCCAGGCCGCGGCCGAGGCTCAGCAGGAGTCGCAGCGTAACCAGGCCGAGTACGCCCGGAAGACGGCCGTCGTACAGGCGCAGTACAAGGCCGAAGTGGACCGGGCGCAGGCCGGGGCCGCGCAGGCCGGACCATTGTCACAGGCGCAGGCGCAACGTGAGGTCATCGCCGCGCAGACCGAGCTGGCCGTGCGCGAGGCCGAGCTACGCCAGCAGCAGTTGGTGGCCGAGGTCGTCAGGCCGGCGGAGGCCGACGCGCAGCGGGTTCGCATCCTGGCTCAGGCCGAGGCCGAGCGGATGAAGGTCCAAGCCGAGGCCGCGGCCTCCTACGACCGCGTGGCACTCGATCGAATGCTCATCGACCAGTTGCCACAGATCGTCAGGGAGGCGGCAAGCGGTCTTGCGGGCGCGAACGTCAATATCCTGAACGGGACCGACGGCCTCGGCGAGATCGCCGCCGGCCTCGTCGGCCAGGGACTGACCATTCTCGACGCGGTCAAGAAGAACCTCTCGGCATCCGCGGAGGAGACCGGCATCCAGCAGCGCCGGCTCTCCGAGAAGCGGGGGGGCGACCAGATCGACGCCTAGCCGACACTGCGACTGGCGCATTCCGGCTGGATGGCCACCTTCACACCGGGCATCCCCAGTGGACTTCAGTCGGCCCGCCAGACCCGGAGCAGGTGGTCATGGCTGGTCATGACCACCTGCCAGGTCGATGGAATGCCCGGCAGGACGGCCTTGGCCGCGTCGCCGCAGCGAGGGCAGGCGTCGCTCCCGACGCTGTACGCCACCACGTAGTCGCCCGCGGCCGGTTGCCCGGCGTTCCGCAGGGGGCGCAGCCGGCCGTGCCATATCCGGTGACCGGTGGGGCTCACGACGTAGATCGGGAGGATGCGGAACAGCTTCGTGTCCGCCCACACCGTCCCCGCTCCCGAACGGCCCAGCCACGAGCGGAACTCGGGCAGCGCGTCCGATGAGACCCGGTCGGAGCCGCCCCAGCCGGGAGCGGCCGGCCGGCCCACCACGGCGAGCCCGGCCACGGCGAGC
>JAOPYL010000293.1 GCA_025964625.1 Actinoallomurus sp. | reverse complement strand
GCGACCGCCGCGTGCCGGGCGGCCGGCATCTCCGGCGAGCCGGACGTCGTCACCGATATCGCGGTGGCGTTCGCCGCCGGGACGGCCGAGCCGGCCGGCATCGTGATCTTCGCCGGCACGGGCGCGGGCGCCGCCGTCATCAACGACGGCGCGATCGAGCGCCGCGCCGACGGCTACGGGTGGCTGGTCGGCGACGAGGGCTCGGCGGTCTGGATGGGCCGCGAGGCGGTGCGTGCCGCGCTCCGCGCCTATGACGGACGCGGCACCCCGACCGTCCTGGCGCAGAGCGTGCCCCGCGCCATGCTCGGCGAGGCGGCCGAGCCCCTCCTCGCCGATCTCAGCGATCTCGGGACGGCCCCGTCCCGGTCCGCCCTGCCGCAGGCGGTCGTCAAGGAGGTCTATGGCCGGCCGCCCGCGGCGCTCGGCGAGCTGGCGCCTCTCGTCAGCTCGGCGGCCGAGGCCGGCGACGCGGTGGCCCGCCACATCGTCGAGGAGGCCGCGCAGTCGCTGCTGTCCGACGTCGACGCCGTGACGCCCGCGCTCACCGGGCTCACCCGCCCGGGCGAGGGGCGGAACGGCGACGCGGCCGGCGGACCCGGGCACGGATTCGTGGTCGCCGGATCGCTGCTCGAGCAGGGCCCGGTCGCCGACGCCGTACGCGCCGGGCTGCGTAGCCGCTTCGGCACCGACCCCGTGCCGGCCCGCGACGGCGCGCTGGGCGCCGCCCGTCTCGCCATCCGCCGGCTGAGCCTGTAGGGAACGGCACGGGACGGCGGGAGCCGCGGAGGCTCTGCCGTCCCGTGCCCGCTGTCTCACGTGCCGAAGTGCAACCCGAAGCCGTACGGATACAGCGTCTGGTCGGGATGGCCCGCCACCGGGATCATCACCGGCAGCTTGCCGCTCGGATCGATCTCGCCGAACAGGACCTTGGTCAGCGACTCCAGCGACGCCGGCGTGTAGCCGTAGGTCACCAGGTACGTCGTGGCCTCCGGGAAGTAGCCGATGTCGTACGCGTCCCGGACCGACGCCACGACCACCGGCCTGCCCGTCGCGACCAGCGCCTTGACGAGGTTCATCTGTCCCGGGCCGTTGTGGCCGCTGCCGGTGGCGTTGTTCCAGGCGGCGTTGGTCAGGACGACGGTCAGGTCGTTGTCCTTGGCCTTGGCGACCGCCTGGTCGATCTGCGCCTGCGCCGGGCTCGCGCCGGTCTGGAAGACCGTCGTGGCGGGTCCCCGCCTGTGGATGTCGTCGGCGAGCGTCTGGGTCGTCGAGACGCCCCAGCCGGTGACCAGGACCTTGCGGCCGTCCTTCGGCAGCGGCAGAAGGGCGTTCTTGACCAGCGTGGTCGTCCGGTCGGTGATCCGCTGCTCGGTCGCGACCTGGGCGGGCGTGCCGACCAGACCGGCGACCTTGCTCTCGTCGACGTACGGGTGCTTGAACAGGCCGCGCTTCACCTTGAGCGCCAGAATCCGGTAAACGGACTGGTCGATCCGCGACTCGCTGAGCTCACCGCTCTTCACCGCGTTGAGCACGGCGTTGAACTGCAGGTCGAACAGGCCTTTACCGGTCGTGTTGTCCGTCGGCGGCTTGAGCAGCTCGTCCACGCCGGCCTTGAGCGCCAGCACCGGGACGCGCTCGTCGCCGTACTTGTCGCGGACGCCCTGCATGCCGAGCGCGTCGGTGACCACGACCCCGTTGTAGTGGAGCTGGTCGCGCAGGATGCCGGTGAGTATCGGCTTGGACAGCGTCGCCGGGTCCCCGGACGGGTCCAGCGCGGGGACGATGATGTGCGCCGTCATGATCGAGTCGACGCCGTGCGCGATGTCGGCCTTGAACGGCGGCAGGTCGAGCTTCTCCCACTGCGCTTTCGTGTGGTTGATGATCGGCACGCCGGTGTGGCTGTCGGTGTCGGTGTCACCGTGACCGGGAAAATGCTTGGCCGTCGGGATGACCCCGGCCGCCTGGTAGCCGTCGACCTCCTCCGACGCGAATTTGGCCACCAGCGCCGGGTCGGAGCCGAAGGACCGTACGCCGATGACCGGGTTGGCCGGGTTGACGTTCACGTCGGAGTCGGGGGCGTAGTCGGTGTTGATCCCGATCGCCCGGAGCTCCTGACCGGTGATCTTGGACGAGGTGTAGGCGTCCTTCGGGGTCCGCCCGGCGCCCAGTGCCTGGCTGCCGGGGAACTGCGTGAAGGGAGCCGGCACACGGCTGACGACGCTGCCCTGCTCCTGGTCGGCGGCGATGGTGACGGGGATCGGCACCCGCCGGCTCATGGACGCCCGCTGGAGGCCGTTCGAGAAGTGCGCGACCTGCTGCGGGCTGGTGATGTTGGGCGGGTCCACGGAGTAGTAGATGATCCCACCGGGGTGGTACTTCGCGATGAGCTGATCGGCGTTGTCCAAGCCGTACAGCTTCTGGTTGGCCGCGACGTCGGCCGGAGCCGTCGTGTCGCTGCTCGTGCCGTACACCTGGAGCACGAACAGCTGGGCGACCTTCTCCTCGAGCGTCATTCTGTGGAGAATCCGCAGGACGTTCTGGTCCTTGCCGGACTTGTGCCCGGATTGCGCGGCCTGCGCGGTGCCTGCGCCCAAGCCGGCCATGGCCACGAACGACGCCGCGCTGATCGCGACGAGCCGTCGGCGACGGAACATCGATGACTCCTTCCGCCCCCGAGACATGCGAAAGAAAATGCCTGGATGAGACCAGCGTCTGAAACTTAGTCACGGAAACAGATGAACGTCAACGGCCTGAGCCGGCATCAACCGCCGGCGCCGACGTCGGCGGCGACCTTGCGTGCCGCCGCGCGGTGCTCCTTCGACCCCACGACCTGTGAGGCCTTGGCGGCGTCGACGTACGGCGCACGGAACAGCCCGCGCTCGGTCTTCATCCGCACGATCCGGGTGACGGCCTGGTCGAGACGGCTCTGCGGGATCCGCCCGGACCGCACCGCCGCGAGCACCGCGTTGTAGCTGCGGCCGAGGTTCTCCGGCATGAGGAGCATGTCGGCGCCGGCGATGACAGCCCGGACCGCCGCCTCCTCCGGACCGTGCCTCATGGTCGCCCCCTTCATCTGAAGGGAGTCGGTGATGACCACTCCGTCGTAACCCAGCTTGTCGCGGAGCAGCCCGGTCAGCACGGTCTTGGACATGGTGGCCGGATCACCGGACGGGTCGAGGCCGGGGACCACGATGTGCGCCGTCATGATCGCGTCGACGTGGTGGGCGATGGCGACCTTGAACGGCGGCGCGTCCAGGCGTTCCCACGTCTTCATCGAGTGCGTGATCACCGGCAGACCGGTGTGGCTGTCGGTGGCCGTGTCGCCGTGCCCGGGGAAGTGCTTGGCGGTGGCCGCCACGCCCGTTGCGCGGTACGCGTCGATCGCCACGCCCACCAAGTGGGCCACCTTCTGCGGGTCGGCACCGAACGAGCGCACCCCGATCACCGGATTGCGCGGGTTGACGTTGACGTCGGCATCCGGCGCGAGGTCCTGGTTGATGCCGACCGCACGCAGCTCCTCGCCCGTCACCCGGGCCGCGGTACGCACGTCGTCGTCGGGATGCGCGGTGGAGGCGAGCGACTTGCTGGCCGGGAAACGGGTGATGTACGGGAGGCGGGAGACGGGGCCCTGCTCCTCGTCGGTGCTGATGAGCAGCGGCACCCCGCTCTTCATGGCGGCCCTCTGCAGGCCGTTGGACAGCTCCGCGGTCTGCCGTGCGGTTCGGAGGTTCTCCGGGAAGTAGATGACGCCGCCGAGGTGATACCGCCTGATCACAGCGGCTCCCGGCGCCGGCGTGGCGCCCGGGATCGTCGGCATGAAGAGCTGGCCGACCTTGTCCGCCAGGCTCATCCGCTGAACGGTCGCGGCCACCGGGTCCACGGTGGGAGTGGGAGGCGCCGGCCGCCGCGCGGATGCGTGATCCGCGGGCCGGGTGTCGGAGCGGGCGCCTGAGGCGCCGCAGGCGGACGCCGCCATCGCGGCCGCCGCGATGGCGCACACGAACTTCCCGCGGGACCTTCGTCGCACCCGCACGACGCTAGTTACTCGTTCGGGATACGGCAAACGTTCCGGCCAGCGGCGTGGCGGCCAGGCGTGCCCGTCACCAGGCGTACCCGCTACAGGCGTACCCGCTACAGGCCGAGCGCGCCCAGGCCGGGAAGCTCGGCGCGGGCGGCCTCCCGTGCCCCCTCGGCGTCCGGCGCGCCCCGGGCGGCGCCGGCGGCGCGCCGGCACTGCTCGGCGGTGTG
>JAOPYL010000291.1 GCA_025964625.1 Actinoallomurus sp. | reverse complement strand
TGAAGTGGTACTTCACCCAGAACTTCTCGCCGCCCGCGTTGATCCACATGAAGGTGTGGCTGCCGTAGCCGTTCATGTGGCGCCAGGAGTACGGGGTGCCGCGGTCCGACATCAGGAACGTGACCTGGTGCGCCGACTCGGTGCGCAGCGTCCAGAAGTCCCACTGCATGTTGTGGTCGTGCAGGTGGTTGTCGGAGCGGCGCTTCTGCGAGTGGATGAAGTCGGAGAACTTCTGCGGGTCGCGGATGAAGAAGACCGGCGTGTTGTTGCCGACGAGGTCGTAGTTGCCGTCTTGGGTGTAGAACTTCAGCGCGAAACCGCGCGGGTCGCGCACGGTGTCGGGGAAGCCCAGCTCGCCGGCGACCGACGAGAACCGGAGCAGCAGGTCGGTCCGGGCGCCCTTCTGGAAGAGCTTCGCCTTGGTGAACTGGCTGACGTCTTCGGTGATCTCCATGAACCCGAAGGCGCCACCGCCCTTGGCGTGCACGACGCGCTCGGGAACACGCTCCCGGTTGAACTGCGCCATCTTCTGGATCAGGTAGTGGTCCTGAAGCAGCAGCGGTCCGTTCGGCCCAACGGAAAGCGAGTCATGGTCACTGGGCGCCGGGATGCCCGCGTCAGTGGTGGTGATGGGCCTGTCAGTCATACGCGTTTCCTCCTCATGAGCCCTGACGGCAGTCAGGGCAGAAACCCCAGAAGGTGACGTCCGCCTCGTCGACCAGATAGCCGGCGTCATCGGCGGGCTCGAGGCACGGTGCCTCACCGACAGTGCAGTTCACATCGGTGACACGCCCGCACACTCGACAAACGAGGTGATGGTGGTTGTCTCCGACCCGGCCCTCGAAGCGGGCCGGGCTTCCCGCAGGTTCGATCCGCCGTACGAGGCCCGCTGCGGTGAACGCGTGCAGCGCCTCGTACACGGCCTGGAAGGACACGTGGCCAAGCCGGCCGCGCACCCGTGACGTGACCGTCTCGACATCGAGATGGTTGCCGCCGCGGACGGTCTCGAGGATCGCGAGCCGGGCAGCCGTCACCCGGAGCCCGGCCGAGCGCAGCTCGCTCGCCGGGTTCGGCGGGTGGTCGGTGTCCTTCATATGGCCCACCGTATGCGCTTAACCTGAATGATTCAAGACAACGACAAATACCAGATTGTTGCGCAAAGTAGATCTTCGGATACCGTGCCCGGACTGCTCAGAGGGCGCCGATGAGCTGGGAGATCTCCTCCTCGGTGTTGTAGTAGTGCACGGAGGCCCGCACGCGCGGCGCTGGTGCGGCGCCCTCGTCGTAGCGGTAGCTCTGCGCGGACAGCCGCACGTTGATCCTGCGGGCGGCGAGCGACGAGGCGATCTCGGCCGGATCGCGGTCGCCGTGCGTGAACGTCACGATGCCCGACCGGCGCGCGCCGCGGTCGCGGACCGTCACACCCGGCACCTCGGCCAGCGCGGTGCGCAGCAGCGCACCCAGCTCGGTCACCCGGCGTTCGATCGCGTCCAGGCCGATCGCCATGGCATAGTCCGCCGCGGCGGCCAGGCCGAGCTGCCCGGCGGGGGAGCGTTCGAAGCACTCGAACCGCCGGGCGTCGCCGCGTAGCTCGTACGACTCCGGGCCGGTCCACTCGGCGGACCGTTGGTCGAGAAACGTGGGGGCGAGCCGGTCGAGTGCCGACCGCCGGACGTAGAGGAAGCCGGTGCCGCGTGGCCCGCGCAGGAACTTGCGGCCGGTCGCCGACAGCATGTCGCAGCCGATCTCATCGACGTCGATCGCGAGGTGGCCGACGGACTGGCAGGCGTCGACCAGGTACAGGGCGCCGGCGGCGCGCGCCAGGCGGCCGACCTCGGCGACCGGGTTGATCAGGCCGTCATGGGTGGGGATGTGGTTGATGGCGACGAGCCGTACATCGTCACCGAGCGTGGCGGCAAGGGCGTCGAGCGAGATCTGCCCGTGCTCGTCGTCGGCGACGACCTCCACCGTGACGCCACGGTCGCGGGCGGCGTGCAGGAAGGCGATCGCGTTGCTGCCGTATTCGCTGGCCGTGGTGAGGACGCGGTCGCCGGGCCGGAACCGCATCCCGTAGAACGCCATGTCCCAGGCGCGGGTGGCGCTGTCGGTGATGGCGATCTCGTCGGCCTCCGCGCCGACGAGCCGGGCCAGCGAGCCGTAGGACTCCGCCAGCCGGTCCGCCGCGGCGTCGGCCGCCTCGTAGCCGCCGATCCGCGCCTCCAGGTCCAGGTGGTCGCGTACGGTCTCCAGCACCGGCCGGGGCTGCAAGGCCGCTCCGGCGTTGTTGAAGTGCACGACCTCCGCACACCCGGGCGTCTCGGCGCGCACGCGCGCGATGTCCAGCAAAGGTCTTCCTTTCGGCCGGAGGCTTCTGTGCCCAGCGTCACCGGCAGAACGCTACGTGTCGAACCGCCCGTGTCAAGATCCTGTGCGTGGCATTCTTGGGTGATCTCCTGAGGAGGCTGAGCGCGATGCGGCGAACGGTTTTACCCTCCCTGGTGGCCGGGCTGGCACTGACGGCCGCGGCCTGCGGCGGCGCCACGGGCGATGCGAAGACCCCGCCGCTGCGCCGGACGTCCCCCTCGATCGACTCCGGCGGACGGGCGCCCGGTACGAGCGGGGCCAAGGAGCCGATCACGATCGCCTTCGCCGGCGACACGCACTTCCACGCGCAGCTGGCCCGCCGCCTGGGCCGCCCGGCGACCGCGCTCGGCCCGACCATTCCCGAGCTGAAGAGCGCCGACTTCACGATGGTGAACCTGGAGACGGCCATCACCACGCGGGGCGCGAAGGAGCCGAAGAAGTACAACTTCCGGGCTCCGGCGAGCGCGTTGGGCGCGCTGAAGGCCGCCGGCATCGATGTCGTGACCATGGCCAACAACCACGGCGTCGACTATGGCCAGGTCGGTCTCCGTGACTCCCTGGCCGCGATCAAGAAGTCCGGGTACCCGGTGGTCGGGATCGGCAGGAACGCCGCGGAGGCGTACACGCCGTACTACGCCACGGTGAAGGGCACCCGGCTGGCGGTGATCGGTGCCACGCAGGTCCTCGACGACAACCTGATCGCGGGCTGGACGGCCACTGCCTCGCAGGGTGGCCTGGCCTCGGCGAAGAACGTGCCGCGCCTGGTCAGTGAGGTCCGCGAGGCGCGGCGCCATGCCGACGCGGTGATCGTCTACCTGCACTGGGGACAGGAGATGCGAGCGTGTCCGCTGCCCCGCCAGAAGACCCTGGCCGCGCAGCTCGTCCGGGCGGGCGCCGACGTGATCGTCGGCGGGCACGCCCACGTCCCGCTCGGCGGCGGCTTCCTGCGGGGCCGCTACGTCGACTATGGGATGGGCAACTTCCTGTTCTACGCGGCCAGCGGGCGCACCGCCGACTCCGGAATCCTCGAGGTGACGCTGCGCGGCCGCAAGGTGCTGAAGGCGGAGTGGAAGCCGGCCATGATCACCGGAGGCGTGCCGCGGCTGCTCGGCGGCGCTTCGAGGCAGCAGGCCCTCGCCAGGTGGAACGCTCTGCGCCGCTGCACCGGGCTGGACCCCGCCCGCTGATCACCCGATCAGCGTGAGCACCGCCGCGACGCCCTACGGGAAGTCGGAGGGGAACACCGGGCACCTCCCAGGAACGTGAGGTTCCGGATCCTACGGGGCCGATGTGGCCGTGGAAAAGGCATGATTGGACCTGTGACGACGGATGCCTCGGCGTTGCGCCGGCGGCCCGCCCAGCGGCGGAGCGCCGAGCGCGTGCAGCGCATGCTCGACGCCTGCGCGGACATCCTGGACGAGGCCGGTTACGACGGCCTGTCCACCACCAGGGTCGCTCAGCGGGCGGACGTCGCGATCGGCTCGATCTACCAGTTCTTCCCCGACAAGAAGGCGATCGCGCAGGAGCTCGCGCTGCGCAACCTGGACAGGTTCGGCGAGCGGGTCGCGTGGGCCCTGGCCGGCGGAGACTTCGCGTACTGGTACGACACGGTCGGCACCGTGCTCGAGATCTTCGTGGACATGCACCGGACGGTTCCCGGTTTCCGGGTGCTGCGCTTCGGGGACATCGCCGACGTCCACCTGCTCGACGTCAGCGCGGAGAACAACGCCGTGGTCGCGGACCGGCTGCGGGCACTGCTCGTCGAGGCGTTCGAGGTGCCCGACACCCCGGACTTCGCCCGGGCGCTGGCGGTGGCGGTCGAGGCCGCCGACGCCGTGCTCAAGCTGGCGTTCCGCGACGTCCCCGGAGGGGACCCCGCGCTGCTCGCCGAGGTCGAGCGGCTGATCCGGGGATACCTGGCACACCATTTGGAACCCGGGTGAGCAGCGCGGAACGCATCCGCTGTCTCAGCGGCGCACGAGCCGCCAGGCGCCCGGCAGCAGGCCCGCGGCGAGCAGCACCTTGAGCGCGTCGCCGATCAGGAACGGGCGGACGCCCATCGTGAACGCCGCGTTCAGGCCGGAGTGGGTCATGGCCATCAGCCAGGGCACTCCCACCGCGTAGATGAGCAGCGTGCCGAACGTCATCGTGGCGACGGTGCGCAGCGGCGACCGGTCGCCGCCGCGTGCCGCCAGCGCGCCCACGGCCGCGCCCGCGAGCACGAAGCCGAGGACATAGCCGAACGACGCGAGGTGCCAGCCGGACTGGCCACCGGCGAACCACGGCATCCCCAGCGCGCCGGCGAGGGCGTACAGAGCCATCGCGACGGCCGAGCGGTTCAGGCCGAGCGCGGCGCCCGACAGGAGGACGGCGAACGTCTGCCCGCTCACCGGCACCGGCGTCCCCGGCACCGGCACGCTCACCTGCGCGGCGACTCCGACGAACACGGCCGCGCCGATGACGAGCGCGATGTCACGGACCAGCCGTCCCGGCACGACGTCGCCGAGTACGGCCGGGCGCGCTACGGCAGCCTGGGTGTTGGACACGTGGGACCTTCCTTTCGAGGGTTATCGCGCTCATTGTCGCTTCTCGGGGGGTGAAGGCGCGCGCCGCCGGTGCCCAAAAGATCGCACCCGGCTTTGTAGACCGCTCAGAGCCAGCCCTGGCGCTGCGCCGCCCGCACGGCCTCGATCCGGTTCCGGGCCGCGGTCTTGCGGATCGCGGCTGACTGTTATTTGCGCACGGTCCCCTCCGACTGGTGCAGTCTCCGGGCGACGTCGCCGATGGTGCAGCCGCCCGCCGCGGCGGCGAGCACGTCGCGCTCGCGGGGCGACAGCGGGTTGGGGCCGGCGCTCAGCGCCGCCGCGGCCAGCGCCGGGTCGATCACGCGTTCGCCGGCGAGGACGCGCCGGATCGCGGAGGCCAGTTCCCGGGCCGGACTGTCCTTCACCAGGAACGCCGACGCACCCGCCTCCATCGCGCGGCGGAGGTACCCCGGGCGGCCGAACGTGGTGAGGATGACGATCCGGCAGTCCGGCAGGGTACGGCTCAGCTCCGCGGCGGTCTCGATGCCGTCCTTGCCGGGCATCTCGATGTCCAGGAGCGCGATGTCGGGACGCGTGGTGGCGGCCACCGCGAGGGCCTCTTCACCGTCGGCGGCCTCGCCGACCACCTCGATGTCGTCCTCGAGGTCGAGCAGGGTGGCGAGCGCGCCACGGACCATGGCCTGGTCCTCCGCGAGCAGTACCCGAATCACGGCAGTGACTCTAGGGCACCTACGCGCACCGTCATCGGTCATGAGCGGGCCGATTCCCGGCGATCTCGTCGGCCTGGCTCACTGCCGGCGTCGTGAGCGGGGCGCGTACGGTCAGCCGGAATCCTCCGCTCGTGCCGGGACCGGCGTCCAGGGTGCCGCCCGACCGGGCCACGCGCTCGCCGAGCCCGGCCAGGCCGCTGCCGGAGCCGTGCGGCTCCGCGCCCGTACCGTCGTCGGTGATCTCCAGGACCGCCGTGGCCTGCTGCCGGGACACCTTGATCGTGGCGGTACGGGCCCGGGAGTGCCGGACGATGTTCGTGACGCCCTCGCGTACCGCCCAGCCGAACAGGCCGTCGAGCCGGTCGGGCAGCGGGGTGCCAGAGGTCGTGACGGTGAGGTCCACCCCGGCGGCGCCCAGCACGCCGCGCGCGTTGTCCAGCTCGTCGGTCAGGGTGCGCTGCCGGTATCCGGAGACGGCTTCCCGCACGTCGGTGAGCGCCTGCCGGGCCACAGTCTGGATGTCCCCGACCTCGCTGAGGCTTTTGGCCGGGTCACGGTCGGCGAGGCGCGCGGCCACCTCGCTCTTCAACACGATCAGCGAGAGTGTGTGGCCCAGCAGGTCGTGCAGGTCGCGAGAGATGCGCAGCCGCTCCTCGTTGGCGGCCAGCCGGGCGACCTCGCCGCGGGCCTCCTGTAGCTGGGTGACGAGGATCCGGCTGCCGCGGAAACCGAGCATCAGCATGCCGATGGTCAGTGTCTCGAAGGTCAGCAGGGCGACCGTGCCGTCCGGGGAGCGGAGCGTCAGGCTCATGCCGTGGGTCAGCGCGGTCGCGGCCAG
>JAOPYL010000276.1 GCA_025964625.1 Actinoallomurus sp. | reverse complement strand
GCGCGCTCCCGGCGGCGTCGGCCGGGCCGGCCGAGGCCCGCCGTGCAGCGCTCGCGCTGCTCGCCGCCGACCTCGACGGCGTGCCCGGGTCGGTGGTCGCGGTGATGCCCTGGCTGGATCCGGAGGGCGTCCGTAGCCTGCAGGCGTTCGGTCAGCCCGATCACCCGTTGCGGCAGCTGTGGCCGGTCGACGGCACACTGCCCGACGCGGTGGCCGCCGCCGACCCGCAGATCCTTCGGGGCCTGCTGGCCGCGTCCTACTCCGCGGACCTGGCGTGGTGCCGGCTCGCCGGCATGCCCCCGCCCAGACCGGGTTTCACCGTGCCGGCGGCGCTGATGAAGGCCCTCGTCGCCGCGCCCGACCCCGGACCGGGCGGCAACCTCACCCCGTGGGAGATCATCGAGGCCGCGCGGGCGCACCTGGCCGAACAGCGCAAGGCCGACGCGCTGGCCGAGGCGACCCCGGAGACGGGGCCTCAGGCGCCGCCGGCCACGACGGCCTGGCCGGGCACCGACCCCGGCCGGTCGCAGCGGGGCGACACCGAGGTGTTCCGCGGGGAGGGCGGGATGATCCTCACCCCGGACGACTTCGACGGTGTCGCCGAGGAGCTCGGGCCCTGACCGCCTCCGGCCGGGCCCCCGATGGACGCACGTGATCGTCATCACGGTGACTGGACGGTAACTTAGCTCTAGTCTCAGCGCGTGGACATCGTCTTCGAACGACGGGGTGACGGGCCGCCCCTGCTGCTCATGCACGGGATCGGCCATCGCTGGCAGGCGTGGGAGCCGGTCATCGACCTGCTCGCCAAGGAACGCGACGTGATCGCGGTAGACCTGCCCGGCTTCGGCGCCTCCCCGCCTCTGCCGCCCGGCATGCGCTATGACCTCGGCACCGTCGTGAGGGTGCTGGGAGAGTTCATCGACAAGCTCGGGCTGGACCGGCCTCACGTGGCCGGCAACTCGCTCGGCGGGCTGTTCGCCCTGGAGGCCGCCGACTCCGGGCTCGCCCGCTCGGTCACCGCGCTGTCCCCCGCCGGTTTCTTCACGCCGATGGAGCTGCGGTACGCCTCGGCGGTCCTGCGCGCCTCTCGCCTCGGTGCCGCGATCCCCGAAGCGGCGATGCGCTGGCTGGCACGCTCGCCACGGCGCCGCAACCTGATGTTCGGCATGATCTACGGCCGCCCGGATCTGCTCAGCACCGACACGCTGCTGGCCGACGCGGCCGCGCTGCGTGGTGCGGTGGGGTTCGACCCGACCTTGCGGGCCGGGCGCGGCATCATGTTCCACGGCAGGCTGCAGGACGTGCCGGCGACCATCGCCTGGGGCACCCGCGACCGGATCCTGCGCACGAGCCAGGCCGTACGCGCCCAGCAGGCCCTGCCGAACGCCCGGTTCCTCTGGCTCCACGGCTGCGGGCACGTTCCCATGGCCGACGACCCGCAGCTGGTGGCCCGAGTGCTACTCGAAGGAAGTTCCGCCGGATAGCTTCCGATCCGGCGTTTCGCGAGTAACGATGGAAATGTGACCTGCTCGAAGACCGTGTGGTTGGCGGCCGGTCCGCGGGCCACGGCTTGGAGCACCCGCTACGGGCACACCCGTTCGCCCAAGGGCTGGCGGCCAAGCGCGCCGGACCGGCGCGCGGGCCGTGCAGCGTGACATCGCAGGCCTGGCCCGCAGCGGGTGCCGATCCCACCGCACACGCGCTGACGGGGTGACCGCCGTCCGCGGGTCACGCGGCGTATGGGCTCCCGCATTCTGACCACATGGACGTGAGGTTCATCGTTGAGCGCGGTCTCGTCGTGCTCTATTGACCATGGGTGGGCCCGCGCGGTGCAGTGGAACGAAATCCGGCGCTAAGGAGCGAGCTGTACCGCCTCGGTCGGGTTGGTGGGCCTGGATGAGTTGACGTGGGCGGCCGACGGTGGCCGCCTTCACCGTGCTGGCGGCGCAGCACGTACTGCCGCGGGCCGTTGCCTGACCGGGCGTTAATGGTCGCGGTCTTGTTGCCTTTGGCGGTGCGTCGTTGCCGGAGGCTCGGTCGTTGACGGGAGGGCCGCGGCGATGCAGTCGAGGACGCGCTCCAGCCCGTACCGGAACTGGTCGTCGCGGCTCAGGTGCGGCTGGCGCGCCTCCATCACGATCTTGGTGAGGATCGGGTACTCCCCGCTGTTGACCAGCTGCTGGACGTACGGGTAGCTCCGTGCCATCCATTCGGACTCGCTGAGTCCGCTGCGGCGGAGCTCCTCGGCCGAGCTGACCTCTTCGCGGGCGGCACCTTCGACGTAGCCGTTCAGGATGGCCATGAGGGCGAGGTTCTCGTCGATGGAGACGTGGGCGTCGAGGACTCCCATCACTCGTTCGATCAGGAGCAGCTGGTTGGGGCCCAGGCCGGGAAGGGATCGATGGGCGGTGGCGATCCACGGGTGCCGTAGCCACATGGCCCGCAGCCCGTGGGCGTAGCGCGTCAGGTCCGCGCGCCAGTCGCCGGAGGGCATGCCCTCGACGTCGATCTCGCCCATCAGCCGGTCGGCCATGAGCACGATGAGGTCGTCGCGGCTCGGGACGTACCGGTAGAGGGACATCGCGCCGGCGCCGATCTCGGCGGCGATCCGCCGCATGGTGGCGGCCTCCAGGCCCTCGGCGTCGGCGATCCGGATCGCCGCCTCGGTGATCTGCGCGCGGCTGTAGGTCGGCTTCGGCCCGCGGGCCGGGCGCTCGGGCCGCATCCAGATGCTCACGTACTCGCCGTCGGTCACCGTTCCACCCCCTAGTTGCGTACATGGTACCCAGTGACCTAGCCTGGCCGTCATAACCGCGTACAAAGTACCCAGTGGAGGGGTCATGACGGATCCGATCGTGGTCGCCGAGGGGCTGCACAAGTCCTTCGGCGACACCCATGCGTTGCGGGGTCTGGACCTGAGCGTCCCGAGGGGGACGGTCTGTGGTGTGCTGGGGCCGAACGGTGCGGGGAAGACGACTGCGGTGCAGATCCTTGCGACCTTGTCCGACCCTGATGCCGGGCACGCCCGCATCGCGGGATACGACGTCGTCCGCGAGGCCGGCAAGGTGCGCGAGCGGATCGGGCTCGCGGGCCAGTACGCCGCCGTGGACGAAAAGCTCACCGGCCGCGGCAACCTGCGCATGTTCGGGCGCCTGTCTCACCTGTCCCGGCGCGAGGCGCATCGGCGGGCCGACGAGCTGCTCGAACGGTTCGGGCTGATGGACGCCGCCGATCGCCCGGTCGCCGGCTACTCCGGCGGTATGCGGCGCCGCCTCGACCTGATCACCAGCCTCATCCTGCGCCCCGAGGTGCTCTTCCTGGACGAGCCGACGACCGGCCTGGACCCGCGCAGCCGCGGCGAGATCTGGGCCAGCGTCCGCGAGCTGGTGGCGGACGGCACCACGGTGCTGCTCACCACGCAGTACCTGGACGAGGCCGACCGGCTGGCCGACGACATCGCGGTCATCGACCACGGGCGGGTGATCGCGACCGGCACGCCCGACGAGCTGAAGGCCACGATCGGGGACCGCCTCGACGTCGTCCTCGAAGACCCCGCCGCACTGGGGCCGGCGGCGGACGTGCTGAGCGCCCTGGCCGGGACCGATCTCACGACGACGGGCGCCGACCGGCTCAGCGTCGCCCTGCCCGGCGGCGGTCTGCGGCTCGCCGACATCGTGCGCGAGCTCGATCGCGCCGGGGTCGCCGCGGCGGACGTGAGCCTGCGCCGCCCCACCCTCGACGAGGTGTTCCTGCGCCTCACCGACCGGAAGGAGCCCGTCCGATGACCGCCCTCACCTCGCCGATGAGCCGCCGCCTGCGCTGGACGTTTACCGACGGGCTGACCCTGGTCGGCCGCGAGCTGGGACGCCTGCGGCAGAACCCCGGGGAACTCATCGCCGCACTGATCTTCCCGGCCATCATGGTCGTGCTGTTCGGGTACGTGTTCGGCAGCGCGATCCAGGTGCCGGGGGGCGGGAACTACCGCGAGTACCTCATGCCGGGGCTGTTTTCGATGGTGATCTTCTCGGCGGTGATGGGAGTCATGGTGCGGGTCGCCACCGACGCCTCCCGCGGCGTGATGGACCGGTTCCGGTCCATGCCGATGGCGCGGTCGGCGGTGCCGTTCGGGCAGACCGGCGCCGACTCCCTGACCGGTCTGCTGTCGCTGGCCATCATGGTGGGGGCGGGCCTGCTGGTGGGATGGCAGCCCCACCGCGGCCTGATTCCCACGGCCGAGGCGTTCCTGCTGCTGATGGTGCTGCGGTACGCGCTGAGCTGGGTGGGCGTCTACGTGGGCCTGGTGGTGAAGAACGACCAGGTCGCCGACCAGATGGTGCCGCTGTTCTTTCCGGTCACCATGCTGTCCAACTCGTTCATCCCGACGGGCGGGATGCCAGGGTGGCTGCGGTTCCTGGCCGACTGGAACCCGGTGAGCGCGATGACCGCCGCCTCACGGGAGCTGTTCGGCAATCCGAGCGTGACCTCCGGAGACGTGGCCTGGCCGCTCGCGCATCCGGTGGCCGCCGTTCTGCTCTGGTCGGCCGCGCTGCTGGTGGTGTTCGTCCCGCTGTCGGTCCGTACCTACCAGCGGAGGGGACGGTGACGGCCCGGGCCGGTGGTCGGGACCATCGGCCGCCACCGATCAGCGAAGACGACCGCGACACGGCCGTGCGGCGCCTGCAGGAGGTGTACGCCGAAGGGCACATCTCACACCAGGATCTGGGCGAACGCCTCCACCAAGTGCTCACCGCCGAGACGCACAGCGAGCTCGTGTCGGCTCTGGCCTCGCTCCCGGAGAACCCGGGCACCACGTCCACGATCGCTGCCGTCAGTGGACGGATCCAGCGGCGCGGCGCATGGCGGGTACCCCGGACCCTCAAGGTCGAGTCCGCACTCGGAAGGGTGCACCTGGACCTGTCCCGGGCGGTGATCGACCATCCGGTCGTCGACATCGAGCTGCGACTCAGCACCGGCAAGGCCAAGATCACGGTGCCTCGCGACGCGATCGTCGACGTCGAGGATCTGCACACCGGGTGGAAGGGCCCGCTCCACACGACTCCGCGGCGCTCCCGCCCCGGCGGGCCGAGAATCCGCATCTCCGGGACGATGGGGCTCGGACGGTTGAAGATCCGCTACGCGCGGCGTTGAGGCCCATCCGGCACCAGGACCACCTATCCCGCACTTCTTGGCCCGGCTCGTTGCGGATCTGTGGTGCGGTGCCAGAAGCCGAGCGGGGACCGGGACTGTGCTGAAGACCACGGGCGATCTTCAAATAACCATCGTTTATTGAAGACCGGCCAGAGAGGCGCCTTCGGGGCGCTGGAACCATTCAAAAACCCCTTCAACAACCTCGGGTGTTCAACAACCTTCCGGCATCCTTTGTTGAGAGGATGGCGGGCGTGACGAGCCCTCTCGAACTGCCCGCCGACCCGTTCGCCGCCTTCCCCGCCCGGCCCACCGAGATCCGCATCGGGTACGCCCGTGTCTCCACCGGCGGGCAAAAACTTGAGCGGCAGATCGACGCGCTGACCGCGGCCGGGTGCCGTCGGATCTTCGCCGACAAGAAGTCAGGTAAGAACGCACACCGGCCCGAGCTGAAGGCCTGCCACGCCTTCCTCACTGCCGGCGACACCCTCGTCGTGCCCTCGCTGGACCGCTACG
>JAOPYL010000269.1 GCA_025964625.1 Actinoallomurus sp. | reverse complement strand
TCGCGCTCGAGCTGTTCGCCGAGCATGGATACGACAAGACCTCGCTGCGCGAGATCGCCGAGCGACTCGACGTCACCAAGGCCGCGCTGTACTACCACTTCCGGACGAAAGAGGACATCGTCGTCAGCCTCTTCGAGGACCTCATCGCGGGCATGGATGAGATCATCGTCTGGGGCCGCGATCAGCCGTACACGCTGGAGATGCGGCGCGAGCTCATCCAGCGGTACGCGCGGCTCGCCTACGATCGCCCGTCCGGCATGATGCGCTTCATCCAGGAGAGCCGCACCACAATGAGCGAGCTGGCCGTGGGCGAGAAGCTCCACGACCGCTTCCGAACCCTCGTCGGCATGCTGACCGATCCGGATGCCCCGGCGGCCGTCCAGCTCAAGTCGGCAATGGCCCTGATCACCGTGAACGTCGCGATGTTCATGCTCCAGGACACGGGCACGACGGACGCGGAGCGTCACGCGGCCGGCATCGAGGTCGCGCTGGAACTCGTCGGCTGACGGGCGGCGGAGGCATCACAGGATCGTCAGGTAGCGGCGGCGTTCGTACTCCGTCACCTGACGGCGGTAGTCCTCCCACTCCACGCGCTTGTTGCGCAGGAAGAAGTCGAAGACGTGCTCGCCGAGCACCTCGGCGGCGAGCTCGCTGCGCTCCATAGCGGTGATCGCCTCGTCCAGACTCTGCGGCAGTGGCTCGATGCCCATCGCGCGTCGCTCCGCCGAGGTCAGCGCCCACACGTCGTCCTCGGCACCGGGGGGCAGTTCATACCCCTCCTCGATGCCCTTGAGGCCGGCGCCGAGGATCAGGGCGAAGGCGAGGTAGGGATTGCAGGCGGTGTCCAGCGAGCGGAACTCGATGCGGGTGGAATGGCCCTTCTGCGGCTTGTACATCGGCACGCGCACCAGCGCCGAGCGGTTGTTGTGCCCCCAGCAGATGTACGACGGCGCCTCACCGCCGGCGCCGGCGGAGGCGCCGACCCCGCCCCACAGCCGCTTGTAGGAGTTGACCCACTGGCTGGTGACCGCGGTGGTCTCGGCGGCGTGCCTCAGCACCCCCGCGATGAACGCCCGGCCGACCTTGGACAGCTGGAACTCCGCACCCGGCTCGTAGAAGGCGTTGCGGTCGCCCTCGAACAGCGACATGTGGGTGTGCATGCCCGAACCGGGCTGGTCGGTGAACGGCTTCGGCATGAACGAGGCGTACACGCCGTGCTCGAGCGCGACCTCCTTCATCACGAGCCGGAACGTCATGATGTTGTCGGCGGTGGTCAGCGCGTCGGCGTACCGGAGGTCGATCTCCTGCTGGCCGGGGCCGCCCTCATGGTGGCTGAACTCCACCGAGATGCCCATCGACTCCAGCATCATGATGGCGTTGCGCCGGAAGTCGTGCGCGGCGCGGTGCGGGGTGTGGTCGAAATAGCCGCCGAAGTCGACCGGCTCCGGCTCGGCGCCGTTCGGCTTGTACTCCTTGAGCAGGTAGAACTCAAGCTCAGGGTGGGTGTAGAAGGTGAAGCCGAGGTCGGCGGCGCGGGCGAGGGTGCGCTTCAGGACGTAGCGCGGGTCGGCGAAGCTCGGCGTGCCGTCCGGCATGAGGATGTCGCAGAATATCCGCGCCGTGCCGGGCGACTCGGCCCGCCACGGGAGTACCTGGAACGTCGACGGGTCCGGCTTGGCGAGCATGTCGGCCTCGTGGACCCGCGCGAAGCCTTCGATCGACGACCCGTCGAAGCCGATGCCTTCGGCGAACGCCTGTTCGAGCTCGGCGGGCGCGACAGCCACCGACTTGAGGAACCCGAGCACGTCGGTGAACCACAGCCGGATGAAGCGGATGTCGCGCTCCTCAAGCGTGCGGAGCACGAACTCCTGCTGACGGTCCACAACCGATCCCTTCGTAAGCCTTGGACGCATGTATGGCGACTTACATTCTGCCGCGTCAGTGTTTCCCCCAGGTTACGACCTCGCAGAAAGCACAGGGCAGATCTGGACCGCCTGCCCCACTCCGGCCGGTCTGCCCGGTTTGCGATTCCTTGACGCCGCGTACACCACCGGTCCAGCCGTCGTTCAGCACGACGCCGGACGCAGCACCCTGAACGTCCGCCCGCGCAGCGCCGCCAGGCCGCGGCCGCGCTGCGCAAGCAGCAAGCAGGCGGCCAAGGCCGGCATCGCCAAGGTGCTGGTCGGCAAGGACATCGTCAGCCGGTACCCGGCCGTCCGCGTTCCGGACCGCGACCGGAACCGTCTGCCGGTGACCCGAGTCAGACCTCGCCGACCTCGGCGGCGGTCGGATCGAGGACGCGCGACAGGAACGTGCGGGTGCGTTCGTTGGAGGGGTCGCCGATGACTTCGGCCGCCGGGCCCTCCTCGACGATGACGCCGTCGTCCATGAAGATGACGCGGTCGGCGACCTCGCGGGCGAAGCTCATCTCGTGGGTGACGACCATCATGGTCATGCCGTCGAGCGCGAGCCTCCGCATCACCGCGAGGACATCGCCGACGAGCTCGGGTCGAGGGCGGAGGTGGGCTCGTCGAAGAGCATCACCGTGGGGCCCATCGCCAGCGCGCGGGCGATCGCGACCCGCTGCTGCTGGCCGCCGGACAGCTGCGCCGGATACGCGTCGACCTTGTCGG
>JAOPYL010000264.1 GCA_025964625.1 Actinoallomurus sp. | reverse complement strand
AACATCGTCAGCCGGACGTCGTGGCGGCCCGCCCAGGACGCGAGCGCGGCCTGCGTGTCGTACAGCCGGAGCGTCGCCGTCGTCGGGCCGAGCTGCTTGGCCGAGTCGGAGTAGCCGAGCATGACCTCCATGCGGCGGCCGGTCTCCAGCAGCCGGCGGCGTACCGGCGCCAGCCGCAGCATGCCGTCCAGCACCGCAGGGGAGCGCTCCAGGTCCTCGCCGGTCTCGAAGAGCGGCACGACGTCGAGCACGGGCGGCGATCCGCCGACCGCGGCGTGCTCGGCCAGTTCGTAGACGGCGGCGACATCCTCCGCCGTGCGGGTGAAGGAGATCACGTAGCGGCGGCAGGCGTCGGCGCCGAACCGCTCCTGCACCCAGGCGGCGACCCGGAGCGTGTCGAGCACCTCTTGGGTCTGCTCGCTCAGCTCGCCACCGGCCCGCACTTCGGCGAGGGCCTGCTCGTGCACGGCGGAGTGCTGGCGGATCTCCAGCTCGGCGAGGTGGAAACCGAACGTCTCGACCTGCCAGATCAGGTGCTGCAGCTCCCCGTACGCCAGGCGGGTCGCACCCGCCGCGGCCAGGGAGTCCTGTACGACGCGGAGGTCGGCGAGGAGGTCGGCCGGGGTGCGGTAGGCCATGTCGGCGTGGCGCAGCCGGGTGGCCTGGACCCGCTCGGCGGCGTAGAGCAGGAGCTGGCGGTGCGGTTCGCCCGGTGAGCGTTTCGCGATCCCGGCGGCGAGCTCGGGCTGGGCGGCGCGGGCACTGGCCAGCGCGCCGCGCAGCGCGTCGGAGGGGGGCGTGGTGGTCTCGTGCGCGGTGAGCGTGCGGCCGATCCGCGTGCAGGCGGTTCCCAGCGCGCGCAGGACGTGCTCGGCCTGGATGCCGATCGTCTCGCGGGTGATCTGCGCGGTGACGTTCGGGTTGCCGTCGCGGTCGCCGCCGATCCAGCTGCCGAAGCGGAGGTACGAGGGGGCCAGCGGCGGGCGCGTGCCGGTCCCGGGCGCCAGTACGGTGTCGAGCGAGCGGTAGATCGCCGGCACCACACGGAACAGCGTCTCGTCGAAGATGGCCATGGCGGTGCGGACCTCGTCGAGCGGATCGAGCTTGGTACGGCGCAGCTGGGAGGTGCGCCACAGCAGGTCGATCTCCTCCAGGAGCCGGCGTGTCGTCTGGTCGCGCTCGCCACTGCCCGCGCCCGGGTCGTTCAGCCCGGTCAGCAGCGCGCTGATGCGCAGGATCGCGGTCACGACGGCCCGGCGGCGCGCCTCGGTGGGATGCGCGGTGAGCACCGGGCGGAGCTCGAGGTCCTCGAGCAGCTCCCCGATGCGGTCCTGGCCGATCTCGTCGATCGCCGCCGCGACCGACTCGCGCTGCGGTGCCTCCCCGGTGTCCCGCTCGCGGAGCGTGCGGATCCGCTGGTGTTCCTCGGCCAGGTTGGTGAGGTGGAAGTAGACGGTGAACGCCCGGGCCACCAGCTCGGCCCGGTCGAGCGGCCACCCGCTGACCAGGGCGGCCACGTCGTCGACGCCGGTCTCGCCCCGGCGGGCCGCGATCACCGCGTGCCGCAGGGCCTCGACGTCGTCGAGCAGTTCTTGGCCGCCGTATTCGACGAGCACCTGTCCGAGCAGGGAGCCGAGCAGCCGGACATCGCGCCGCAGCGGCTCGGGCATCTCCTGGCGAGCGGAGTTACGAGTCGACACGGAGTTCAGACTAGTTCGTGCCCATGGCCTTCCCGGACCCCATCTCGCTTGCTGAGATCGGCCCCGTCGCCGGACGCCCGGCGGCCGCTGGCTACGCTGGGCCGCATGGCCACGCAAGCCCCCGAGCCCCTGCCCGCCGGCGAGATCGACATCCACACCACGGCGGGCAAGATCGCAGATTTGGAGCGACGCCGCTACGAGGCCGTGCACGCCGGGTCCGCACGCGCGGTCGAGAAGCAGCACGCCAAGGGCAAGATGACCGCCCGCGAGCGGGTCGACGCCCTCCTCGACGAGGGATCCTTCGTCGAGTTCGACGAGATGGCCCAGCATCGCGCCCACGGCTTCGGGGTCGAGAAGAACCGTCCGTACGGCGACGGCGTCGTCACCGGGCACGGCATGGTCGACGGCCGGCCGGTCGCGATCTTCTCCCAGGACTTCACCGTCGCGGGCGGATCGCTGGGCGAGGTGTTCGGCGAGAAGATCGTCAAGGTCATGGACCACGCGCTGAAGACCGGCTGCCCCGTCGTCGGCATCAACGACTCCGGCGGGGCGCGGATCCAGGAGGGCGTGGTCGCGCTCGGGCTGTACGCCGAGATCTTCAAGCGCAACACGCATGCCTCCGGCGTGATCCCGCAGATCTCCCTCGTGATGGGGCCGTGCGCGGGCGGCGCGGTGTACTCCCCGGCGCTGACCGACTTCATCGTGATGGTCGACCAGACGTCGCACATGTTCATCACCGGGCCGGACGTCATCAAGACGGTCACCGGCGAGGAGGTGACGTTCGAGGACCTCGGCGGCGCGCACTCGCACAACACCAAGTCCGGTGTCGCGCACTACCAGGCCACGGACGAGCATGACGCGGTCGACTACGTCAGGGCCCTGCTGTCGTACCTGCCGTCGAACAACATGTCCGACGCGCCCTCGTACGATGTCGTCGCGCCGCTGGAGATCGGTGACGAGGACCTCGAGCTGGACACGCTCATCCCGGACTCCCCGAACCAGCCGTACGACATGCACACCGTCGTCGAGCACATGCTCGACGACGGGGAGTTCCTCGAGGTGCACCCGCTGTTCGCGCCGAACATGGTCTGCGGCTTCGGCCGGGTCGAGGGCCGGTCGGTGGGCATCGTGGCCAACCAGCCGATGCACTTCGCGGGCACGCTCGACATCGACGCCTCCGAGAAGGCCGCGCGATTCGTGCGGACCTGCGACGCGTTCAACGTCCCGGTGCTGACCTTCGTGGACGTGCCCGGCTTCCTGCCCGGCACCGACCAGGAGTGGAACGGCATCATCCGGCGCGGCGCGAAGCTCCTGTACGCCTACGCCGAGGCCACCGTGCCGCTCGTCACGGTGATCACCCGCAAGGCGTACGGCGGCGCGTACGACGTCATGGGGTCCAAGCACCTGGGCGCGGACGTCAACCTGGCCTGGCCGACCGCGCAGATCGCGGTGATGGGCGCGCAGGGCGCGGTCAACATCCTCTACCGGCGGGAGCTGGCCTCCGCCGACGACCCCGACACCCGGCGCGCCGAGCTCGTCACCGAGTACGAGGACACCCTCGCGAACCCCTACATCGCCGCGTCCCGCGGCTACGTGGACGCCGTGATCAAGCCGTCGGAGACCCGCGGCCAGATCGTGAAGGCGCTGCGCGCCCTACGCGAGAAGCGCACGACGCTGCCGCCCAAGAAGCACGGGAACATCCCACTGTGAGCGGCGAGGACGGCGCCGGCACGACTGAGCGCCCGTTTCTGCGGGTGGTGCGCGGCGACCCGAAGCCGGAGGAGATCGCCGCACTCGTCGCGGTGCTGACCGCGCGTGCCCGGGCGGCCGCGGCCGCGCGTACGCCGCCGCCCGG
>JAOPYL010000256.1 GCA_025964625.1 Actinoallomurus sp. | reverse complement strand
TCACCGGCACCGAGATGGGCACGATTCTCGGCTGCGTCCGTTCGACTGTTTCCCGGCTCGAGTCCGGCGAACTCAAGATCGATGAGAGACAGGCGGCGGCTCTCGACAAACGGTGGAACACCGGAGGCCATTTTCTGCGACTGCTGAAATACGCCAAACTCGGGCATAATCCGGATTGGTTCAGAGAGCATATGGAGTTCGAGGCCAAGGCGTCGGTTCTCAAGATCTGCGAGCCGGCGATGGTGCCCGGCCTGCTCCAGACGGAGGACTACGCGCGTGCCGTCTTCTCGGCCGGTGGCTCGAGCGACGTGGACTCCCTTGTCGCCACTCGCATGGCGCGTCAGGAGGTGGTGAGCAGGCCGAACCCGCCGCTGGTGTTGGTCCTCTTGGACGAGGGCGCGATAGACCGACCCGTCGGCGGGCGACGGGAGGTGATGAGCGGCCAACTGGGCCGTCTCTTGGATGTGTCCGCCCTGCCCCACGTGATGCTGCGGATCGTGCCGAAGTCCGCTGGGTACCACGTTGGACTCGAAGGTGCGTTCAAGGTTTTGACCGTGGGGAGCATCGACGTGGCCTACACGGACGCGGGCGGCGGTGGAAGGCTCATCATGGACGCCGCCGAGGTGCGGGCATTCGGAATACGGTTTGACAGAGTCGGGACGGACGCGTTGTCTCGTAGCTCTACACGGACTCTGATCGAGCAGGTGAGGGAGTCGCTGACATGAGTGTCCCGGTGGTGTGGCGTAAGTCGAGCCGAAGCGGGAGCGGGGCTCAAAGCGACTGCGTAGAAGCGGCTGTTTTCGGCGACTCTGGAGTGACCGGTCAAGCTGGACCCGCGCAGCCGTCGAGCGTAGGTGCAGCATCTGACAAGGGCAGGTGAACGTGGAACGCGCGGAGTGGGATCGTCGTTATGAGACCGCCGAGTTGGTCTGGACGGCCTCGCCCAACCGGTTCGTCGTCGAAGAGATCGCGGGAATGAGGCCCGGCCGGGCGCTGGATCTGGCGGCGGGCGAGGGCCGCAACGCGGTCTGGCTGGCCGAACTGGGCTGGCAGGTGACGGCCGTTGACTTCTCCGCCGTCGGGCTCGCCAAGGCCGGGAAACTGGCCGAGTCGCGCGGCGTCAGCGTGGACCGGGCGACGGCGGATGTGCGCGACTACCGGCCTGAGGCGGCCGCGTACGACCTGGTCCTCATCGTCTACCTGCACCTGCCCGCGGCCGAACTCGCCGGTGTGCTGAGCCGGGCCGCCACCGCGGTCGCGCCCTCCGGCACACTGCTGGTCATCGGGCACGACGTGACCAACATGGCAGACGGAGTCGGCGGTCCCCAGATCCCGGATGTCCTCTATACGCCGGAGTCCATCTCCGCCGGTCTGGACGGCATGGAGGTCCGGCGCGCCGAACGGGTACGCCGGCCCGTCGACACCGGGACCGGGCGGCGCGAGGCCATCGACACCCTGGTGCGTGCGGTGCGCATCTGATCGCCGGTCTGCGCGAGAGCTCCGCGGGACCGATCCGCGCACGGCTCGTCAGCTGGTCATGATCACGACAGTGCGCCTATGCCGGACACGGCCTCGGCGGCCTCGGCGACGATGCGGTCGATGAGGTCCTGGCAGGAGGGCAGGTCGTCGATGAGGGCGACGACCTGGCCCGAGGCCATCACGCCGAGGTCCGGACGGCCGTCGACCATGGCGGCCTTGAGCAGCATGGGGGTGTTGGCGGCCATCAGCACCTGGGACCAGGACAGCCGCCTGCCGCGCCTCATCGCCAGCCCGTCGCGCATCATGCCGCGCCACGACATCCCGGAGACGGTCTTGAAGCGCGCGGCGTTGCGGAGTGCGCGGGCCGGTCCGGTGACCCGGCCGGAACGTTCGAGCGCGTCGACCAGGCCGGTCCGGAGGACTCGGTGCGGCATCCCGTCGACCTGCCGGGTGACCACGGTGTCGGTCATGCCGAGATAGAGCTGTTTCACCGCGTCGGGCACGGAGCTGTCCGAGGTCAGCAGGAAACGGGTGCCCATCGCCACGCCGGCGGCGCCGTACGCCAGCGCGGCGGCCAGCCCGCGGCCGTCGAAGAAGCCGCCCGCCGCGACCACCGGGATGTCGACGGCGTCCACGACCTGGGGGAGCAGAAGCGTGGTGGCCAGCGTTCCGGTGTGGCCCCCTCCCTCGCCGCCCTGGACGAGCACGGCGTCGGCGCCCCACGCGGCGACCTTCTCGGCGTGCCTGCGCGCCCCCACAGAGGGGATGACCACGACGCCCGCGTCCTTCAGCCTCCCGATGAGTTCCTGCGTGGGCGCGAGCGCGAACGACGCCACGCGGATCTCCTCCCTGATGAGCAGGTCGATCCGGTCGCCCGCGTCGGAGGCGTCCGCCCGTAGGTTGACCCCGAATGGCGCGGCGGTGCGTTCCTTGACCTCGCGGATGGCGGCGGCGAGCCGGTCCGGTGTCATCGTCGCGGAGGCGAGGATCCCGAGGCCGCCCGCGTTCGCCACCGCGGACACCAGGCGCGGACCGGCGACCCAGCCCATGCCCGTCTGCACGATCGGGTGCCGGACACCGGTCAGCTCGGTGAGCGCGGTCTTCACGCCGTGCCTCTTCGCGGTCCGGCCGGCCCTCTCCCGGTGCGGCCTTTCACGGCTTTCACGTCCGGGCGCCCTTCTCGCGCGTCTCCGGTGCGGCCTCGCCATTCTGGGATGGCCGCGCGACGACCTCACGTTCGCGCAGACCGTGCGGGTCGAGGATGTCGCGGATGATTCGCAGCTCCTCGGCGTCCGGCAGCCGGGTCCGCGGTACCTCGTCCGGTACGACGAGGTCGAAGCCGGTGTTGCCGGTGACCTCGTCCACGGTCACGCCGGGGTGGACCGACCGCAGGCGCATGCGGCGGTCCGGGGTGGCGAAGTCGAGCACGGCCAGGTCGGTGACGACGACGCGGATCTCGTGCGCGCCCCGGTCGTACCCGATGCCGCTGACCATGTCGACGCTCTCGACGAAGACCCGGGATGAGTGCTTCGGGATCCAGTAACTGGTGGGGTCGCACTTCGTGTTGCCGGGCGCGCCGCGCACGCCGAGCAGCTGGGCCCTGGGTCTTTCCCAGTCGCCGATGCAGGAGATGTTGCTGTTGCCGTACCGGTCGATCTGGCTCGCGCCCAGCATGACGTGGCGTCTGCCGTTCAGTACGAGCCACAGGTGGTCGCGGAAGGGCAGCCAGCCCTCGACCTCGGCCGGCGCCTCGCCGAGCGCCGGCACGTCACCGGTCAGCAGGCACACGCCGTCATGGGTGATGAGGTCGGGTTCGAACGTCGACCGCGCCAGCCGCGCCGCCAGCACGGTGATCGCGCCGCCGATGCCCGCGGCGAGGATCTCCCCGTCACCGCGGAACGCCTCCGCGCAGGCGACGACGCACACCTCGGCCCTGCTCGCGCTCAGGATGTCTCCTCCCGCCACTGGCGTACGGCGGCCTGGTAGGCGGCCTCGTCGCCGGCCAGGAACCTCCTCCGGAACTCCGTCCATGCCCCCGGGTCGCCCGCGGCCTCGGCGTACGCCCGCTGGAACGTCTCGTCGCGTCCGTGGTCGGGTTCGCAGGTGGTGAAGTGCGCTCCGCCCGGGGCCTCGACCACCCCGGTCACGTGGGACCGGCTGATGAGCAGGCTCTGCACCGGGCCCTCCTGGAGCAGGTCCGCGGTCTCGACGAGGCGTTCGCACGACACGTACGTCCGGCCGGCGGCCTTGGCGAACAGGTCGTCGAAGTACGGGTCCGGGCCGAGGTACTGCGCGTTGCCGCGCCGGTCGGCGCGGTTCAGGTGGACCAGCGCCACGTCCATGATCAGCGCGGGCATGGCGACGAGCTCCTCGCCGTCGTCGTAGGGGGATCGCACCGTCCTGAGCGAGGGGTTGACCCGCATCACGCCGGAGCCGAGCCCGGCGCGGGTGGGCAGGAAGGGGAGCCGGTACGCGGCGGCGTACAGCCCGAACATGAACATGCCCTCGTCGTACTCGGTGAACTCGACCGTGCCCTGCTGCCTGGCCCGCCTGAAGTGCGGTTCCAGCGGAATCGAGTCGAGCGTCACGAACGGGGCGATGACACGCCCGACCTTGCCGTACGCGCACAGCAGGCCCACGTCGGCACCGCCGTGGGAGATCACGGTGAGGTCGGTGAGTGGGGAGCGGCAGATGGCACGGACGAGTGCCATCGGCTTGCGGCGCGACCCCCACCCGCCGATCCCGATGGTCATGCCGCTGTCCAGCGAGCCGATGACGGCCTCGATCGTCATCTCCTTCATGGCCGCCGCCCGAACGTCCGCGCCGGGCAACGGGTCATGATGCCTCCCCGCCCGAGACGAAGGCGTCGCGGTGCCGGTCACCGGCGCCGGCCAGGCCGAGCTCGAAGGTGAAGCCCTGCTCGAACCGGTAGCTGCGCCTGACGTCGACCGGGTCGATGCCGTTGAGCGACTCCTTGGCCCGCCGGATGACGTAGGGATCCTTGCGGGCGATGCCGCCCGCGACCTGGAGTGCCCTGTCGCGCAGCGCCTCGCCCGGCACGACCTCCAGCACCGAACCGTGGTGGAGCAGTTCCGCCGCCGTGACATTCCGGCACGTGTAGACCATCGCCCGCATCAGGTGCTGGGGCACCAGCCGCGCCAGATGGGTGGCCGCGCCGAGCGCGCCGCGATCGACTTCGGGCAGACCGAAGTAGGCGTCCTCGGCGGCCACGACGATGTCCGCGTTGCCGGCCAGGCCCACGCCGCCGCCAAGGCAGAAGCCGTGCACGGCGGCGATGACCGGGACCTCGCACTCGTAGACCGCGGCGAACGCCGCGTAGCAGCCACGGTTCGCGCCGATCAGCGCGGCGTGGCCGTCGGTGGCCCGCATCTCCTTGATGTCGACCCCGGCGTTGAAGCCTCGTCCCTCGGCCCGCAGCACGACGACCCGCGTATGCGCGTCGCGGCCGGCGGCGAGGAGGGCGGCGGCGAGGTCGTGCCAGCCGCGCGCGGTCAGCGCGTTGACCGGTGGCGCATCGACGACGATCTCCGCGATGCCGGAGTCGTGGCTCATGGTGGAGATTCCCATGCGCTACCTTTCAACCAAACATTTGTTAGAAGTAACCTAGCAGAGGAGGGTGACGCGATGCCTCACACGCTGGACCTGACGGGCAGGGTCGTGGTCGTCACCGGGGGCGTGCGCGGTGTCGGGCTCGGCATCAGCCGGGCGTTCCTGGATGCCGGTGCCGAGGTGATCGCCGTCGCCCGCCGCGAGCCGGAAGCGCTGCCGGCCGGTCTGCGCTTCGCGTCGGCCGACGTGCGCGACCCCGGCGCCGTGCAGGCCTTCACCGAGGGCCTCGGCCGTCTCGACGTCGTCGTCAACAACGCCGGCGGCACGCCGTACCTGCCGGCGGCCGAGGGCGACCCGCGTACCCACGCGAAGATCATCGAGCTCAACCTGACCGCGCCACTGATCGTCGCCAGGGCGGCCAACGCCGTCATGCAGCGGCAGGACGGCGGCTCGATCATCATGATCGGCAGCGTCAGTGGCATGCGGCCCTCACCCGGCACCGCGGCGTACGGGGCGGCAAAGGCCGGTCTGGACAACCTCGCCCGGAGCCTCGCCGTGGAGTGGGCGCCGAAGGTGCGGGTGAACGCGGTGACCCTCGGCATGGTCCGCACCGAGCAGTCCCACCTCCACTACGGAGACGAGGCCGGGATCGCCGCGGTCGAGCGGACGGTGCCGCTGGGCCGGCTGGCCGACCCGTACGACGCCGGAGCCGCCTGCGTGTTCCTCGCCTCCGACCTGGCGAGTTACGTCACCGGGTCCGCGCTGACGCTGCACGGCGGCGGCGAGCGGCCCGCCTTCCTCGGCGCCGCCGACGTCGACCGGGACGCGATGAGAAGGAGTGCGTGTGATCTGTGAAGGTCGTGTCGTCATCGTCACCGGAGCCGGGCGCGGGCTCGGCCGCGCGCACGCGCTCGAGTTCGCCCGGCAGGGCGCCAAGGTCGTCGTCAACGACATCGGCGTCGGGCTGGACGGCTCCGGCGGCTCGTCCGGGCCGGCCGCCGCGGTCGTGCGCGAGATCGAGGCACTGGGGGCCGAGGCGGTCGCCGCGCCGTACGACGTGGCGACGTCGCACGGCGCGGAGTCGCTGGTGCGGACCGCGATCGAGGAGTTCGGCCGGCTGGACGTGCTGGTCGGGGGCGCGGGGTTCCTGCGCGACCGTATGCTGGTGAACCTCTCGGAGGAGGACTGGGACGCCGTCGCGCGGGTGCACCTGAAAGGCCACTTCCTGCCGTTGAAGTACGCGGGTCTGCACTGGCGGGCCCAGGCGAAGGCGGGCCGCCCGGTGGCGGCACGCGTGATCAACACCTCGTCGGGCGCGGGCCTGCTGGGCAGCGTGGGACAGGGCAACTACTCGGCCGCCAAGGCCGGTATCATCGGTCTCACCCTGGTGGCCGCCGCCGAGCTCGGGCGATACGGGGTCAAGGTCAACGCGATCGCGCCGGCCGCCCGTACCCGCATGACGGAGCAGGCGTTCGCCGCCACGATGGCCGCGCCGGAGGAGGGCGCCTTCGACGCGATGGCGCCGGAGAACGTCTCGCCCCTCGTCGTCTGGCTGGGCTCGGCGGAGTGCGATGTCACCGGGCGGGTCTTCGAGGCAGAAGGTGGCCACCTCTGCGTGATGGAGGGCTTCCGGCACGGCCCCGCCGTGGACGGCGGCGCGCGATGGGACCCCGCCGAGCTGGGCACCGTCGTACGCCGGCTGCTCGCGCAGGCCGCCCCCGCCGAGCCGGTGTACGGCACCTGGCGGGACGGGTGAGTGGCTCGTCACAGTCCGACGTGGATTGAGGGGAGCTGTCCGTGGCGTATAGTTAGTTAGCGCTAAGCAACATTTGCGCTATATCAGGAGTCCACTTCCTTATGACAACTGCCGCCCTGGCAACCGGACGAGCGGAACAGGTGAAACCCCTCGGGCCCCACTACAAGTGGATCGCCCTGTCGAACACCACGCTCGGCGTGTTGATGGTCATGATCAACCAGTCGATCGTGCTGATCGCGCTGCCGAACATCTTCAACGGGATCGGGCTCAATCCCCTCGATTCCAGCAACACCAGTTACCTCCTGTGGCTGATGATGGGCTTCATGGTCGTCACCGCCGTGCTGGTGGTGGCGTTCGGCAAGCTCGGGGACATGTACGGCCGAGTCCGGATGTACAACCTCGGGTTCGCGGTGTTCACCGTGTGCTCGATCCTGCTCTCGGTGAGCTGGATGCACGGGTCCTCCGGGGCCCTGTGGCTCATCGGCTGGCGCATCGTCCAGGGCGTCGGCGGCGCGCTGCTGTTCGCCAACTCGACCGCCATCATCACCGATGCCTTCCCCGCCACCAAACGCGGGACGGCGCTGGGCATCAACGCGATCGCCGCCATCGCCGGTTCGTTCATCGGCCTGATCCTCGGCGGCGTGCTGGCTCCGATCAACTGGCACTACGTCTTCCTGGTCTCCGTCCCGGTGGGCGTCTTCGGCACGTTCTGGGCCTACATCAAGCTTCACGACACCGGAGTCCGCAAGAAGGCGAAGATCGACTGGTGGGGCAACATCACCTTCGCGGTCGGCCTCATCTCGGTGCTCGTCGGCATCACGTACGGCATCCAGCCCTACGGCGGCCACACCATGGGATGGACCAACCCGTGGGTGCTCACCGCGCTCATCGGCGGCGAGATCGTCCTGTGCGTCTTCGTCTACATCGAGACCAAGATCGAAGAACCGCTCTTCAAGCTGTCGCTGTTCCGTAACCGCACCTTCACCGCCGGCAACCTGGCCAGCCTGCTCACCGCCCTCGGCCGTGGCGGCCTGCAGTTCATGCTGATCATCTGGCTGCAGGGCATCTGGCTGCCGCAGCACGGCTACAGCTTCGAGAACACGCCGTTGTGGGCGGGCATCTACATGATTCCGCTGACCGTCGGGTTCCTGTTCTCCGCGCCACTGTCCGGCATGCTGTCGGACAGGGTCGGCGTGCGGTTCTTCACCGTCGGCGGCGCGCTCCTCACCGCGGTGAGCTTCGCCCTGCTGCTCGCCATCCCGGTGAACTTCTCCTACTGGGTGTTCGCCGTGCTGCTCGTCATCAACGGTATCGGCTCCGGCATGTTCGCCTCGCCGAACCGAGCCGAGATCATGAACGCGGTCCCCGCCGACCAGCGCGGCGTCGGCGCGGGCATGAACGCGACGTTCATGAACGCGTCGATGGTGCTGTCCATCGGCATCTTCTTCAGCCTGATGGTGGTCGGGTTGTCCGGCAGCCTGCCCTCGGCGATGCAGAGCGGCCTGACCGCCCAGGGCGTGCCCGCCCAGGCGGCCCTCGGCATCTCCCACCTGCCGCCGATCGCGGTGCTGTTCGCCGCCTTCCTCGGCTACAACCCCATGCAGCAGCTGCTCGGCCCGGAGCTGAAGCACCTCCCGGCCGACCGCGCCTCCTATCTGACCGGCCGCGGCTTCTTCCCGCACCTGATCACGCAGCCCTTCCACAACGGCCTGGTGATCGCGTTCTGCTTCGCCATCGTCGCCTGCGTGGTGGCCGCGATCGCCTCGATGCTGACAAAGGGGCAGAAGTCGGCGGAACACGAGTCGCTCGGCTCCGAGCTGGCGGGCGTGAGCGGTGAGGTGGGCGTGGGCCTCAGCGAGCTGACCGTCCCGCACATGTCGCCGAACGGCACGCGAAGGTCCGCCGGCGGCCCCTACGGCGCGCGGGTGACCACCATCGGCGGCTTCGTCCACGACGGCGCCGGCACGCCGGTGCCGAACGCCGCGATCACGATCGCCGGCCCCGACGGGCATCAGCTCGGACGGACCAGCAGCGGGCCGGACGGACGCTACGTGTTCGAGGCGCCCTCGGGCGACTACCTGGTGATCGCGGCCGCCGTCGGCCGGAAACCGCAGGCGGCGGCCGTTCTGGTCGGCGCGAGCGGGGCCGTCCAGGACTTCGCCCTCGCCGTGGACGCGGCGCGGCCGGGCGGTGAGATGCGGGGCGTCGTGCGGTCGCCGCACGGGACGCCGCTCGACGGCATCACCACGACCGTCACCGACGAGAGCGGCGAGGTCGTGTCGACGACGACGACGGGGCACGACGGCACATACCGGATCACCGGCCTCGCGGACGGGCACTACACGCTGGTCGCCGCCGGCCACCGGCCGACCACGGTCAGCGTCCAGGTCGGCGGTGGCGAGCAGGCCGCCGTGCGCGTGGCGCTGGGCGAGTGAACGGCGGCACCGAGCCGGCGGCGACGGCAGGACGTCTCCGGCTCGCCCTGGCCGGGCTCAACCGGCGGCTCCGCAAGGACTGGCCGGACGAGCTGACCCCCAGTCAGCTGTCGGCGCTGGCCACCATCGCCGCCTGTGAGCCGCTGCGGGTCGGGGAGCTGGCCAAGCGGATGGCGGTCAGCACCCCGACGGTGTCCCACATCGTCGACGCGCTGGACAAGCAGGGACTCATCGCCCGTCAGCCGGACCCGCACGACCGGCGGATCTGCCGGCTCGTGGCCAGCCAGGCCGGGGACGAGCTGCTGGACGAGCTGGGCAGGCGTACCACCGGCTTCCTCGCGGACCGGATCCATCAGCTGCCGCCGGCCCAGCAATCCGCCCTCGCGGCGGCGCTACCCGCCCTCGAGGCGCTGGCCACCGCTGCGGAATGACCCAAATCGGAGGAATATAGCTATGACCGAGAATACGGCGCTCCGGGAGACGCTCACCGTCTTCGGCACCGTCCAGCGCACCGAGGGGCCGCCGGTGTCCGGGGCCGTGGTCACGCTGGCCGACATGTCCGGGCGCAAGATCGGCTCCGCGTACACCGGCCCGGACGGCGACTACCGCCTCGGCGTCAACACCGGCGGTACCTACCTGATCATCGCCTCGGCACAGGGACACGAGCCGGTCGCCTCACTCGTCGCGGTCGGTGACGGCACCGTCCGCCACGACATGACCGTCGCCGGCGTTGGCGGCCTGACCGGCACGGTCCGGCTTTCCGGAAGCGGCAGGCCGGTCCCCGACGCCACGATCACCGTCACCGACATCCAGGGCGAGGTCGTCGGGACCGCGCGTACCGGCCAGGAGGGCGTCTTCTCCTTCATCAGCCTGCCGGAGGGCACCTACACCCTGGTGGTCTCCGCCGCGTCACATCAGCCGGCGGCCGCCGCGGTGACGATCCGGCAGGGCACGCAGGCGCTCCAGGACCTCGAGCTGGCCGCGCGCGGTGCGCTGCGCGGCGAGGTCTGGGCGCACGACCGTCCCTACGACGGTGCGAGGGTCACCCTGATGAACGACGCGGGGAAGATCGTCGCGAATACCGTGAGCGAGGCCGACGGCAGTTTCGCCTTCGGCGATCTCCCCCTGGGGAACTACACGCTCATCGCCGCGGGCCATGGCCCGGCCGCGGTCCCTGTTCAGATCAAAGACGGACGGCCTGCCGAGGCCGATGTCACCCTGACGGCCTGAAAGGTCCTTTTTCGTGAATCCTGAAGTCACCGCCCGGGTAATCGCCGCCGGCGGCTGGCCGGTCGAGCACGCGGTCCTCACCCTCACCGATCCGGCAGGGCGCCAGACCGGCCGGGCAACGGTGGACTCGGCCGGGCGGGTCGCCATCCCCGAGGTGCCCCCCGGCTCGTACACCCTCATCATCTCCGCGCCGGGTCACCAGCCGGCCGCCCGTAGCGCCGTCGTCGGCAGCGGAGGTCTCGAGGTCGGCGACATCGAGCTCACCGCGATCGGAGGGCCGCTGCTTCCCGAGGCCGGCGTCTGGGACATCGACCCGGTGCACTCCTCGGTCCGCGTCCGGGCCCGCCATCTCGGTCTGGCGAGCGTGCACGGCCGCATCGCCGAGTTCAGCGGCTCGGTCGTGGTCACGGACCCGGTCGAGAACTCGGTCGTCGAGGTCACTCTGCAAGCGGGCAGCATCGACACCGGCAACGCCGATCGCGATGCCCATCTGCGCACCGGAGACTTCCTGCACACCGAGGCCTACCCCGAGATCACCTTCCGCAGCAAGAGCCTGCGGCCCCTGACCGACGACCGCTGGGCGATGGACGGCGAGCTGACGATCCGCGGTGTGACCCGGCAGATCGTGCTGGACACCACCTACCTGGGCGTCGGACCCGACCCGTGGGGCGGCCTGCGCGGCGGTTTCCACGCAGTCACCGAGCTGCGTCGCGAGGACTTCGCGATCGAGTGGAACCAGGCGGTACGCGTCGGGATCGCGGCGGTCGGCGGCATTCTGCAGGTCGAGCTCGACATCGAGATCGTCCGCCGCTGACGCGCTGTACTACAGGGCGTAGTACTCTCTGGTCCGGACATGGCGGGGTACGACGGAAGGCTGACGCGTGGTCGATGCGCTGGCGGTGTCACTGATCGCCGGCGCGCTGGCGCTCGCCGGCCTCGGCCTGGTGATCACCGCCCTCAACCGCAGGGTGGGCGTGGTGCTGCTGGCCGCCGCGGCGGTCGGTGAGGCCGGCCTGCTGGCACAGGTGGTCTGGGCGGTCGTCAAGCTGGCGGGAGGCCAGCGTCCGGCCGGGGGACTGCCGGTGTTCATCGGCTACCTCGCCGGGTCGCTGGTCATCCTGCCCGTCGCCGCCGCGTGGGGCCTGGGGGAGCGCAGCCGGTGGGGGCCGGCGGTCGTGGCCGCCGGCTTCCTGGTGATCGCCGTGCTCATGGTGCGCATGCAGCAGGTATGGCATGGCTGAGAGCGCGGCCCGGCGGACCGGGCCCGGCCGGCTGCTCATCGCCGTGTACGGCGTGTTCGCCCTCGCCGCGGGCGCGCGGGCCGGCGTGCAGATCGCGACCCGGTTCCACGAGGCGCCGGTGGCCTACCTCCTGTCGGCGTTGGCGGCGGCGGTGTACGTGCTCGCCACGGTGACGCTGGCCCGCTCGGGCCACGCGTCGCACCGCATCGCGGTGGTCTCGTGCACCGTCGAGCTGATCGGCGTGGTCGCGGTCGGCACCTACAGCCTGGCCGACCCGGCCGCCTTCCCCGACGCCACCGTGTGGTCCTCCTACGGCAGCGGGTACGGCTTCGTGCCCCTCGTCCTGCCGGTCCTGGGCCTGCTGTGGCTGCGCCGCACCGCGGTCCGCTGAGCCACGGCTCCCGGCGTACACCGCCGCCGCGCCGGCCGGGTGGGGCCGCGCCCACCCGCCGGCGACGCCCGAGGACCCTGGGCCGGGCATCCGGTCCGGGTTAGGATGCGGGCCGAACGGTCCACCGACAAGGAGGTCGGGTCCGATGGCTCCGCTGCCCAGTTACGTCTCCGGCGCCTGGCACATCGCGCCGGACGACGGCGCCCCGTTGCACGACGCGGTCACCGGGGCGGAGATCGCCCGGATCTCGTCGGCCGGCATCGACTTCGGTGCCGCTCTCGATCACGGCAGGCGGGCCGGCGGCCCGGCCCTGCGCGAGCTGACCTTCCACCAGCGCGCCGCCCTGCTCAAGGCGCTGGCGTCCCGGCTGCGCGACCACCGCGACGAGCTGTACACGCTGTCGCTGCACACCGGCGCCACCCTGGGCGACGCGAAGTTCGACGTCGACGGCGGCATCGGAGTGCTTTTCTCCTATTCGAGCAAGGGACGGCGCGAGCTGCCCGACGACACCGTCTACGTCGAGGGCGGTCTCGAACGGCTGGGCAGGACCGGTGCCTTCGTCGGCCAGCACCTCTGCACGCCGCTGCGGGGGGTGGCGGTGCAGATCAACGCCTTCAACTTCCCCGTCTGGGGACCGCTGGAGAAGCTGGCGCCCGCGTTCCTGGCCGGAGTGCCCAGCCTGGTCAAGCCGGCCGGCCAGACCGCCTATCTCACCGCCCGGCTGGTCGAACTGATCATCGAGTCCGGCATCCTGCCGGCGGGTTCGCTGCAGCTGGTCTGCGGTGACGCCGGAGACCTGCTCGACCACCTCACCGAGCAGGACGTGGTGGCGTTCACCGGCTCGGCCTCCACCGCCGGTCTGCTGCGCGCCCACCCCGCCGTGGTCGCGCGCTCGGTTCGCTTCAACGCCGAGGCCGACTCGCTCAACTGCTCGATCCTCGGTCCGGACGCGCGGCCCGGAGACCCGGAGTTCGACCTGTTCGTCGGGCAGCTGGTCACGGAGATGACGGTCAAGGCCGGGCAGAAGTGCACCGCGATCCGCCGCGCCATCGTGCCGGCGGCGGTCATCGACGACGTCGCACAGGCGGTCGCCGGGCGGCTGTCCGAGATCACGGTCGGCAACCCCGCCGATCCCACGGTACGGATGGGCGCCCTGGCCGGCGTGGCGCAGCGCGAGGAGGTCCGCCGCTCCCTCAAGGCGCTGTCGGCGGCGGCGCGCATCGTCTACGGGGACCCCGATCGGGTGGAGGTCGTCGACGCCGACCCCGAGCGCGGCGCGTTCCTGTCCCCGATCCTGCTGCGCGCCGACGATCCCGAGCGCGGCGAGCCGCACGAGGTGGAGGCGTTCGGCCCGGTCAGCACGCTGCTGCCGTACACCTCGGTCGGGCACGCCGTCGAGCTCGCGGCCCGTGGGCGGGGCAGCCTGGTCGGCTCGGTCGTGACCGGTGACGCGGACTTCGCCCGCGACGTCGTGTTCGGCGTCGCGCCCTGGCACGGGCGGTTGCTCGTGCTGGACGCCGAGGCCGCCAGGGAGTCCACCGGCCACGGCTCCCCGCTGCCGGCCCTGGTGCACGGCGGCCCCGGCCGCGCGGGCGGGGGCGAGGAGATGGGCGGCATCCGCGGCGTGCTGCACTACATGCAGCGCACCGCCGTGCAGGCCGGTCCGGCGATGCTCACGGCCATCACCGGCCGCTGGACGCCGGGGGCCCAGCGTGCCGTCACCGGCGTGCACCCGTTCCGCAAGCACCTCGGTGAGCTCAAGGTGGGCGACACCGTGGTGGCCGGTCCCCGCACCGTCACGCTGGACGACATCGACCACTTCGCCGAGTTCACCGGCGACACCTTCTACGCGCACACCGACGAGGAGGCCGCCAAGGCCAACCCGTTCTTCGACGGCCGGGTGGCGCACGGCTACCTGGTGGTGTCGCTCGCCGCGGGCCTGTTCGTGGATCCGGACCCGGGACCCGTCCTGGCCAACTACGGACTCGAGAACCTGCGCTTCCTCACTCCCGTCTATCCCGGCGACGAGCTGACCGTGACCCTCACCGCCAAGCAGATCGACCCGCGCCGGGGAGCGGACTACGGGGAGGTCCGCTGGGACGCCGACGTCACGAAACAGGACGGCTCGTCGGTGGCAACGTACGACGTGCTGACACTCGTCGCGAAGAGGGAGTAACCGGGCGGGGGACACGCGGGCACGGCCGCCGGCGCGGCCGGCCCGATCGCGGCGACGCCCCCGCCGGCTAGAGCGCGCCTTGTCCGCGTAGCCAGCGAGTGCTCAGGACGCCGACCGGGATGGGGGCCCAGAAGGTGATGACCCGGAAGAGGAGCACGCCCATGGCCGCCTGGGCCGCAGGGACGTGCACCATGGTGAGCGCGGCGATCAGTGCCGCCTCGGTGGGCCCGACGCCGGCCGGTGTCGGCACGGCGGCGCCGGCGGTCGCGCCGATCAGGTAGACGGCGAGAAGCGCGCCGAAGTGGCCCCTCCCGGCGCCGGGGATGGCCGTCACGCTGACCGCGAAGGCGAGCGTCAGCGCGAGAGTGGCGCCTGCTGTCGCGGCGAGCGAGGTCAGCAGGCTGCCGGGCCGCCGCAGCGTGTGCCGCAGGGACCGGACGACGCCGATGATCGCGGCCCGGGCCCTGACGTGCGCCTGCCGGCGCCGCCAGTACAGCGCGGCCAGGGCAAGGGCCGCCGCCGCACTGGTGACCACGATTCCCGCCGGCACGAGCATCCCGGAATGACGGGACGCCAGCCGGGCGAGATCGACGGTGGGCAGGGAGGTGCCCCCCAGGCCGCTCCATGCGGAGATGGCCAGCGCGACCAGCGCGAGCTTCGTCACACCGCGGACGAGGCCGACCACCGCCACCGCGGCCGTCGCCGCGCTGGCGGGCAGCCCGCGCCGCGTCAGGTACCGGTAGGTGACGGCCGCGGAACCGAGCCCTCCGGGCACCAGCCGGTTCGCCGCGGCGCCCGCGAACTGCACCGCCGTGACCTCCCAGATCCCGAGGCGCCGGTCGGCCACGCCCTCAGTGGCGGCGCGGGCACCGAGCGCCGACCCCAGGTAGTTCAGTGCCGTCAGGGCCGCGATGACGGGCACGAGTCCCCAGCGGATCCGGCTCGCCCCGTCCGACATCGCGTCCGCCCGGGCCCACAGGTCACCCGCGCCGTCGATGCCGGCCATGCCCGCGCCGGCGATGATGCCGCACAGCGCCGCGGCGAGGAGAGCCGCCACGATCCACCCGCGGGCGGGCAGGCGCGCCGCGAGCGGGCCACCGGCGTGGCCCGCGTACATCTCGGGCGGCCGTTGCCGGACTCGTCGGCTCATGTGGTGAAGGTCCCCCTACCGGATCGACGGTGCTGGAACACGAGATGAAGAACGGCTTGGATGCTGGTCTCTCGCATGCCCGGTGGCCAAAGGAACGTCAGATTCCGTTGGTGGTCCACAGGCCGGTGATCGGGCTCCGGTCCGCGCTCTTGCCGACCGGGGGGAGGCCGTAGGCGTCCTCGATCGTCCGCAGGACGCTGTAGTGGTCGATGGCCTCGGGATAGGTGCCGGGCTTGATGTGGGCGCCGGCGAAGACGGTGGCGATCCTGTTGCCGGCGGAGCGGTCGTCCTCGTCGAAGGTGATGATGAGCACGCTGTTGTGGCTCCTGGCCCACTGGACGTAGCCGTCGAGATTCGACCTGAGCCAGGCGTCCCCGGTCGTCACGGAGCAGTCGTGCATGTCGTGGCAGAGGTCGGGGACGACGAACGACACGGTGGGAAGGCGGCCGTAGTCGCGGGGGAAGTCGGCGTACCTGAGGTTGACCGCGGCGGGCAGGTCGGTGAAGTTCACCCAGGGCGCGTGCTTGCGGGCGTACCGGCCGGACCCGCAGGTGGTGTCGCCCGGGTGGGGCAGGCCCTCGGAGTAACCGGCGAAGCTGTGCCCGGCGGCGCGCAGCTCGCTGCCCAGGTTCGCCGACCCGTATGAGTGCGGGCAGGAGTCGTCCGTGAGACGTTGCGTTGAACCGGAGAACAGCGCGAGGTAGTTCGGCTCGCTGGGATGCCCCACGGCGTAGGAGTTGGGGAACAGCGCGTACGACCTCCCCAGCGAGGTGATGTACGCGGCGTGACGGCTGCCCACGATCTGACCGGAGGCCTTGTTCTCCATCACCACGACGACGATGTGATCGGGCCGGGGTACCGCGCCCGTCGTCGGGTGCGGGCTGACGGCGTGGATCGTTCGGCCCCCGCAGGCCGGCACCAGGCCCATGACGAGCAGCACCGCCGCGATCGTCAGGCCCCGCCGGATCCTTCGCACGTCCCCGCCCCACTCCTTCGCACCTCTGGCGACTTTGCTACTACTCGAATAGTACAACTGGGATGGTAAGCGGAGTGTTCGGTGCCGCGCGCCGCGGTCAGCGGTGGATGCTCCGCGTCGGACGCACTCTGTGCCTGGTCGAACAGCTGGTCCGCGTCGCGGGCGGTGTCGTGCGCGGTGATCAGTGACGCGATGAGGAGCGCGCCGAGCGCCACCGTGGGGAGCGGCCGCTGGGCGGGCGGCCCGGCGAGCAGTGCGCTGACGCGCCGGCCCACGTCCTGACGGCCGAAGGCAAGCCCGCCGTCGGCACGCGGCCGCCCCGCGAGGGCGGCACTGGCCAGGGCCCGGGCGACGACGCGCCGGTCGCCGACGCTGGCGGCGGCCTCCTCGTCGGCCCAGCGTTCGGTCGCGTACTCCACCGCCCGCGGCAGCCACGCGAGCAGCGGGTTGAGGCTGGCCACGGCTGTCGCCAGCATCCGGTAGAGATGGTGCCGGTGACGCAGGTGGGCGGTCTCGTGCGCCAGAAGTGCCTCCCGCTCGCCGGAGGTCAGGGCGCGCAGCATGCCGCTCGACACCACGATCCGGCCGACCTTCAGTGCGCCCGCCGGCACGGCGTACGCCTCCGGCCGTGGATCGTCGATGACCACCATGCCGCCGGGTTCGCCGCTCATCCGGCGGCAGGCGCGGCGCGCGTGGGTGAGCGTTCCGTACAGCCGTACGCACGTCCTCGCGAGCAGGGCGGCGACGCCGGTGAGAGTGAGGCCCGCGGCGGTGGCGGTGATGGCGGCGACCGGGTCATGGGTGTGCAGGGACCGCGCGGACCAGCCCCCGGCCGAGGCGACCGCCGGTACCTGGCCGACCAGGGTGAGGGTCAGGGCCCCGAGCGCCAACGCGGAGGTCAGCGCGCACACCACGCCGACGGCGAGCAGCAGGCGCACGGCCGTCGGCGGCGGGAACCCTCTGCTCAGCGCCGGGGCCAGGGCGCCCAGGATCGCCGAGATCACGAATGGCGCGTAGACGGCGAATGTCATGTCAGAGGGCGTCTTCGTCGCGGAGGAGGTGCTGCAGCAGCCGCTCGTCCTCCGGGGCGAGCTCTGAGACGAAGCGGGCGAGAACCGCCGCGTGGTCGCGGCGGCGCTGCAGCAGGTCGTTCATGGCGGTCGCGGTGTGACTCGCCTCGTCCACGCTGGGGGAGTAGACGTACCCGCGCCCGGCTCGCGTGCGCGTGGCGATGCCCTTGCGATGCAGGCGTGCCAGCGTCGTCATCACGGTCGTGTACGCCAGCGATCCGTCCAGCGACGCCTGCACGTCGGACGGGCTCATCGGCCGGTCGCCACTCCACAGCGCGGCGAGCACCTCGTCTTCAAGCATGCCGGCGGGCCGCCGCTCCTGGTCACGCTCATTCATCACGCCGATGCTCCAGGTGGAACTGGGAGGTTACTATCACGATAGTAAAGGTATCGCCCGCATGCTCGCGGG